>DXIJ01000030.1 GCA_019112945.1 Candidatus Monoglobus merdigallinarum | reverse complement strand
AACATTTTTGGTTGGTGCAAACGTCGGCAGGCGAACGGAGTGAGCGCAGAGGTGCGCAGTTGCGGACGGATTTATAACTAAACGGATTATACAATCTTTAATTTTTGCCTCTGCCGTGCCTGCGCACCGCTGCGCTGGGGCTTTGAGGTGTTTTTTCGCACGCTGTCGTTACCACTTTTTTGCGATTTTTTAATCACGCGCTCCGTCGTTCCTCAACGTAGAAATTAGAGATTAGGAATTAGGGAGTAGGGGCGTGACGGGTAAATTTATGCCTAAATTTATACGTTATCCGAAATCATTGGGATAGCACTCAACAGCTTACTAAAGGTGTTGCCCAAACCTGCCGCAGTTTGGGTAACGCTTTGCGCAAAGTGTTATGCAAACATCGGTAGGCAAACGTAACATAACCAAACAAAAGCCCCAGCGCAGCGGACTTTTGTTTGAAAGGAGAAGCAGCGCAGCGGGTGAGCTTTTCGTGCTTTGCACGCAAACGAACAATTGCAGCTTGCCCGGGCGCAGGGATTGGGAGCGTGATGGGCTTGCTCTCGGCCGAGTTTTCTGTATAGAGGCAACAAAAAACCACTACCCTAAAGCGGTAGTGGTTAATCGGAGCGCTTAGCTCTTGGAGCTGGTGATGGGACTCGAACCCGCGACCTGCTGATTACAAATCAGCTGCTCTACCAACTGAGCTACACCAGCGTTTGTTTATGCCTGAGCAGTGCCGACAAAACGTATAATATCACATTTATTGACCTTTGTCAAGGGTTTTTTGAAAATTTTTTATCTTTCCGAATTTTCCGCATTTATTTTTAAAAACGTATATAATACGCTTGTATTGCGGCCGCTTGGGTGTTAAAATATATTAAACGCCGCAGTGCGTTTAGAAATCAAACAATAAACCTTGAATTATTTTATGACATATGAATATAATTGAATTGAGAAATGTAAACAAGTATTATTTAAAATCAAAAAGCCCGCTTAAGCGGTTTGCGGCGGCTGTAGGCCGCGGCCGCGGCGACAGCTTCTGTGCGCTGAGCGGGGTTGATCTGTCGGTCGCAAAGGGAGAGTGCGTTGGCATAATCGGCGCAAACGGCTCGGGCAAGTCCACGCTGCTGCGGCTGCTTGCGGGAATCTCTGCGCCCGACAGCGGCAGCCTTAGGGTGAGAGGGAAGATATCTGCGCTGCTTGAGCTCGGTATAGGTTTTAATCCGGAGTATACCGGGATAGAAAACGTACGCTTAAACGCCCTTTTAAACGGCGAAAAGTATGTCAGGGAACAGGAGATACTGAGCTTCGCCGAGATCCCCAAGGAGTTCTGCGGCATGCCCGTCAAGACATATTCTTCCGGAATGCTTATGCGGCTGGGCTTTGCGTGCACGGTTTTCAGCGATGCGGATATAATACTCATCGATGAGGTTTTGGCAGTCGGAGACATCGCGTTTCAGGCGAAATGCTTTGAGCACTTTAATTCTCTTAAGACCGGCGGCAGGACTATAATCTTTGTTTCCCATGATGTTGACGCGGTGCGCCGGCTGTGCAGCAGGGCTGTGTGGCTTGACAGCGGCAGGGTAGCGGCCGACGGCAGCGTTTTAAAGGTCACGTCCGAATATATGCGCAGCAGTGTGATGAAAGGAACCGGAAATAGCTTAAATTCCGGCTGCATCAATCGTTACGGCAGCCATATCGGTTCGATTTTGAGCGTCAGCGGTTTCGGCAGTTTTGCTTTGGGCGAGCAGATAAGGGTAGCGTCTGAGGTGTGTGTGCCGCACGGCGCTGAGAACGCCGGGGTATCGCTGGCGATAAAGGATAAGTTCGGACTGGATCTGCTTGTGTTCAGAACGGAGCGTCCGCTGAAACCGGGGCGCAGTACGGTGGTGTTCAGCTTTAAAAACCCGCTTTTGAGCGGAGAGTACCTGGCGGCCGTCGGTGTTGAGAACAGAGAGGAAGAACCGATATCTTACTATGAATACATTGAGGGCGCGGGGGTCATAAGATCGGCGGCTCCGGACGGAGTTTTCGGACTGATAACAGCCCCATGCGAAATTGAGGTGGACAGTTGAAGAATTTAATATCAAAGAGCGGAATGGCCGGAAGCGGAATCATGCTCCTGCTCAGGCGGGCGCTGTGCGAACTGAGGAGCTGCCGCCCCGGAGCGGTGCGCAGGAGGCGGCTCAGAGCCGGGGAAAACGGATACGAACCGATAGTCTCGGCAATAGTCTGCACATACAACAGGGAGGATAAGCTGCTGGCCGCGGTGCGATCGCTGCTTGAGCAGACCGGGGCTGAATATGAGGTAATCGTAGTGAATAACGGAAAACCGTTTTGCAATCGTGTTTTAAACGAACTAAGTCGGGTTAAAATAATAAACGAGGGCCGTACCGGGCTGTCGCGTGCGAGAAATGCCGGGGCTGCAGCTGCAAGAGGCGAATATCTGACGTTTATCGATGACGATGCTGTGGCCGAACCGGGACTGCTGGAATGCGTGAGGCGCACGTTTGAGGAGCATAAAAAGGCGGCGGTGATAGGCGGTCTTATCCTGCTCGGAAGTAAGCCGCCGATCGTGCTGCCCGGCTACGAGGCATTGTGGAGCGAATTTACCGTGCCGTATGAAAAGTACCGGGAGGTAAGCATGCAGTATGAATTTCCGTTCGGCGCAAATTTTTCGGTCAGGCATTCTGTACTTGACGCAATGGGCGGTTTTGATCTAAGGTATGGGCGTACCGGAAGCGATTATGCCGGCGGCGAGGAGACTGCGCTATGCTTTAAGGCGCTGAGCTGCGGCTACAGAATAGGCATTCAGCCGCAGGCTGTGGTTCGCCATATGGTTGACGACAGCAGATTTACAAGGGAGCATATAAGGCGCACTCTCAGAGCGGGGATATTTACGACACGCAGGCTGTACATAGACGGCTACAGCCCGTATAACTGGGATAAGAGCTATGCCATGCGGCGGATAAAGCTCGCGGAGGACGAGATGGCACGGCTGCGGCGCGGCGGTGCGGATGAGCTTGAAATATATTATAAGGAATGTGAAAGAGATGGTTTTTGCGCGCTTGTCAGAGAGATTGAAAAAGAGGCGGCA
Source organism: Candidatus Monoglobus merdigallinarum (assembly GCA_019112945.1). Classification (GTDB taxonomy): domain Bacteria; phylum Bacillota; class Clostridia; order Monoglobales; family Monoglobaceae; genus Monoglobus; species Monoglobus merdigallinarum. The sequence continues at coordinate 982 of DXIJ01000030.1, read as the reverse complement.
CAGCTTTAGGCGGTACAAAATACTGTTTGAGAAAAAGTACGGGCGCGTGCTGGAGAAGCTGCCGCCCGCAGGGCGCAGAGGTCTTGTTTCGGTCGTGCTCCCGGTCTTTAACGGTGAAAAATATCTGGATGAAGCTATCGCCTCGGTGCTACAGCAGACGTATGACAGCATAGAGCTTATTATTGTAAACGACGGCTCGGTCGATGCGACCGAGGAGATAATCCTGAAATTTAAAAATCCACAAATAAAATATATAAGGCATAACGAAAACAAGGGCCTGCCGGCGGCGCTGAATACCGGATTTGCGGCAGCCGGGGGCGAATACTATACCTGGATAAGCCATGACAATATCATGCTGCCGGATTTTATAAGGACTGCGGCAGAAGAGCTTGAAGCAAACAAAGCTGCCGCCATGGTCTACGGCAACATGCGTCTTATAGATGAAAGCGGAGGTATTCTCAGGGGAAAGGGGTGGTTCGAGCATCCGCCTCTCAGCGGCAATGTGATATTGCCGCAGAGCGTAATGCAGCTGAATGATGTTGCCAACAACACAATAGGCGCGGCGTTTTTGTACAGGGCAAACGCAGCGGCGCTTCTCGGCGGCTATGATGTGCGGCGGTTCGGTATAGAGGACTACGACTACTGGATGAGAATGAACGAGGTGTTTGATATTGTTCATATGCAGTGCGGCGAGCCTCTGTATCTGTACAGGTTTCACAGCGGCTCGCTGACCGCAGGTGATGAGCGGCTGGGTATAACCCGCAGAAGACCGGAGCTCATGGATTATGACAGGCTGAGGCGGCGCAGATTGATATCCGATAAAAACGACGGGAGCGTCCGTGCGCTTAAAGCAGTCCTTAACAGTTTGATTTAAAGCGGCGCAAGGCTGTTTTTCATCAAAAAACAGCAAAAATGGGAAAAATTCAAGCCTCCCACTATCAATACATACAAAAAACGCAGGGATATTTTGTGCAATTTTCTT
>DXIJ01000029.1 GCA_019112945.1 Candidatus Monoglobus merdigallinarum | reverse complement strand
ATGTGACAGCGGCTGCATTATCAATTCCGTTATGCAGGTCACATCGGGAGATAACTCAAAGTTCCTGATCTCGGTAAACAAGCAGAACTATACGCGTGATATGATTTTAAGCTCCGGGATATTTAATATTTCCATTCTTACGACCGGGGCGAAGTTTGATATTTTTGAAAGATTCGGATTCAGAAGCGGCAGAGATGTTGATAAGTTTGAGGGCTTTGGGGATGTGCATAGAAGCAAAAACGGCGTGCTTTATATAACTCAGAACACCAATGCATACATATCTTTCCGCGTTATAGATACTATCGACTGCGATACTCATACGGTCTTTCTGGCAGAGGTCACAGATGCCGAAAATATCGGCTCGGGAGACAGTGTTACATATGATTATTATCATAAAAATATAAAACCAAAGCCGGAGAAGCAAAACACCAAGGGCTGGAGATGTACGATTTGCGGATATATCTATGACGGCGATGAGCTGCCGGAGGACTTTGTTTGTCCTATCTGCAAGCATGACGCTTCTTATTTTGAAAAAATCACGGATTAAGCATTGTGCTTCAGGCTGAGATTCGGGGCTCCGCACAGCGTGATAAGCATTTGAGCGGCTGCGGCGTAAAAGCCATGCTGCGGGGCGATGGCTTAAACCGCTTTGCAGGGGATATAAAATTTAAATAAAATCATAATATGAACAAGGGTCTCGGTTGATGAGACCCTTGTTTTGCAGTCTGCCACCGTCAAAAAAATTGTCAACTGCTTCTTTACTGCATGAGAAATGCTTGGTATAATTCGAATATAAGATGCGGATTGTGCAGATGGTTTTCAAACATCAGCTGCCGGAATGCAGTGAGTTATGACCGCTTTGCAATGCGCGGAGGCTGCACGGCCTGCGGCAGCCCGAAACACTACTTTGCGGGCAGAAAGGACTATGAAAATGAAGTATGTTAGTTTGTTTTTATGCTGTGTGCTGCTCAGCTTTGCTCCCGGGACTGCATTTGCCGTGACCGAGGACAGCGTGCAGATAATTGAGGCAGAGGGCTGGCTTGAATCGGCATATGTCAAATGGACGGGCTTTGACGGCGCTGATGGCTATAACGTATATGTAAAGCCGGAGGGCGGCGAGTATTCAAAGATTGACGATGAGCTTGTCAGGGAATACCCTGATTATTTCAGGGCTGACGCGCTCGGCTTGCCGTCCGGGAAATATGTGCTTCGGGTAGTTCCTGTCAGCGACAGCGCAGAGATAGATGCAGCAGCCTCGGAAACCGAAGCGCTTGAGTGCGCGGCTTATGTGCGCGAGGGCTTTGCGTTCTCCGATAATTCCCCGCATGGCACCTCGGGCGGAGCTTATAATGACGACGGCTCACTGAAAGCCGATGCGGATGTTCTCTATGTTACAAACGGGAATAAGGATACGGTCATGCTGAACAATGACCCGTCGCTTGGAGTGGGGCTGACAGAGATTTTAGCATACCGCCAGGCGAAGAAGATAAAGTCAACGCTGGCTATACGTCTGCTGGGAAAGGTCGCGGAGCCGGCGGGCATGGAGATACACACCGCACAGTTCCAGAACACGGGCAACGTGACGCTGGAGGGCGTGGGCGATGATGCAGTCATTTACGGCTGGATAATGACGCTAAAGCGTGCTGAAAACTTTGAGATACGCAACCTCGGTATGATGTACGGCGGAGAGGGCACTACGGGTTCGGCAATTGTGCTGGATACCGACAACAAAAACGTATGGGTGCACAACTGTGATTTCTTCTACGGTGCACCGGGACGCGACGCCGATCAGATAAAAGGTGACGGAGCGGTCGATATCAAGTCGCGCTCAAGCTATGTTACGATAGACTACAACCATTTCTGGGATCTTGGAAAGACCTGCGTTTCGGGAGGTCCCTGGGAGAACAGCAATATGTATGACGAAAGAGCGCAGATATATGTAACATATCATCATAACTGGTTTGATCACACGGATTCAAGACATCCGCGCTGCGTTGTCGGCAGCAATCATGTTTACAACAACTACTATGACGGCGTCGCTATGTACGGAATCGGCGCGGCAATGAAAACGTCTGTATTCTCTGAAAACAATTATTACAGAAACTGCCCGAGGCCGATGATAATCGCTTCCCAGGGCAGCGACTGTTATGACGAGGCAAGCGGCGAGTATAAGGACAAGGGAACGCTGTCGGGTCAGATGGGCGGTATGATAAAATCATACGGAGACGTTATTGACGGCTATGAAAGATTTTATCCGTACGGCAGCGAGCCCGTCGAGGGAGAGTTTGACGCATACATAGCGCAGAGCCGCGGTGAGGCAGTGCCCGATACGGTCAAGGCCAAAAAGGGCGATGAGGCCGGCTGTGCTGTTTATAACAACTTTGACACAAACCCCGATGTCATGTATGAGTACCAAGTTGATACCCCTGAGGCGGCTGTTGAAAAATAAAGAAGTATGCCGGAAGAGTGGGAGGCGGCGATTTTAAGTGGACGTTTAACAATGAGACAGACGACCCCGATCATAGCGTAAATCAGGCGCTGCTTGACGCAATAAAGAGCTACGAATCGAAGCTCATTTCGGTTGCGGGAGGAACAGTCGTTCCGCCTGTGGTATCGCCCGAGCCTACAGGTACAGCAGACCCGGACGCAACGCCGCAGCCGACTGTCGCTCCTCCGGGCGATATTTCAAAAATGCCGATAGGCGCTGTAAGCTATGCCAAGGATTGGTTCGGTCAGCAGAGTATGTCCGCCGGGGATATCTCGCTTGACGGATACGTAGGCTGCTACAAGGGAAACGGAAACAGCTATAAAAGCAACAGCTTCAGTGCAGGCGGCGAGGCAATGACAAGAGGCTATCAGGTAAAGCAGCTTGATGCGCGTTCTTTCTATATCATACCCGAGAGCGAGTGCATGGTTACGATATATTTTTATTCGAGCGGCTCAAGGCGGCTGGGAGTATATACTGAGAGTGCGGCAGAACCCGCAGGAGTGTATACTCCGGAGACCTCGGGAGATTTTGCGTACACCTATCATTTTACTGAGGTCGGTTCTCCGCTGTACATTGCGGGGCTTGACGGCGATATTAACCTGGCGGGCATACGCATAAGCGCTGCGGAGGAAGCAGATGAATATGATTACTCGATAGAATCTGCGGTGATTAAGGACGGCGCTCTTAATATTGAACTCAAATACAGAGGCGCAGAGCAGGTTCCGTCTGCCCGGCTGATTGTTGCCGAATACAGCGGCAGTGAGCTGCTGTCGGGATTTAACAGCTATGAAATCAGCGGAGAGGATATACTAAAATTTGATTATGTACCGGGCGGCGGCAGCATTAAGCTGTATATCTGGAGTGCGGACGGCGCTTTGGAGCCGCTGAGTATTCCCGCGACTGTGCAGTAGAAAGCAACCGAAAATAATAAGATTTCTTCCCAATTCTTATCTGAAAAGGAGCCGCGGCTTTCGGCTCCTTTTTTTGGCGTCCGCTATTTATTTTTAGGAAGCAATGTGATATAATGGCATCAGACTTTTTATGATACGGAGGACAGTATGGATTGGGAAGCACAGATAAGTATAGCAAAGGTCAAAGATGCGGAGATAAATCCCGGTATGTTCGGCCTGTTTTTTGAGGATATAAACTATGCGGCAGACGGCGGATTGTTTGCGGAGCTTATCGAGAACCGCTCGTTTGAGGCAATGACAACGCTGGTTGATAACGAGCATAAATATAAATATGAATATAGGCATTTTCCCGGCTACGGCTGGAAAATAAGACGCGGAACGGTCGGATATTCGACAGATGAGCCTCTTTGTGATACTAACACACATTATGCGAAAATAGGCGGCAGTGAGCATGGAGCGGCCCTCGTCAACAAGGCGTATGACGGCATATGCCTTAAAAAAGGCTTGGGTTATGATCTCAGCCTGTGGGTAAGACGCGGCGGTTACCGCGGAAGCATTAAGGCGAAAGTTACTTTAGGCGGCCGCGTTTGCCTGGAATGCACATTTGAGGCGGCGGAGGAGAAGCGCGGTGATTGGGAAAAATACACGGCGCACGGCAAAGCCTCAGCCGACGTCAGGGGTGCGGAGTTCAGCCTGGACTTTGAGGAACTGCACAGCTGCGAGACAGTGGATATAGACATGGTATCGATGATACCGTCGGATGCGGTCATGGGCGTTTTCAGGAGGGATATAGCCGAGGCGTTAAAGGCTCTGAAACCGGGGTTTCTGCGCTTTCCGGGAGGCTGTGCGGTAGAGGGGTATGATCTTAAGAGCCGCTACCGCTGGAAAGAGTCTGTAGGCGCGCCGGAGACGCGCAGGCAGAACCGCAGCCGCTGGGCAGCGTCAGACCCGCGCTTTGCAAACTATAACCAGACTTTAGGCCTTGGATTTTACGAGTATTTTCTGCTGTGCGAATATCTGGAGTGCAGGCCAGTACCGGTCTTAAATGCCGGTATGGGCTGTCAGTACAACTGTGCAGACGCTGTGCCGCTCAGCGGCAGGGATGGATATTCAGATGAGTTTGAGCAGTACCTGAGCGATGCGCTCCATCTGATAGAATTTGCGAACGGGGCGCCTGATACCGTATGGGGCGGGCTGAGGTGCGAGATGGGGCATGAGCAGCCGTTTGATCTTGAAATAATCGGCATCGGCAACGAGCAGTGGGAGGGCTTTGACCGCAGCGGCAAGCCCAACCTATGGCATGAGAGATATGAGGCGTTTGAGAAAGTGATACATGAAAAATATCCGTATATCAAGCTTATCTGCTCAGCGGGACCTGATGTTAAATCCGATAAGTACGTCTGTGCGTGGGACTGGATAAGAAAGCGTTTTTCGGAAAACAGCAGCTTTACATACGCGGTTGACGAGCATTATTATGATGACCCGGACTGGTTTTTTGAAAACGACGGTTTTTATGACGCGTACAGCCGTGATATCAAGGTGTTTGCCGGAGAATATGCGTCAAGGCGCAAAGGCGAGCATGAAAACGATATGCTCTGTGCGCTGTCGGAGGCGGCGTTTCTGACCGGTCTTGAAAGAAACGCCGACGTTGTATGTATGGCGTCATATGCTCCGCTGCTGGCGCGGCGCGGCTATAACCAGTGGCAGCCTAACCTGATTTGGTTTGATGACCGAGATGTCTGCCTGACGCCCGATTATTATGTTCAAAAACTTTATGCAGGCAATATGGGAGATTATACATTAAAAACAAAAATTTTGTCTAAGCTCAGGCTGTACTGCACGGCGTCGTATGATGAAAAGCGCAGAGAGATAATAGTCAAGCTGGTAAACCGGTATCCGAGAAGCGTCAGTGTCCGCCTTAGGGCTGAGGGCTTTGACGTCGGTTACAATGCGGAACTGTTTTACATCAGCGGCAGCAGTGTGTTTGACAGGAATACCTTTGACGAGCCCGGGAAAATCTGTCAGCAGCAGATTAAGCTGAGGATAAGGCCTGAGGATATCCTGCTTGATTTAAAGCCGCTGTCGCTCAGTGTTATAAGGCTTGCGGCTGAGTAGCAAGCCTGCCGGATACGCTGTTTTATGCGTATCCGGCGCTGCTGTATACCGCTATTTTTCCTTTGACTTTTCTGCTTCAAGCTCTTTAAGTTTCTTCATATATTCATCAGCCTCTGCCGCACACTTGGTGAAGCTGTTGTTTTTCCACCACGACACGATCGATGCAGCAGCGGTAAAGATAAGGCTGACCGTCTGATAAATATCTTCATCTCCGATATTGATGATTTGTTTTCCGTTCATGGCCAGAACCTGATTTATAAGAGCCAGAATCAGAATGAGTGTTCTGGAAATTGTTCCGATATTAAGTTTCAATATATTCTCACCTCTTTCCTTTATTTTCAGCCGTGTTGATTCTTGACAAAATGCATGGTATAGAGTAGAATTATGATAAATTAAATGCTGCAGCAAAGGATGTGATTTTATATGGAAAAAACACCGTTGTCAATGCGAAAGCATATAGCCATATTCGGCGATACCAATGTTGGGAAGTCGACACTGTTTAACAAACTTTTGGGTCAGGAGGCGGCTATTGTTTCCGAGATAAGCGGTACTACGACCGACCCTGTTGTTAAAGCGATGGAGCTTATCCCGTACGGTCCGGTCGCGCTGATAGATACCGCAGGCCTCGGAGACGAGACTGCGCTGGGCAGCCGGAGAACCGCCAAAACGCTCGATATACTTAAACGTACTGACTTAATATTATATGTGCGTGATATCAATTGTGACAGTGCGCTGAGACCTGTTAAGATAGACAAGAACATACCTTATATAAACGTGTTCACGAAATGCGACCTTGCGGACGCCAAGACGCTGACTCGAGTCAGCGGGGATTTTCCGGAATCGGTATTGATTTTTGACTATAATGAAAAGAGCCTGGAATGTCTGCGCAGACGCATGATAGAGGAGCTGAACAAGCAGGAGCGCGATGATGATACCATGATAGGACATCTTATGCCAAAGGGCAGCAGCCTTATTCTGGTTTGCCCGATAGACAGCGAGGCGCCGAAAGGCAGGCTGATACTGCCGCAGGTTCAGCTGATACGTGACTGTCTTGACCACGGCATGAAGGCTTATGTGACAACCGAGGTGACACTGAAAGACGCGCTTGATGAGCTTAGGCACACAGATTTGGTAGTGACGGATTCGCAGGCGTTTAAGATTGTCAGCAAAATCGTCCCGGACAATATTATGCTGACCTCATTTTCTATGCTGCTTGCCGCGCAAAAGGGGGATTTTAAGCAGCTGCTGAGCGGCGCGGCGGCGATAGATAAAATTAATGCGGATTCGAAAATACTTATGCTGGAGGGCTGTACTCATAACACCTCGCACGAGGATATCGGCCGCGTCAAAATCCCGAAGCTGATAAGCAGCTATACAGGCGGCGCTGCGCCGCAGTATGACTACTATACCGGCTACAATATGCCAAAGGATATTTCCGGATATGATTTGATTATTCAGTGCGGAATGTGCATGATAAATAAAAAAGAGATCAAAACAAGATTAAAGACGGCTCAGAGCCTTGGCGTACCCGTTACCAATTACGGCATTGCACTTGCAAAGCTTAATGGAATATTAGACAGGGCGGCCGAGATATTTAATAAATAACAGAGGTAACAGAAGATATGGTTTTCACAAAGCGTGATGTTGTTGATATTATAGAGCAGAACCGTGATGCTTTGAGCGATGAGCTGCAGAACAGGGCGGAACGTCAAAGACGCGCGGTGTTCGGAGACTCTGTCTATGCCCGCGGTCTGATCGAGTTTACAAGCTGTTGCAAAAACGACTGCAGGTACTGCGGTATTCGTGCTTCAAATAAAAACGCTGTGCGCTACAGACTGTCTTTGCAGCAGATATTAGAGTGCTGTGAAACAGGACATTCTCTGGGCTTCCGCACATTTGTGCTCCAGGGCGGAGAGGACCCCGGGTTTTCGGATGCGGAATTGTGCGAGGCCGTGAGCCGTATAAAGGAACGGTTCCCGGATACGGCGGTCACGCTCTCGGTCGGAGAGCGGCCGAGGTCTGTATACCGCGATTTTTACAGCGCGGGGGCTGACAGGTATCTGCTCCGGCACGAGACGGCGAATGAAGAGCATTATGCCAAGCTCCATCCGCCGCAGATGAGCCTTAAAAACAGGAAGAGGTGCCTTTATGACCTAAAGGATATCGGGTTTCAGGTCGGAGCGGGATTTATGGTTGGATCGCCGTATCAGACCGTTTATGATCTGGCGGAGGATATCGTGTTTCTCGAAGAGCTTGATCCGCATATGGTCGGCATCGGTCCGTTTGTGCCGCACAGAGATACCGAGTTTAAAGATTTCCGCCGGGGCTCGCTTAACCTGACGCTGGTCATGCTTGCAATAACAAGGCTTGCACTGCCGAAAGTTTTGCTGCCCGCGACGACTGCGCTGGGCACGATCGCTCCCGACGGACGTGAGAGGGGAATACGCTGCGGTGCAAATGTGGTTATGCCAAACCTTTCTCCGCTTGATGTAAGAGAGGCGTATTCGCTGTACGACGGAAAGATATGTACGGGCGATGAGGCGGCCGAGTGTATAATGTGCTTAAAGCGCAGGCTGGAAAGCGTAGGCTGCCGCCTTGATATGTCAAGAGGCGACAGCCCGGTGATTTGATAAATAAAAAACAAAACCCTTAGGGCAGCGGTATAACGTCTCGGTCATACCAAAGACCCTAAGGGCTTTTCATTCTCTTAAATACCTGCGCAGATATTTCCCGAATTTTAAGCTAATTAAACAGCTCTGTCAACCTTGCCAGATCTTAAACATCTGGTGCAAGCGTAAACCTTTTTAGGTGTACCGTCAACAATAGCTCTGACGCGTCTAACGTTTGGCTTCCAAACCTTGTTCGCTCTGCGGTGTGAGTGAGAGACCTTGATGCCGAAGCTGACACCTTTTCCGCAAATCTCGCATTTTGCCATTATTAAACACCTCCTTAATATTAATTCGTTTGAAATCAATTCAACTTGCCCATTATAACAGAAATAAATTCATAATGCAAGCATTTTTTTAAAATTTTTTCAAATTTTTGCTTCAGGTTTATTTTATGCCCGTAAACATGGGCAAATATTAAAATTCAAACCTATCTGAAAATTTCGGCGTTTACATTTTAAATATTTAGTGATATAATTAAAATAGTCTCATTGTGGGATTTTTCAATATATGTTTTCTGTTTGCAGTATCATATCTGAGTTCTCACTCTTGGGACAATTTTTATAGTAAATTTATTGCAATGCAAGTGTAA
>DXIJ01000028.1 GCA_019112945.1 Candidatus Monoglobus merdigallinarum | reverse complement strand
GAAGTATCATACTTTTATTTTATCGTAATACAAATCCCGCGCCTGCACACCGCTGTGTTTTTATGCCGAAGTTTGCACTTATCCCAACGATTTCGGATAACGTATAAATTTTGGAGCAGGAATTAAACTGTCCCGGCACTAATCAATAATTCCTAAGCCCTGCGTTGTTATTTTACGGTTTTAAAACCCTGGCCAATGACCTCCTTTGCGTCCATGACAATAACGAATGCGTCAGCATCGATCTCCTCAACCAGCTTACGCAGCTTGGGAACCTGGTATTTGCGCATAACGCACATCAGCACGTTCCTGTCCTTGCCGCTGTAGTTCGAATATCCGATGAGGACTGTAGAGCCGCGTTTCAGCTTCTCGGCTGCCGCTTCCGCTATCTGCGGTAGCTTTTCGGATATTATATATACGGTCTTGGCAAAATCCACGCCGGCAAGTGCAGCGTCCAGCACGTAGGAGCTGACGTACAGCATGACGACTGAATACAGCAGCGTGTCTATCCGCCTGAAGCAAACAGCCGATACGATTATTATAAGCCCGTCAATCGCGATGATAAGCTGACCGACTGACATATTAGGGAACTTTTTTTTGAGTACCAGTGACAAAATATCAGTGCCGCCGGTCGTTCCTCCGGCTGTTATGGCAAAGCCCAGACCTGTTCCGTAAAGCGCTCCGCCGAATACTGCACACAGCAGCATATCATCTGTGATTTCGAGAAAGAGTTCGGGAGCCAGCAGCTCAAAAATCTGTGTTGAGACTGAAAGCGACAGGGTGCCGAGCAATGAGGTCATCAGAAATTTTTTGTCAAATGTGACAAGTGCAAGTATAAAGATCGGAATGTTAAGGACAAAGACCATTACTCCGACAGGGAGCCCGAAGAGGTAATACAGAACGGTGGCCGCTCCGCTTACGCCGCCTGCCGAGATTTGAGACGGAACAAGAAAAAAAGCCAGGCTGAATCCCATAAGGGAGCCGCCCAGCACTATATAGATATAATTTTTAATGCTTCTCATAAAAACAGCTCCATACATTTATGATATGTAAAAAGAGCTTTAAATCGGAGCAAATCCTGATGAACTTGCTGAATCAGGCTGCGGCTGTTAAAATTGCCGCAGGAAGCGGGTTTCAACAGGGGAATGGATCCCTTTTCTTAAAACGCCATATGACGGGGCTGCGCTCCATATTGAAAACAGCGTCTAATCGTTATCCTCGTCAAAGAGCCGTTTCATGAGATCGCAGACGCGCTGCATACGGTCGCTCAGATACAGGAATCCTATCAATGCCTCAACACCGGTGGCGGTTCTGTAATCGCTCATCTCAGAGTTTTTCGGCACGGTCGATTTGGTATTCCGTCCGCGCCTGAAAACCGCAAGCTCTTCAGCGGTGAGCTCCTCCTCGATTTTTCGGAAAAACTCTGCCTGTGCCCTGCTGCACACATATTTCACGGCAGTTTTGTGCAAAGCGTTTACACTCAGGTTATTGCGGCTGAGTAAATAGCTTCTTACATACAGCTCATACACACAGTCGCCTACATAGGCAAGAGCCAGCGGTGAGTATTGAGCCGGAGGCACAGTGCACGGTTTTAAGTTTTTAAGTATGATATCCGTCATTTTTTTATCCTTATTATAGCTTTTTCGGTGCCTAATTATACAATATCTCTAAAGCTTTACAAGCTGCTGACCCTGCGGTGTGTCCTTGACCGCATAACCGCGTGATTTGAGCTCATCACGTAGCCTGTCGGATTCTGCCCAGTTCTTTTCAGCTCTTGCCCGGCTGCGCAGCTCTAAAAGCTCCTGAACGTCTGCCGGTATCTCATCACTCTTTTGGTTTTGGAGCAGTCCCAGTACTCCGCCGAGCTCCGACAGCATCTCAAATGCGGCGTTTGCGGCTGCTTTTGACGGCTTATCGCCAAGCTTTGTGTTGGCTGCGGATACTATCTCAAACAGGGCGGCGATTGCGTCGGCTGTGTTTAAGTCATCGTCCATTGCATCGGTATATTTTTGTTTATATTCATCGAGTGACTTTATAAAGTCATGCTCAGTATCCTTGAGCTCTGCGGTATCTGTGGTGCTGCTCAAAAAGCGCAGCGTCCCCATGCAGGTGTATATCCTCTCAAGCGAAGCCTTGGACGCTTCAAGCAGTTCTTTGCTGAAGTTGATGGGGCTTCTGTAGTGTGCCGACAGCATAAAGAACCTGATTACTTCATAGTCAAATTCCTGTGCGACATCGCGCACCGTGAAGAAGTTGCCGAGTGATTTTGACATCTTGCGGTTATCGATATTGATATAGCCGTTGTGAACCCAGTAATTGGCGAATTTGCAGCAGTTAGCAGCCTCGCTCTGCGCGATCTCGTTTTCGTGGTGAGGGAAGATAAGATCCTGTCCGCCGCTGTGGATATCAATGGTGCTGCCGAGATACTTGTTCGCCATTGCGCTGCACTCGATATGCCAGCCCGGGCGGCCGAGCCCCCACGGGCTTTCCCAGGCGGGTTCACCCGGTTTTTGCTTTTTCCAGAGAGCAAAATCCATGGGGTCGTGTTTGCTTTCGTTTATATCAATGCGCGCGCCGCTCTCCAAATCCTCAAGCGGCTGGTGCGAAAGTTTGCCGTAATCATTGAATTTTTTTGTGCTGTAATACACGTCTCCGTCTACATTATAGGCATAGCCGTTGTCTACCAGCTTTTGTATGGTACTTATTATGGCGTCTATGTTTTCGGTTGCCCGCGGATGAACTGTGGCCTCGTGTATTCCAAGCCCTTTGGCGTCTGTGAAATATTCGGCGATATATTGGTCGGCCAGCTCTTTTACGGTTATTCCCAGCTCATTTGCCTTGTTTATCATTTTATCGTCGATATCGGTGAAGTTCTGCACAAATTTTACGCTGTAGCCGGAGTATTCGAGATAGCGTCTCAGCGTGTCAAAGATAATAAACGGCCGCGCGTTTCCGATATGAAAATAGTTGTATACGGTGGGGCCGCACGAATACATTTTGACTTCGCCCGGCGTAATTGGAACAAATTCTTCTTTTTGTCTTGTCAGTGAGTTAAAAAGCTTCATATGTATAAAATCCTTTCTGTAATATACAGTCTATTCGTCTGATTTGCCGCATTCAATATCGCTGACACGCTTGCATAGCTTGTCGATAGAATCTCTCAGGCTGCACATATCCATTGAAACAGGATCCGGAAAGTGGATCTGGTCGAGGTCTGCAATGTAAACCTTTGCCGACGCAACCTTGACGCCCTCACGCTTAACTACGTGTGCGGGGACGCCTACGCAGGTGCTGTTCGGCGGTATCTCGTTGAGCACGACAGCGTTTGCTGCGACCTTTGAGTTGTCTCCCACAGTGAACGGCCCTAAGATCTTGGCTCCGCTGCCTATCGTTACATTGTTGCCGATAGTCGGGTGGCGCTTGCCCTTATCCTTTCCGGTTCCGCCCAGGGTCACGCCCTGGTAGATAGTGCAGTTATCACCGACGACCGCTGTCTCTCCGATAACGACGCCCATGCCGTGGTCGATGAAAACATTCTTGCCTATCTGCGCCGCCGGATGGATTTCGATACCGGTTTTTTTCCTTGCGTGCATTGATACCCAGTCTGCAAGAAAATACCTGCCGTGCTTATACAGCTTGTGTGCTATCCTGTGGTATATTATCGCCTTGACCCCCGGATACAGGAAAAAGACCTGCGCCTTTGACCTGGCCGCAGGGTCGCGCTCGAACGTTAAATTGATCTCGTTGTTAATCAGACTTATAATTCCCATAAAAATCTCCAATACAGTTTTGATATACTTTATATTATATCGTATCAGTGAACAATTATAACACTATTTTTAAGATGAAACAAGAGGTTTTGATAACTTTTTTAAGTTATAACTAAATTAAGATGTTCTCCGCTTTTTGGGCGGCCGGTTCTGAGCAGCGGCGAAGCTGTATAAAAAATATTATCCAAACGCTTGATATATTATTTTTAAAATGTTATAATCATCATTGAATATTTTTGATCGACGCAGGAGGCGCACCGAATGATTATTGACATACATGCCCATGTATTTCCCGATAAAATCGCGGAGAAAGCTTCTCATGGGATAGAGGATTTTTATGGTATAAGCGTCAGCAATAATGGGACGCTCGACAGGCTTTTAAAGGTCTCTGACGAGGCGGGTGTTGACAAAATAGTGATACACTCACCGGCAACAGCTGCGCACCAGGTCGTGTCGATAAACAATTATATCTATGAATGTACCCGCAAATACCCGGACAGGATAATAGGCTTTATGACTATGCATCCGGACTTTGAGGATATCAATTCAGAGGTGGAGCGCTGTATTTCTCTGGGTCTTAAGGGGCTGAAGATACACCCGGATTTTCAGAGGTTCAATATTGACGACAGCCGTGCCTTTTATATATACGAGGCTATTGCCGGCAGGCTGCCGCTTTTGGTACATACCGGAGACTTCCGCTATCAGTGGAGCAAGCCGGAGAGGATGGCAAGGGTAATGGACGAATTCCCGTCAATGACGGTCATAGGTGCGCATTTCGGCGGCTGGTCTGAATGGGACGACGCCGTCAGGTCTTACCGGGGCAGGGATATATATGTTGATACGTCAAGCACGATGTACAGGGTACCGCCCGAGCATATCAATAAGCTTATTAATTCATACGGTGCAGACCATGTGCTGTTCGGCTCCGATTACCCTATGTGGAATGCAAAGGATGAGCTGGAATATTTAAACCGTCTAAGCCTCAGTGATGAGGAACGTGAACTTATCCTGCACGAGAACGCAGAGCGGATACTTGGGCTTTGAACTAAAAATAACATTCCCGGTCAAGAAGCTGTGCATTAAGAAATCGCATAGGGCCGCTTGATTTTGGATGCAGAACGGACAAAACGCACCGGATGGCAGTGTATACCAAAAGCGGTGCGTTTTGTTCACAGCAGCATAGCCTAAATGCTTTGCTGCGGTCTGCGCTAAAAGCGACAGCTTTATTTTTTTGTTGCAATAATAATTCTTATCCTGCCGCCTGCAGACGGTGATTTGTCGTAAAATGCACTCAGCGAGTAGTCGTCAGAGCCGATGATTTCGCTGATGGGCTTTAGCCGGTAGGTGGCTGAGCCCGCATAATCCCGCTCGTATACCTGGACGTTTGGCGAGATCTCGTAGTTGGCGCCGCCCGAGGTGAGAGAGGTTATGCTGGTTATGCTGATGTTTCCTCTGAGCTGCGTAAGCGAAGTCATTATACGCGGGTTTGCAGCAGAGGAGAGGCGTACACCCTGGCCGTTTGAGACCGTGAACATTGATGAGGTGCTCGCGTATGAATATGTTGTGCCGTCCACGATATATGTGTATGAGCCGCTTGCCATCGTTCCCATACTGGATGTGTTTGCGGATACGACAACGCCGAACACATATGAATCTCCGGTCACGTCGTTTAGTATTAATGAGTCAATGCGTCCGCCCGCGTCCCTGTGGCAGTAAAGTATATTGCCTGCGCTGATGCTTATGCCGTCGATGCGTGACGGGTAGACCTTTGCATACAGTGACGGGCCGTTTGGATCTGTGTTTCCTATATCCAGTATCTCAATGTCGTCAGAGAGTTCATCGCTGCCGAGCCTCTTTGATGTCCAGTTAAAGATCCCGCTTGCGCCGCCGCTGTTTATCCGGCTGACACGTGCTGTTCCGTCATTTATAGTAACGCTCACGACTGAGTTTAAAAAGTTGTCGTAGTTTTGGCTGCAGGTATATGTGTATGATTGGCCGTTTGCTGCAATAATTGTAATATAATAATTTGAGTATTCATTAAGGTCGCTTGATGTATAGGTCTTTGTTCCGGTCTCGCAGAGATAACCAACTACCTCAGAGGCGACCGGGTTTTCGGCCGAGGCTGAGATAACGTCTGCCACATCGTTGTTTTTACCGAGCAGCAGAGTGACAGTGTCGCCGAACGCAATGCTGCCCTGTGACGACAGCGACCTGAATGCGTTTGAGCCCTCAACCGAGTAGGTCTCGCCCGAGACCACTATCTGTGTCGGGTTATCTTTATTCGGCGTTGCGTTTTCGTAGACCCCTGTGACCTTGGTAGTATATGCAAAGGCCATGTCGAGCTCCGGAATATAATACAGTATGTCGTATTCCATGATATCGCTTTGAGAGCAGGACGAGCCGTTGCGCATGATTGAGGTCGCTGAGGTAATGCCGAGTGCGTCAGCCCATGTGCCGGAGTTTGTTACGGTATACGGCCCTTTCATGCTGCCTTTTTTGTATACGACGTAATCGACCCCGGAAGCGCTGTTCTTTACGCTGAGAAGATCACCCATTTCAAAGCTCTGCTTTAGCGCGCCGTAGGTCGTGGCCTGAGTTCCGTTGTAGGCGGTGGTGCCGTCTGGGATATCGAGTGATGTCATGCTGCCGTTTCGGTATACGATAATATTATCGCTGAGGACAGAATAGATAACATAGCTCTCGTCCGGACTCTCGTCAGAGTTTGGAACAAAGCCGATAACGGTTTTGCCGTTTTTGACAGCCAGATCCCCTTTCATGCCTACATAGTCGTAGTTAAACGAATCGGTTATCTTAAACGTTCCGCTGTCTGTAAAGACTTCATCCGATGCTATGCTGCTGTCCTCGCGCGATGTTGAGATAAGGGTCACATCTTCGGTAAATTGTGCGTCAAATACGGATATAAGCGCGTTTGCGGTATCCTTGATATCAGTTTTAAGCGTATTGTACACAAGCGTTGCCACATCGCTCCGGGTAAGTGCATATCCCGCCTGAGCGTTTATCATGCCGTCGGTCATGCCGAGGCTTTGCGCCATGCCGATCTGCCCCTGCGGCCATGCCGCGCCGAAGTCGCTGTCCGAGTAGCCGAGCACTCTCAGCATAATAGCTACAGCCTCTTCAAAGCTGACGTTCTCGTCCGGCCTGAATGAAGCGTCGGGGTATCCGGATACGTAACCGGCAGTCACACCCACGCGGACATACGGCGCCGCCCAGTGCGTGTACGGAACATCGTAAAACGGCGAGACAGACAGGCCGGAGGCTACGCTGTTCCTGTAATCAGAGCTTGCCACAGCGACCTTGGCAAATTCCGCACGGGTGACATAATCGTCCGGCCTGAATGAGCCGTCCGGGTCGCCGGTCATAATATTGAGCGTGTTCAGCAGCGACCGCTGTGCTTCGTCTGTTCCTGCGGCGTTTGTGAGGAGCGGAAAAAGCATCAGTACCGCCGATATGATAAAAATTGTTTTAAGCCTTTTAAAAAGGCGCAGCTTATTCATATTCAAACCTCCGTTATTCGTGTCTTAAAGCGTCGATAGGGTTTAGATTGGCGGCATTTTTTGCAGGCAGATATCCGAACATGATACCTATCGCTACCGATACACCGAAAGCAATTCCGATAGCGGTAAGCGACGGGTATGCCGTAAGCCCCAGCATGTTGCCGAACACTACCGACAGTATCGAACCCGCGATAATACCGATTATGCCGCCGACACCGCTGACCGTAGCGGCTTCGATTACAAATTGGGATTTTATATCGCGCCCCTTTGCGCCGAGAGATTTGCGTATTCCTATCTCACGGGTGCGCTCTGTGACAGAGACCAGCATTATGTTCATAATGCCGATACCGCCGACCAGCAGGGAGATCCCGGCGATACATACAAGCAGCGTCTGCATGGAGTCTGTGATTGTGCTGGCCATGTCCATGATCTGCTTGACGCTGGAGACGTTGTAGTAGTCACTGTCACCTATCTTAGTCAGCAGGAACTGTTCAAGCTTTGTGACCGCGCTGTTTACATCGTCCGCGTTCGCGGCTTGTGCCGTGTAAGTGCCTATAAAGGATGATGACGACATAGAGACTGCGGCAGTATAAGGTATGTATATAACATCGTCCTGACTGCCGCTTGTAGAGTCGCCCTCTTCTTGCAGAACTCCGATAACAGTGAAGCTCCGCCCGTTTATCTTAAGATTTTGTCCAAGACCGGCTCCGGTTCCGAACAGTTCTTTTTCTATGTAGGTGCCGATAACGCAGTAATTTCTTTTCTTTTCAACGTCTACATACTGAAAGAATTGTCCGCTGCCCATATTAAGCTGCTTCATGCTGTAATAATGTTCGTCAACACCGGTGACGGAGGTCGTCAGGTCGTATTCTTTGTTCCTGACCTCTGCGCCGGCAACGGTGACAGTGGGTGTGATTGCCTTGATAAAGTTTGGGTTTTCTTCGGCAAAGGCGTACATGTCGTCCTCGTCTATAGTACGGCTGCCGCCGCGGTTCTGTATTGTTACCGTGATAGAATCAACGCCGAGCTCAGCGAACTGTTCATCTACCATTCCCATCATACCGTCCATAAGGCTTATCAGTATAATAACTGCGGCAACACCGATTATAATACCCAGCATTGTCAGAAGGGAGCGCATTTTGTCGTAGAGCAGGTTGTTGACTGCCAGTATAAATGATTTTTTCAGTGTCATTCAGTGTCCTCCACATAGTCTCCCGCATGGGCAACCGAGGCGAATTTGGTAATATCCGGTTCTCCGTCGTAAGTTATGCGCCCGTCCTGGATCCTTATCACCCGCTCTGCCTGTGCGGCTATTGTGTTGTCGTGCGTGATAAGGACAATCGTATTGCCAAGGCTGTGGAGCTTTTTCAAAAATGCGAGTACATCCTTGCCGGTTTTAGAATCAAGCGCACCGGTCGGCTCGTCGGCTAAGATTATAGACGGGTCTCCCGCAAGCGCACGGGCTATAGAGACACGCTGCTGTTGTCCGCCCGAGAGCTGCTGCGGCATATTTTTGGCTTTGGATAAAAGCCCTACTTTTTCAAGCGAAGCCAGAGCACGTTTTTCCTGCTCCTTTTCCGGAAGTCCGGCATACATAAGCGGAAGCTCCACGTTTTGCTGTACGTTGATCTTAGGTATTAGGTTGTACTGCTGGAATATGAAACCAAGCTCCTTGTTCCTGATCTCCGCCTGTTCGTCGTCTTTCATGGCGCTTACATCAGTGCCTCTTAAATAGTATTTGCCTTTTGTGGGTACATCGAGGCAGCCGATTATGTTCATGCATGTAGACTTGCCGCTGCCCGACTGGCCGACTATCGCAACAAATTCACCTTTGTAAATTTTCATAGATATGCCGTCAAGGGCATGGACTTCCGTATCTCCCACAACATATATTTTATAAATATCAATAAATTCGATAAGTGGTACCTCAGTGGCCATTACATACCGCCTCCCATACCGCCTGAGCCGCCCGGACCGCCCGGACCGCTTTGCGCTCCGGCTGCATTGTTTTGCATATTCATCATCATTTCGGCAGGTGTCATTTCCTGAACGGAGCTGTATAGCTCATCGCCCTCATTGAGCCCGCTTATGATTTGGATATACTCATCATCACTTACGCCGGTGACTACACTGACCGTTCTGTAGCCCTCGGGAGCAGCGTCGCTCTCATCGGTCTTTTCGCCTTTTACGTACACTGTGTCGCCGCGGTTGAGCGAGCTGGTCGGTATTGCCAATACGTCATGAACGCTCGAGATAACAATGCTTGCCTCGATGTTCATTCCGGGCAGCAGGGCGTCGTCAAAGTCGATTATATCGACCTTTACGGGATATGTAGTAACACCGTTGGAACCGGCTGTGCCGTTTACGCTTACCGTCTCTACAACACCGGTATATTCCTTGTCTGTAACATCGGTGGTAATAGTTACCTTTTGTCCGACCTTGACGTCCTTTACATCGATCTCATCCACATTGAGCGTGCATTTAAGGCGGCTCATGTCGTAGATGACAGCCATAGCGGAGGATGAGGAGGACGCTGACAGAGATGAGGATGATGTCATGCCGGATGAGGCGGAGGCCGCCGCACTCCCGCCGCTTGAAGCATAGGAGGAGGCAGAGGAGGCTGAGCCTAAAGCATCGTCTCCCGCCTTTTTATTCTTGGTAACAACTGTGCCAGATATCGGTGCTTTTATCGTGTAATCCTCAAGCTGTTTTAGAAGCCTCTCTTTTGAGAGAACAGCGTCGTCATATGACATTTTAGCATTATCAACGGCAGAACTGAGCTTATTGTTGTTAAGGCTTGTGCTTGACGCGGTGCTGTCGTTTTGTATCCTTGCCCTTGTAAGCGCCTCGTTCGCATCATCAAGGCTCAGCTTGGCAGAAACAACCTGAGACTCCACGGTATCTGACTTAACAGCGGCTATCGCCTGGCCGTCTGAGACAGTGCTGCCCTCTGAAATGTAAAGTGATTGTATCTCGCCGCTGACCGTGGAGGTTATGGTGCTCTCGGTCTTGTTTTCAAACGTGCCCGTATCGCCGCACGCTATGTTTCCGACCATTGCCGAAGCAGTATCGCCGGAGGATACAGCGCCCGGGTTCCGGACCTCTATTGTGACTTTTCTGTAAAGCGTGAAGCCGCCGCCGCTCTCGGTGTACGCGCTGACCGCTGTTACAACGCCGTCTATCACAGAACCGTTCTTGGTGAGAGTGACTTTGGCAGCGTCTCCGGCGTGAATGTTGTCTGCGTCAGCTGCATTGAACGGGATCTTGATTTCAAGAGAGGTGTTGTCAACAATATCGGCTATAGCCGTGCCGGCGGTTATATTGTCGCCGACCGATACATGAAGCTCAGAAACGCTGCCCGAATAGTTTGATTTTATATTCAGATCGCTTTGCGCCTTGAGCGCGTCGCTGTACGACTGCTGCGCTTTTTCGACTGCAAGCTCTGCGCTTCTGAGCGAGCTTGAGGCAGAGCCAGTGTCGCGGTATGTATTATTGTTTTCCAACACAGCATCGTCATACGCTTTTTTTGCTTTTGCTATGGCAATGTCCGCGCTCTGTATGTTGTTTTCAAGCTCACTTGAATCTATGACATAGAGCACATCGTCTTTGCTGACCTTGTCGCCCTCCTCGAAAGTGTCGCTTAAAATAGTGCCGCTGACTGCGGCTGTGATCGAGTATTCGTTGTTTGGTTCAACCACGGTATCACCGCTTATTTTTTCTTCAATGTCGCGCCTTTCGGCTCTGATTTCAAGGCCTGAGTTTTCAAGTGACCTTCCGGCTCTTATCGCATTGACAGCTGTTATCGTCACAAGTAAAACCGCAATGCATATTACCGCCGTCCAGACCTTGTGCTCTCCCGCAAGCTTCAGCAGGCGCGCAAAAAAAGTTTTGATCCTCCTGCCTGCGGCAATTATCAGCCCTTTTGGATCCTTTAAACGCTTGAATACTTTACTTATGTTTTTGTGTCTTCCCATAGTGATAGTTCAGCGCCTTTCAAAATGCTATTTATTGTGCTTTGATTTTATCGCTTCAACAAATTCGTCAATCAGATTCAAAAGCTGATTGAATTTTTCAGTTCCGAATTCTTTCGTGAAGTCAAACCTTTTATATAAATATTTATCGATATCATTTATTAAATCATATGCCTTTTTTGTTAAAGCAATATGTGTTATCCGCCTGTCGTCAGAACTTTTCTTTTTAACAATATATCCGTTTTTTTTGAGGCTTGCCGCAAACTGGGTTATGGCAGGCTTTGAGACGCAGAATATGCGGCTGAGCTCCGTCGCTGTGATGTGTTCGCCCCTGCGCTCCCTGCTATATATTGTCTTTAGTATAAAAAATTCCTTGCTTGAAACAGGAAGATCGGAAAACTCCTCGTTCATGACCGAAACAAGCTGCGTTATAGCGTTGAACGCCGCTTCAAGGCGGTCGGAAACAAGAGCAAATTCGTTATTCATATAACCCTCTCCCTTTAATATGAATATCAGCCGTTTTAAATTGTTAAGTAACTTAATGATCAGTATAGCAGAGAAAGTATGAAATGTCAACAAAAAACGCATATAAAATATTACAAACATACTTGAAAAATGCGGCGTTTTTTGATAGTATTAACCTGTGATGAACGTGCGGATAATTTTTCCGTTAAGGAGGCTTTTTATGGATAATTTTGTTTTTAACAACTATACCAAAATAATTTTCGGAAAGGGCTGTGAAAATGACGTCGGCCGCGAAATTACAAAGTACGGCCGCAGGATACTGCTGCACTACGGAGGCGGCAGTATTAAGAGAAACGGCGTGTATGACAGCGTTTTAAGCTCGCTTAAGGAGGCCGGAGCAGAGGTGGTTGAACTCGGAGGCGTTCAGCCGAATCCGCGGCTGAGCCTTGTGCGCAAAGGCGCGGAGCTGTGCAAGGCGGAGGGGATCGAGGCGGTGCTTGCGGTCGGAGGCGGCAGCGTAATAGATTCGGCAAAGGCTATTGCGCTCAATGCACTGTATGACGGCGACGCCTGGGATTTTCATGCGCGCAGGGCGGTGCCCAAGGCAATGCTGCCGGTGGGAGTTGTGCTCACTATACCGGCGGCGGGAAGCGAATCGAGCGACTGCAGCGTTATCACCAACGAGGACGGCTTTATCAAAAGAGGTCTGCGCCATGACTGCATGTATCCGATGTTTGCAATAATAAATCCGGAGCTGATGTATTCGCTGCCAAAGGAACAGATAGCAAACGGCTGTTCGGACATATTTGCACATCTTTTGGAGAGGTATTTTACAAACACCAGGGGTGTGGAGTTTACTGACAGAATGATAGAGGCCGCAATGAAAACCGTTGTAAACAATGCGAGAGCTATGGTTTGTGGCACTGCGGACTACGACGCCTGGTCACAGGTCGTATGGGCGGGCACGATAGCGCACAATAATCTGCTGAACACCGGCCGCGTCGGCGACTGGGGCTCGCATAATATCGAGCATGAGCTTAGCGCGCACTACGATATTGCTCACGGGGCCGGGCTGGCTATAGTGTTCCCGGCATGGATGAAATATGTTATGGATCATGATGTGCCGCGGTTTGTGCAGTTTGCGACCCGTGTATTTAATGTGGAGAACGACCCGTTTGACCAGAAGAAAGTAGCGAAAAAGGGCGTCGAGGCATATTCTGCGTTTTTAAAGTCGCTGGGGCTGCCGCTCACACTTGCCGAGGCAGGCATAGGAACCGAGAAATTCAGCCTCATGGCGAAGCAGGCTGTGGAGATAGGCGGCGGAAAGCAGGGCAATTTTGTTGAGCTCCGCGAGGATGATATAGTATCTATCCTGAAAATTGCCGCAAAATAGAGTTTTACGATTTATTAAAATTTTGAAAATTTTTACAAAAAGGTCTTGCAATCTTACGGCACAAAGGGTATAATTATCCCATTATACTTTTATAGGAGGTTTGAGAATGGATTTCCAGCAGTTATATCCTTTTTTAATGATGGCGCTGGTCTTGGTTGTTTTCTATTTTATTTTGATAAGACCTCAGAAGAAAAAAGAGAAAGCACTCAAAGACATGATTTCATCGCTTAAAATCGGGGATGAAGTCGCTTCGATCGGCGGCATTCACGGAAAGATAAGCAGGATCAAGGACAATCTTTTTGTTCTTGAGACGGGTATTGGAACAACAAAATCCTATGTCACACTCGAAAAGAGCGCTATCGCAAGGCTTATTGCCGAGGGTTCATCACAGAGCCCGAGTGATGCTGACGATTCTGAAAAAGAATCTGCTGATTAATTTTAAAGCTTGGCATTTAGTATCCGCTCTTTGCATATAATTCAATAAGAATTTATGTAAAGGGTGTGTACTTTATGGCAGAGAGAGCTGTTAACAGAAAAACCGGAGCGCGGCCTGCCGCTGAGAACGCCGACGCTTCTGCGGGTATCGGTATATCGGTGGCAAAAGGCCTGATTTCCGGCCTTTTGGCTGCGGCCGCAGTGCTGTTTATCGTTTCGGTTTTAGCTGTTTTTTACGATTTTTCCGAGACTCTGATCAACTATATAATAATCGGTGTTTCGGTCGTCTGCCTGTTTCTGAGCGGTCTGGTTTCGGCGTCGTGTGCCGGAAGAAACGGCCTGATACTCGGCGGTTTGACAGGTGCGGTATATACAATTATAATATTTATTTTGAGATGTATTGTTTTTCAAAATGCAGAGCTGTCGCCGGAGCTTATCGCGAACATTGCCGTTGGCGGCGCACTCGGTGCGCTCGGCGGGATCATCGGCATAAACAAGCGGAGCGGAAAGCGGCGCAGACGCAGATAGAAAACTATGTAAAACTTATATAAAAGGAGAGAAAACAAATGAAAAGGATTAAGACATTAAACAGTGCAACATTAAAAGAGAGCGCATGCAAGGGCGGCTGCGGTGAATGCCAGACATCATGCCAGTCGGCCTGCAAGACTTCGTGTACGGTTGCAAATCAGAAGTGTGAGAGCAGCAAATAGTATACGGGATAGCGGAATAATTTTGCGGGCGTTCCCTTTGCGGGGCGTCCGATTTGCGTTGTAATAAATTAAGCCGTTCGTTTTAGATCGGGCGGACAGAAAGGCGGATTATATGGTACATACTTTCAAAATGTTTGATAAGCATATCGCGCTCGATGTAAACAGCGGATGTGTGCATGTTATGGACGAGCTTTGCTATGAAATAATCAACTATTTAAACGTTGTGGGGCTCAGCCGTCCGGTGAATGAGACCAGATTTAAGCTGATAGGAGAGCTGAAGCATGATTACAGCAGGGAGGATATCGAAGAGGCCTTTGAGGATATCCTTGACCTGTATCACAATGGAATGCTTTGGGCGGACGATGATTTCAAAACTGTATCCGCGCTGAAAAAGGATGCGCCGGTCAAGGCTATGTGTCTGCATGTCAGCCACGACTGTAATCTGAGATGTAAATACTGTTTTGCCGATGAGGGCAAGTACCACACGGAGAGGCGTGAACTCATGTCTGCAAAGACCGGCAAGCTTGCAATGGACTATCTGGTCAAGCACTCCGGCAGCCGCAGGAACCTGGAGGTTGACTTCTTTGGCGGCGAACCGCTTATGAATTTTGATGTTGTAAAGGAAGTTGTAGATTACGCACGGGAGCTGGAGAAAAAGCATGACAAGGTTTTCAGGTTCACAATCACCACAAACGGTATACTGCTTGATGATGAAAAACTTGATTATATAAATAAGAATATGTCAAACGTTGTCCTGAGTATAGACGGCAGGCCTGAGGTCAACGACCGTATGCGCGTCCGTGCGGACGGCAGCGGCTCATACTCACGCATTGTGCCAATATTTCAAAAGACTGCCGAGAGCAGAAATCAGGATAACTACTATGTCAGAGGCACGTTTACGCGGTATAATCTCGATTTTTCAAAGGATGTTATCCATCTTGCCGACCTTGGCTTTAAGCAAATCTCAATTGAGCCGGTCGTCTGCGATACCGAGACGGATTATTCGCTGAGGGAGGAGGATCTGCCTCAAATTTTTGAGGAATACGAAAAGCTGGCACAGGAATATGTTGAGCGCCGAAAGAGCGGCAGAGGCTTTAACTTCTTCCATTTTATGGTCGATCTTGAGGGCGGGCCGTGTATAATAAAACGCCTGTCGGGCTGCGGCTGCGGGTGTGAATATGTTGCTGTTGCTCCAAACGGCGACATCTACCCATGCCACCAGTTTGTGGGCGCAGAACAGTATAAAATGGGCAGTTTGTACAGCGGAGAGTTAAATTCAGAACTGAGAGAGAAGTTCGAGAGCTGCAACGTGTTCACAAAGGAAAAGTGTGACGGCTGCTTTGCAAAATTCTTCTGCAGCGGCGGCTGCATTGCAAACGCCTGTCTGATAAACGGGGACATGAACTCGCCGCACAGTTTAAGCTGCGAGATGATGAAAAAAAGGGTTGAGTGCAGCTTGTATGCAAAGGCTGCGCTTGCCGAATAGCCGGCGGAAAACTGAATCATAATATCTGCGGCGGGTTTTTACCGTCATTGTTTCTCAGTTGATATATTTAATTAATGAGGGTGATTTCTTATGGCAGAACCTTTGGATAAGACCTACAGTAATATAACGTTTCAGGACATTGTAAAAAACAGTGAGATAAAAACATATCTTGAAATGGGGGACAAGTATCTGGGAACGCTGGGTTACACGAACCATTCGCTGCTCCATGCCCAGAGGGTGGCAAAGATCGCGCATATGATACTTGTATCATTAAACTATGATAAAAGAACGGCGGAGCTGGCGAGGATCGCCGGTTATATGCATGATATCGGGAACGTTATAAACCGTGACGACCATGCTCAGTCAAGCGCAATGATGGCTTTTAATATGCTGAACCGTATGGGTATGGCTCCTAATGAGATCGCAAAAATCGTCGGGGCGATAGGCAATCACGACGAGGGAACGGGAAAGCCTGTCAACTCGCTTGCCGCTGCAGTTATTATAGGCGACAAGACAGATGTCAGAAGAAGCCGCGTCAGGACAAGAGATCCGCAGAATTTTGATATTCATGACCGTGTCAATTACGCAGCCGTGGTCTCGGACGTGACTGTTGAGCCGGGTATTGATAACAAGGAGAGCATTATCAAAATGGATCTGGTTATTGATGCTGATATTTGCTCAGTAACGGATTACTTTGAGATATTCCTGTCGCGTATGTTGATGTGCCGTCGTGCCGCCGAGCGTCTTAAAGCCGTCTTTGAGCTGCATGTGAACGGTACAAAGCTGACATAGCAACATAGGGAGTAGTGATTAGGCCTTAGGCATTAGGGCGTGACGGGTTTATTTTAGGCTGGAGTTTTTATTTCACCTTAAATTTTAAGGTGAAGTGCAAACATCGGCAGGCTTGCACAGGTTTAACCAAACAAAAGTCCCAACGACAGCGGACTTTTGTTTGAAAGGAAAAGCAGCGCAGCAGGTGAGCTTTTCGTGCAGGCACGAAAACGAACAAGCGGAGTTTGCTTTGACGCAGATGCGCCGCTGCGGCAGAGGCAGAAACTAAAGATTGCGTAATCCGTTTAATTTTAAACACTTCCTCGCCTCCGCACCTAACGTGTTCGCCTTACGGCTCACCTGCCGCAGTTTGGATCTACCCTAAAATATCGGGTAGCATATAACACCATGCAAAGGGTGTTACTGCAAACATCGGTAGGCTTGCGATAGCAAGCGCGGAGGTGCGCAGCCGCGGGATAGTTATCCAACCAAATAGCAATTTTGGTTACTGCAAACATCGGCAGGCTTGCACAGGTTTAACCAAACAAAAGTCCCAGCGACAGCGGACTTTTGTTTGAAAGGAAAAGCAGCGCAGCAGGTGAGATTTTCGTGCAGGCACGAAAACGAACAGGCGGAGCTTGCTTTGACGCAGGTGCGCCGCCGCGGAAAAGGTGGCAACTTAAATTAAAATTATCTAACATTTTACAATTTTACCTTGACTTATATCAAAACTAAGGCTATAATATTGCGGTATGATATTCAGAAAATTATGTATTTTTTTGGAATTTGTCCATTATTTGGTGCCGGGAGGGGATATAATGCCGGGAGTTTTCAGAATGTCGGCAGCTTTGCTTATTTTGGCTGTTTTTACATCCTTTACATTATTATCCTGCGGAGCGGACAGTTTTTTAGGGGAGGATTCTTCAAACCATGGTCTTGAGGTATCCATGAGTGTTGTTGGGCTACCCTCAGATGCTGATGGTATATATTTTAAGAGCGCGGCGTCCTTTGACAAAGGTCTTGAAGCTTTCGGTGTACTTCCGGAGCCGCTGAAAGATGGATACTGCGCATATGCTGCGGAGGCTGTTTCTGCGGGAGCAGTTGAGCCTGTGCATGTTATACGGATTATTCCGCTCATGCTTTGTTGATTTTCAGAAAATAATTAAATTTTTATATATGAGAATATTCT
>DXIJ01000002.1 GCA_019112945.1 Candidatus Monoglobus merdigallinarum | reverse complement strand
AGATAAACCAAAAAAAATTGAAGTCTCTGTTTTATATGACGATAATGCATTTGTTTGCAAAATCAGCAACAGCTCTGTAAAATCCAAAAACAGCTTTTTGAGTACGAATAAAAAAGATAAAAACAACCATGGGTTTGGCATAGAGAACATTAAGTCGGCTCTTGGAAAATATAACAGCATATACCGATTTAATCAATCAGATGATAGTTTCATTCTGTCGTTTGTTATATTCGAAGAATATAATTTATAGTCTTTCTCTGCATTCTATGCCGTTTGCAGTAAGAGGTGCACGGTCATGAAAAAACTTTTAGGCATTATTATATTGATACTGCTTGCGCACGCGCCGACCTCGGCTTACGCCGCTGTCGGTGACGCCGTCGGCGCGATATATTCCACCGATATACTTGCCGTCGTCAACGGTGTGCCTATGCAGTCCTACAACATCGGCGGCAGAACCGCAGTCATTGCGGAGGAGCTTAGCGCCGGTATGTACGGCTTTAATCATACTTATAATGACAATGAAAGGACTCTTTATCTGCAAAGCGGGTTTAACACAAATGCCGGCAATGTCATAGTTGAGCGCGGCGAGGTCGGAGAGATTATAGGGAACATATATGAGACAGATATAAAGGTTATCTTTAACGGCCGCGAGATACCGGGCTATAATATAGGCGGCAGGACTGCGGTTGTCATTGAAGACCTCGGCACCATGGACAACTCCAGCCCCAACGAGCAGTACGGATATTCAAAATACCTGTGCAATTTCACATGGGACAACGGCACAAGAACGGTCACGCTTAATTCGTTCACATCAAATTACAGCTATGACAAACTATTGCACTACATCACATATACGCTCAGCGACAATGTAATAACAGCAGCCTATCTCCCCGATAATATGTATGCAAGCGGCATGAATGTTTCGCTCTCGGAGGAGGCTTATAAAAACAAGCTGTATCAAATTGAGCCGCTGTATCTCCGCATTAACGGCAGCAGTACGGAAGTCGGGCTCATGTATCCATATCTCACCGACGAAAATAACCTCGAGTGCTGTACATATATCGATTTTGAAACGCTCAACTCTCTGACCGCTTCGCTAAAGCCGTCGGAGCTTATACCGTACTCGGAGACAATGAGCAGATTTGAAAACGCTGAAGAATACAGCATTTTATCAAGGTGTGAGACCGAGAACTATACGGTTATGTTCGTGCAATTCAAGAACAAGCCGTCGGACGCTGACGATGTTCATCTTGTTTCGGTACGCAGAGACGGCGGATATGTTACCATGACGGCAGTCTCGTCAGAGTATTACACTGTTTTTAAAACAGAAAAAACAGGATTTGACAAAGTAAAGGCAAGCTACGGACCGACAGCGGGGCCGCACGGCGAAAAAGTAAACTTCAATACTGAGTTTGATCTGAATATGTTTCAATACTAAAAAGGGGCTGCGCTTGCAGTCCCTTAAATATTATAATTAATCAGCCCAGCAGTCCGCTCAAAAGCTCCTTATCATCCGGCGAAATTCTGAAAGAATCGCGTATCTTTCTTATTGTCATCTTCTTCACATCACTTGAAAGGCTCGTCCCTCTTTTCAAGAAATCTACCGCAATATCGCGCTGTTTGGCGGCAGCGGTGGCAATCAGCCAAGCCTGTGCCATCATTACATAGTATTCATCGCTTGAGAGATTGTTTATCATATTTAAAGCGTACTCCGCATTCTCGGGACTTTCAAGATAATAGTCAAGCAAAGTAACCACCCCTACGCGCTGCACCCAAGGGTTTGGGCTTTTAAGCAGCCGCTCCGCCTCGGGCTTATACTCCTCCGTATATTTGGCTATCAGCTTA
Source organism: Candidatus Monoglobus merdigallinarum (assembly GCA_019112945.1). Classification (GTDB taxonomy): domain Bacteria; phylum Bacillota; class Clostridia; order Monoglobales; family Monoglobaceae; genus Monoglobus; species Monoglobus merdigallinarum. The sequence goes on along the minus strand of DXIJ01000002.1, from coordinate 3,876 downwards.
AACGAACTTACCGGAACATCACAGCAAGCCCAGTTGCAGACATATTCGGAAAACGCGGCTGCAAACTCACAGAACTTATTAAAGTCAAACTTTGCATAACCAATCACCAGTCCGAATACCACTATCTCCTCATGCGTCATTTTCTCTTTCTCAAGCGAGCTCAATACGTATCCGATAAACTCCTCCGGGCGGTCTTTTGCTATCTCCTTTGCAATACTTCGCAGAGCGGGCACGCGCACTCCCATTATACGTGCGCACGAACCGGGAGTTATTTTCCCGCTGAAACTTTTATAATCCTCCTCAGCAAGAGACTTGAGCCTCTTTAAAAATTCATTATAACGGCGCCTTTCCAAGCCTCTCACCTCCACTACTGCATTGTCAAAACATTAATTATCCTGCGTCCGCCGGTATTTAAAGCATAATTCAGCGTGTATGCCGTTCCGCCGCCCATATGCGTAATATATGTCACGACTGCCGAACTGCTGTCAACCATAAACCGGTTGCGCTTGTGCATACACCCCGCAGTATAGCTTTCAGATACGTAGATTACTTCATCCGCAAGGCTTAGTACTTTGTTATACAAACGCTTCTGCCCGGCAGTCCATTTTATGTCCTGATTCCTGCACGGCAGAGCCATGACCAGTCTTATATCTTCAAGCTGATTTCTGAGGCTTATCACTGCCTCTGCGGCCATTGTATCAAAGCCTATGGCTCCGCCCGACAAAAACACGCGAAAGCCCTCGGCGTATAAATTTTTTATTATCTCAATCAAATTTTTCTTTATCAATTCCAAGTCGGAATTTTTTATAAAGCGGTGTCCCGAAAAACAGCACGCCGTACCTGCATCAAAACTCACACCTGTACACATTAGCATCACCCAAGATAAGTATAGCATTAATCGCCCGAGAAAACAAGCCTTGACAAACCAATCCGCCGGGTATATAATAACCTTTGCTCTGCGAAACAAAACGCACTGATAAAAACGGAGATGTTACCCTATGAAAATATTAAGTCAAATAGCCTTTATGCTGCTTATCTGCCTTGCCGGACAGTATATTGCAAGCCTGCTGCCCATGCCTTTTCCCGGCAGCGTAATGAGTATGGTTATTTTGTTTATACTGTTTTTGCTTAACTGGGCAAAGCCTCAAAAGCTGAGCGAGGTCAATGATTTTTTCCTGAATAACATGTCATTTTTCTTTGTTCCGTCGGCTGTAAGCATTTTAACTCAGTTTGAACTAATCAAAAATAATATCGTTCAAATATTGATAATCTGCGTTGTGTCACTCATAGTGACATTTGCGGTGACCGCGTACACAGTCACATTGGTGATAAATCTTCAGAATAAATTTCGTAAGAAAAGGCAAAAGGAGGAAACGGCATGACAGACGCATTCTACAGTCTGACTTCAAATGCAATGTTCGGCGCGGCATTGACTATTTTCGCATATCTCATAGGCGTTTCGGCCAATAAAAAGCTGAGGACGCCGATCGCAAATCCGGTGCTTATCGCAGACGCCATAATAATCATGATGCTTCTGCTGCTTGATATTCCGTACGAAAACTACAAAATCGGCGGGGACATGGTTGAAACATTCCTCGCCCCGGTAACTGCCGCACTGGCGGTCAAGATACACTCACAGCTGAAAGAGCTTAAAGAAAACTGGCTGCCGCTGATAATCGGCTCTGCTGTCGGGTCTCTGGCTTCAATTTTGTGCGTGCTTGCAATGTGCCGTATGTTCGGCCTGAGCGATTCCGTTACGGCTTCACTTATACCAAAGTCCGTTACCACCGCTATAGCAGTTCCTATCTCTGTAAGCGGCGGCGGCATCCCCGCCGTCACCGTTATCGCCCTGATGTTCACCGGCATGCTGGGCGCTATGTTCTCGCCTCTCATGATTAAAATTTTCAAGATTAAAAACCCGATCGCCGCAGGTACTGCAATAGGAACCTCCTCGCACGCACTCGGAACCACAAAGGCTCTGGAGATCGGCGACGTCGAGGGCGCAATGAGCGGCATTGCCATAGGGCTTGCCGGACTTATCACCACTATCTATACAATGTTTATGGCATAAATATATTTAAATTCTAATCTAAAAAAATTTGTAAAAGCTCTTGCTTTTTTCAAAAAGTATGGTATAATATAGCTTGTTGTGAGCCGCTTAGTTGTGAGCTTATCAGCCAAAACTGAATAAACGGAGATGTATCGAAGTGGTCATAACGAGCACGATTGGAAATCGTGTTGTCCGTAAAACCGGGCACGTGGGTTCAAATCCCACCATCTCCGCCACATCGTCGGAGCAAAGTTCGCTTTGCTCCGACTTATTTTTATGAAAAATAAGTCTTTCGCCTGCTCCCTTGCTCCTCAACGTAGGGATTAGAGATTAGTAAATAGGAATTAGGACGTGATGGGTTTGTTATCGGCTAAAGTTTATACGTAATCCGAAGTTTTGGGCGTACTGCAAACAACGGTAGGCGAACAAAGACTCAACCAAACAAAAGCCCCGGCGCAGCGGACTTTTTTTGAAAGGAAAAGCAGCGCAACGGGTGAGCTTTTGCTCTTTGAGCAAAAACGAACAAGCGGAGCTTGCTTTGGCGCAGATAAAAACTATCGGCTTTTCTCTGCGTTGCTTGCGTTAACCAAAATTACTGTTTATCAGATAAGCCGTTCACTCAAAATTTAATTTGAAAAAACAGTCTCCCTTGACAAAATGAATTTTATACGATATAATGTATTTGTGTTGAAAATATTTAAAAAACACGAAAAGGTTGGGGGCATTATGAAAAAATATTTTAAAACAATAGTTAAATCTATTTCAATTTTATTATTTGTAACTTGTTTTTGGTTAAATATTAACGTATCAGCGACCGCTGACGAAAATTATTCAAATTCAAACGAGTATATTTCTCTGACGGCTTATCAAATAAGTACTTCATCTATTTCCTATCAGGTTGAATACACCGACGAATACAGCGATTTCATAAACAGCAATCCATATGCAGGCATATTACATGTGGCAATTTATGATTCAAACGGTGTGTTGGTAGATGCTAAAATCGCCGATGACAATAATATATTTGAAAATGTTTTGCCTGGCAATTCCTATACGGTTAAAGCATTTGTGTTTGACGAACTTACACAAATGCCGCTGTGCGGCTGTGTCGGTGCCGAGCTTTATATGGATGCGGATTTTACTGATGATAATCTTTACACAAGCGACTTCGGCGTTATTTCGGCGAGCACATTTGCATATAACGACTTCTATTGTGTGAATTTTATCACACGTATTATCGGTGCAAACGAAAGAGCCAAAATCTTTCACTTTGCAAAACAGCTTGAAATAAACAATCCTCCCTCTGAGCTCTGTGAAATACTTCAGATTCAGCCTGCAAATAACACCATTATAATCAGCGAAGATAGTTATACAGATTATCCCGCTAAATACAATGTGATGAACGCTTTTAAAGTTTTGGAAGGATATTTATTAAAATTCGATTCGGTCAGCTCATATATATACAAAATCACATGTTCAGGTTATAATTCTGATTTCAGCTTCGTGGGAGAAAGTAATAATGCTGTTTATACCGCCACAGACAATATTCTACGGCTGGACGGAGAAACTCCCGCGGAAATACAGGTCTCAGACAGCGATTTAATGCTGAATTTGGGAAGCGCAGACGATAACATGACCCACGGAGAGCCTTTAAGTTATAGCGAACTGTTCCAGAATTGCTGGGCGGGAACCGGCGCGGATATGGTTGACTTCTCCGGTTCGGCGGCTGTATACCAATTCCTTGAAAACGGAAGCATGCGTAATATTATTTTGGTATATAATTTTGACAATCCCAACAAGCCCGAACTCGAATATGAAATAATCAG
>DXIJ01000027.1 GCA_019112945.1 Candidatus Monoglobus merdigallinarum | reverse complement strand
AATACCCAAATAACAAACCGAAAGCCCAGCGGCAGCGGGTTTCGGTTTGAGAGGAGAGGCAGCGGCGTGAGTGAATTTACACCGAACAGGTGGAAAAGAACGATACAGAGCTTGCCTCGACGAGGCTGCGCACCTCTGCGCTCACTCCGTTCGCCTACCGATGTTTGCACTTATCCGAAAGTTTTAGGATAAACTCAATATTTAATTTTAGAATATGCCCGTCACGTCCTAATCTCTATTCCCTAATCCCTAATCCCTACGTTCCTACGTTGGCATTCCATGTCACAGTATTTGTGCTAACATAATTATAGAGAGATTAACAGCGCCGCCTGTTTTCGGGGCGGCAGAGGCAAAACATGCGAAAGGAGTTTTTAATCAATGCCAAATTTGACAACACCTATACCGCCGCCGCTGAGCGGCAATACCGGGGAGGATATCAAGTCTATCAGGAAATGGGGTACCGCGCTTATAGATGAGCTGGTCTATATTTTCAATCATCTTGACGCGGGCAACGTATCTGAGGCGGCGAGCGTTAAGGCTGAGAACATAGACACGACTAACGCAAAGATAATGAACGCCCAGATAGGTAATCTGACAGCGGACAAGCTAAGAGCCGGGCAGGTCAACACAAATCTTGTAAAGGTCGAAAGCAGCGGCAGCAATCTGAGCATAAGCGGAAGTGCAATCGTCATCAGCGACAGTGAGCATGAGAGGTTCAGGGCGGAGTACGATCCGCAGCTTGACCTGTTCAATTTTGTTCTGTACAACGGCGGCGGCGAACCGGCAGTGTACATAAACAGCCTGGGCAACGCCGTGTTCAGCGGGCGCATAGACAGCTCGGAGATATTTGCTTCCACTGTCGTCGGGGCGGACAGCCTCAGCTACGCATCACTCAGCGGCGGAGTGTTCGCCATGATGGATAAGATGGGGATAAAGATATTTCAGGATGACAGCGGAGAAAGGCTCCAGAAGATGGGGATGTCGGTCGGCGACGACGGCACAGCATACATGGTCCTGGGAGCCGGGAGCGGCGAGGGTGAAGTGACGGTAAACGGCGTTAAGTATTCGGACGAGAGCTTTGTGATACAGAAGAACGACGCCTATGCCTCGCTGGGGATAGTCGGAAGCGATGCGCTGCTGTCGTTCATGAACGGCGGCGAGCTGTGGCTCAGGGGCAAAGTGCTGATAAACGGCCGCGACGTCCTGGGGGAGATAGATGCTTTAAAATCTGCGCTCAGCAGCCAAAGCGAATAATACTAAAGCCCGAGGATACGGATATCGGGCAGAAAGGCGGAATTTATGAAGAATGACAGATACAGCGGCAAAATAAAAGCCGAATTTTTCGGAAAGGTTCTGGAATGCTATAAGCTCTACAGGGAGCATAAGCAGCTGTTTGACAGGAGGATCATAGAGAACAACAGGTGGTATAAGAGCAGGTACAACACGGATTTCAGCGCGGAGGTGCCGGAGCCGACCACACCGTACCTGTTTAACGTTATAGCCAACAAGCATGCGGACGCTATGGACAACTATCCGGAGGCGAATATCCTGGAGCGGAGCGAGGCAGACCGCGGGGCAGCGGATAAGCTGACTAAGATACTGCCTATGCAGCTTGATTTGTGCGATTTCAAGAGAACCTACAGCCGCGCCTGGTGGTATAAGCTCAAAAACGGCGCCTCATGCTACGGCGTGTTCTACAACCCCTCCGGAGGCAGCGGCGACATCGATATAAGGAGGATAGATTTGCTGAACCTGTTCTGGGAGCCGGGGATAATCGATTTGCAGGACAGCAGGTTTGTGTTCCTTACCGCGCTTATCGACAATGACGAACTCAAATACAGATACCCGCACCTTGCCGACAGGTTCACCGGCGACAGCGGCATGGAGGTGCTGACTTATGACGATATGCAAAACACCGCCTCAGGCGATATTCTAAAAGACAAAACGCTGGTGGTTGACTGCTACTACAAGCGCCTTGTAAACGGCAGGCAAACGGTAGATATAATAAAATTCTTTGACGGAACTATACTTGAAGCGTCCGAGGACATGGGAGACGAGGGGCTGTATGCTCATGGAATGTACCCGTTTGTGTTGGACGTGCTGTATCCCGATGAGGACAGTCCGGTTGGGTTCGGGTTTGTGGACATAGTTAAGAATCCGCAGCTCTACATAGACAGGCTGGACAGCCTGATCAGCCGCAACGCCCTTATCTCCGGCAAGACAAGGTTTATGGTAAAGGATAACGGAGGAATAAACGAATATGAGCTTGTTGACTTAAACCGCGACATAATCCATGTTGCAGGCTCTGTCGGTGAAGAGAACATAAGGGAGCTCCAGGCAAAGCCTATGCACAATTTTATTATCCAGCACAGGCAGAGCAAGATTGACGAGCTGAAAGAGATAGCCGGCAACAGAGACTTCCAGCAGGGGGACACAAAGGGCGGCGTTACCGCGTATTCCGCTATTGTTGCATTGCAGCAGGCCGGTGAGAAGCTGGCGCGGGATATGATAACGACCGGATATGACGCTTTCAGGGATATAGTTTATCTGTGCATAGAGCTTATGCGGCAGTTTTACAAGTCGCCGCGTTCGTACAGGATAAGCCGCGATGACGGCAAGCGTGAATATATCAGCTTTTCGTCTGAGGATATCGAGAACGAATATCACAGAGCCGAGTTTGATATATCCGTGAGCGCAGAGAAGAACAATCCCTACAGCCGCATAACTCAGAACCAGACGCTGACGGAGCTTTGGCAGATGGGTGCGTTTGAACCGGAGCGTGCCGATGCGGCCGTGCTGCTGCTTGAGTCAATGCACTTAGACGGCAAGGAGAAGCTGATTGAGGGGCTTAAAAACATCAAAAGCCGCGCTTTAAGCGTAAGCAGACCCAAAGAAACCGCAAAGGGACTTTAAATTATCACCTTGCCGACTGTAGAGACGGGCTCGTCCTCGTTTAGGTAGATAGGGAGATATTGGGGGTTTATGGACGTAAGGCACGGACGGCCGCCTATCTTGTCAAGTTTTTTGCAGTACGCCTCGCCCCGGTATATGAATATTCCGATATCTCCGAAAGCCACATAAGGCATGAATTTTATATAAACGATCTCGCCGTCGCATATATCGGGCTCCATGCTGTCGCCGGATATTCTTATTCCTGCGTCGGCCTCGGGCGGCGCGGGCAGCTCCATAAGCTCCATTTTATCATCGGTTATGTAGTTGCCGAGGCCTGCGGCGGCGGGCTGCATATAAACGGGCAGTATACGCCTTTTACCCTCAAACTTGACGACCCTTTTGTTTAAGTACTCGTTATATTCAAAGTCCAGGCAGTTGAGCACTGCCCTGAAGCAATCCTCGTCCTGAGACAGGCTCTTGAGCTTCAGCACGGCCTGGGCGAGCTCCGCATTCATTTCTGTGCTGTTGTACTTTGTATCGGGAGCGCAAAAGTATGAGTATATATCATCGATGCCGTAGGTTTTGCAAAGCTCCAGAAAGGTTTTGACGTCAGGCTCAGAGATGCCGTTTTCCCACGCGCTGAACCGCGCCTGTTTTATCTTGAACCTGTCGTACACCTCTTTTTGGGTCAAACCGTTGTTCAGGCGTGCCTGCTTTAGTTTTTTGCTTAGATCCTTGTTAGCCATGATTACCACCTCACATGACACAATATAACATATTTTTTAAAATAAATCAAGGATTTTATTAAAATTATTAGTTTTGCCCGAGACGAATTTTGTCTTATTTTCGGCACGAAAAAACACGAACCGGGAAGAAAAATATCAAAATATTTGTTAAAATTTTACTTGACAAACAAAAATAATGTTATATAATAGGAGTAACAGTAAAAAATATGTTATGTTTTGGTGGGCGGTGCCGAATTATTACACAAATTCAGACAGAGAAAATAAATTATCGTTTAAGAGAGGAGTGTATTTATATATGACGCATCCTGACATAAAGCATTTTGAGCGCTATGGCTGCACGAAGAGCGGGCTGGACGCGGACAGGCCTATCGGTGTGTGCCTGTTCTGCGGCGCGGAGATCTTTCCGGACGGGCATGGCTATGTCAAAAGTTTTGACGGGCTGTTTTGCAGTACTGAGTGCTGTTATAGCTATTATGAAATATCAATCAAGAATGAGTACCTGAAAGGAGCAGAGAATTATGAAATTTGAGACAAAGGATGATGTGAAGAAGTGGCTGAGGCTTTTTCCGCTGGCAAAGAAGGAGCTTAAAGCGAAGATAGACCTTTATACCGAGTTTATCGAGGATTGCAGGAGGCTCGGGCGGCTTGACAGCGCTTTGGCGGAGGAAACGGGGCATACATACAGCGACGGACTGCCGAATGCTGATTTTTACCGAAAGCAGATAATGGACTGCAAGAAGCGCTGCAACAACGCGCTTAAAGACTGGGAGCGGCTGTCGGGCTGTTTGGACGGCGACGAGGCCCTGGTAATAACCGAGAAGTATTTTAAGGGGACGTCCTGGGACGCTATGGAGTTTGTGGTATATTTCAGCCGCAGACAGTGCTTTAGGATACTTGACCGCGCGGCGGAGAAGCTCGTCGGAAAGACGGTAGGCGGTGATGTGTATGAATAACAGCAGCAGTGCGGGCGCAAAGGGCAATCCTACGCGGTCGGAGGCCGCGCTTGATAAGCTGTGCGAGCTGGTCGGCTGCGGAGACAAGCGGATAGAGCTGTCGTCTGCCAAGGAGGTGCTGTCGCTGCTGGGGCTGCCGGAGATCTCGCAGAGTGAGCAGTCGGAGCGGCTGGAGGTCGAAATTAAGGTAGTAACGTAGAGATTAGGAATTAGGGAATAGGGATTAGGGGCGTGACGGGTTATTTAGCCAAACAAAAGTCCCAGCGAAGCGGACTTTTGTTTGAAAGGAAAAGCAGCAGAGCGGGTGAGTTTTTTGCTCAGAGAGCAAAAACGAACAAGCGGAGCTTGCTTTGAC
>DXIJ01000026.1 GCA_019112945.1 Candidatus Monoglobus merdigallinarum | reverse complement strand
GCCCCAACGCCCATTTCTACGCCCGCGTCACATTCTCTTAAAAGTCTTATTGTGTCCTGCTCAATCATAAATTACAACATCCTTCCATATTTTTATCAGATACTGAAATTTTCTCCAAAACTTTTCAAAATATACTCAGGATCTCAATTTACTGATTTTACAAGACGCTTTTATGTGCAGAGCGCTGCATAAAATGCCAATATATTGCATTAATTGTTGTTGTGTGTAGAATTATGCTGTGATATAATAAATACAAGGGTGTAAAATTTTGTTGCCGGACTTAAATCAGCTTGTGCGGCATGCTTTAATTTTAAAGGAGGGGTTAAGGTTGAAATGTCCGAATTGCGGCTTGGAGCTTTCAGAGCTCCACAAGTTTTGTACTCAGTGCGGAACAATGTTAAATAAAAAGGAAGAAAGCGGCGGGGCTGCGCCTAAAACCGAGGCGGCAAATTACAGCAGCTCAGGTTTTGAGAGACCTGAAGCTGTTCCCGAACATCACGACAGCGGGCAGAGAGATCAGAAATATAATCAGGCTGTCGGATACGGAAATGCTCACAACGTGCATCAGAACAATAACAGAGAGCCTGAGCAGTTTCGCGGATTTTTCGGCGGCGGAAATGGGTTTAAAAACCCAACAGACGATGATAAAACAACGGGCTTGTTCACAAATTCACCGTACCGCGGCGATAATAACGCAGATGCTGACCCATATGGGTATGCTGGCTTTGGCGGTAATGGTTATAATCCCTATGGAGCCGCGGCGGCGCCGCCGCGCAAAAACAGCGGCTTTGACAAGCAGGCTTCATTATCTGTTATACCGGTGATATTTTCACTTTTATCTATGATAATACTGTTTTTTAATTGCTTCAAGATAAAAAGTTCATATGTGGACGTCAGTATATCATTTAATATTCTTTCGATCAACGGTATCTTTAATCTCGTTGGCGTGGATGCTATCGATGAAGCCGTGGGCTTAAAGATTATAATTATGGTTCTTGCGTTTTTGTTGATAGCGGTTGCGGGGGTGATTGCACTCAGCGTTGTTGTCAGGTACATAAAGCACGATTCGGCGCGGATCATTGTTCCGCTTTCATATATACTGACAATTGCCTACTGCGTATTCAATCTCATAGGTTTGGCAGCTATAAGTGTTTATATTAAAAACGAGCTTAGAGGATTTAATGCGGTTTCACTTGTTCCTACCATTTGGATATTTGTTGTTATCGGCTTAAGCGCTGCCGGATTGATTTGCTGTTTCCTGTCAGGGCGTAAAGGCAATAGCATGCAGCGTTTTTGATACTAAATTATGTTTAGATGATTGGTAAATCTCTTAATCATCACTGTGTAATACCGGAAAAACTGGAGGACTGTTTTATGAAATGTACATATTGCGGAGAGGAGCTCAATCCCGGAAGTATTGTATGCAGCAACTGCGGAACTATGGTCAGCGAGATGGAATCCGTGATCAATGCTGCACAGAATATAAATTCGAGTACTTTTGATACGGGTAAGATGGGATACAATTCCAATATCGAAACACAAAGAATTAATTATTCAGGCCGGGGTGCCGCCGATTATATACCGCAGTATGGAACCACGTTAAACTCGTTAAATGAGAAAAAGAGCAAAGCTCCTGTAATTATTGCCTCAGTCGCTGCGGCGCTTACTGTAATTGTTGTGGCTGCCGCTGCGATTGTATGGGCTTTAGCGGGCAGCGGTGAAAATACGGATCTTGGCAGTGCGGCTGAGGAAGAGGCTGTAAGCACCGAGGCTCCGAGTGCCGCGCCGGCTGAAAAAATCGTTACTGTTGTAGTGACAGAGCCGCCCTCTTTGGACGAGAAGTACAGTGCGGTCAAGGTCTCTACAGCGGCGCCTAAGCAGGATAATCTTACATATATCGAAAGAACGATGTATGTAGGTAACTGCAGCCGCAGTATTACACTCAGAACCGAGCCGAGCACCGATGGTGCGGAGATTTGTCAGATCCCGTACGGCGCGTCAATATATGTTATCGGATACGTAAATGACCAATTTGCGCTTGTGACCTACAGCGGCAAAAAGGGTTATGCCATGCGGAGCTATATATTGTCTCAGCAGCCGCAGGCCGGGGCTGCTGTAGCTGATAAAAAGAGTAACAGCAGTGAGCAGCGCTACAGCGATGCACAAATCGAAGAGTTTGTTAAAAACAGCCTGATAGCTTTTGTGGACGGAATTAACAGCGGCGACGGTTCATATGTAAATCAGTATTATTCGAGCGCTCTGGCGGAAAGGGAGCGTAAGATATTTGAGTCTATCTCATCAAGAGTAGAGAGCGAAAAGATAATTTCCCTGAGCTGCAGCCTTGAGAGCCGAACGGAAAGGTACGCGACCGTGGTACGCAAATCGACTATCGAGGTCGTTTATAATGACCAATCCGTAAAAAGTATTCCGGAAACTTATGTATATACAGTCGATATCTCGGGCTCCGATTTGATTATAACAGAGCTTGAGGAGCGGTAATACTTTACATTATGCAGCAAAAAACAACTCTTTAAGGGAGCCTAAAAGAGTTGTTTTTGAGGCATTATCTTGAATCCTTTGAAATATTTCTTAAAAGCAGTGTTCCCGCAATACCGCAGATTACGACCATGATCAGAAGTATCATCCAGGTGAATTCTACATGTGATTTTGCAAATTCGAATATATCTTCAAAATCTCTTTCTATCAATGCCATCTTTGGGTTATCGTACGAAAGCTCATTTAAATTTGAAATTGAGCCCAGCGCTGCGACCGACCACTTTGAAATGGTGAAATATGATATTTTTTCCGAAAAACTTCCAAGCTCGAATAAAATGCCCGAGAACAGCAGCTGAACGATAAGAATGAACGGCGCGGTCCTAAGTGCAGAGTCTGCGTTTTTGGAAATGCACGAAACAAGCAGGCCAAGCGCCGCAGAGGCATATCCGGTCATAAATATAGTCAATGCAAATTCAAAAAATCCGCTTTCGGTGAACAGCTCATATTCCGGATGACCGACAACGATAAAGAATAGTGCGGATATAATAACAGACTGTACGGCTGTTATTATAAACAGTACTATATATTTTGAAAGTACATATGTACTGAGCCGCAGATTTGCCATATATTCTCTTTTTAATATTACACGTTCCTTGCATATTTCCTGAATGGAGCTGAAGAGCCCTATCCAAATCGAGCCGCAGGATACGGCAAACATTATCGATTTTGTAGAGTTATATGTTTCAAAGACGGTATCGCCCGCGACAACGGTTATTAGCAGACTTATCCCTATGGGCTGCAGCAAAAGCATGATAAGCGAGGAGATATTGCTTACTGTCAGCGCTGCGTATCTATGGCACAAAATCATAAGCTGTTTTAAATAAGGCGATGTGTTTTTCATTTTTGGGATATGCTGCTGCCCCGGGCTGCTCTGTACACCGCGCCGTGCCGACAAATGCTGCATTTCGTTTCTTGAAGCCCAGGCGTCTACCGCGCTGTCTGTAAGCAGCATATTATATACCTTTGCCAGGTTATCGGTGTTGAAGAATTTCAAGCAGTTTTCGGGCGAGCCGTAATAGCAGACCTTTCCGCCCTTGCCCATGAAAATTATTTTGTCGCAGAGGTGGAGGTTTTGCGTGGTGTGCGTTACCATTATAATTGTCTTTCCGTTTTGCTTTGAGAGACGGCTGAGCGTCTTCATAAGCATTTCTTCGGTTCCGGGGTCGAGCCCGGAGGTGGGCTCATCCAGGAAGAACAATCCAGGATCTCCCAAAAGCTCAACGGCAATGCTGGCTCTTTTCTTCTGTCCGCCGCTGAGCCTGCGGATTATCGTATGTTTATGCTCAAACAAATCGACCATTCTTAAAACCCGGTCAATTCTGCTTTCGATTTCGGAGCGGCTGACGTCCTTTGGCATCCTGAGCTTAGCCGAAAATTTAAGCATACTATACAGGGTCAGAGACTCATGGATAATGTCCTGCTGCGGCACGTAGCCGATAATACTCTTCATTTCGTTATAATTCTTATACAAGTCAATATTGTTGATTAGCACACGTCCCGATGTGGCCTTTTCAAAACCGCTCATTGCGTTCATTACAGTGGATTTGCCGGCGCCGCTGCCGCCGATTATAGCGATGAACTCGTTCGGCTCTATCGTAAGATTTACGTTGTTTAAGATCAGTTTCTGTTCCCCGCCCGACTTAACATATCTTGAAACGTTCTGCATTTGTACGCTGACGCCGCTTGAATCCGACTTATAAAGAATATCCCCGTCAGTGTAAATCAATGTCAGGTTTGCAATGACAATAGCGTCCTTTTCGTTAATCCGGCATTCGCCGTTTACCTTGCGCCCGTTTACAAATATGCCGTTGAGGCTGCCGCTGTCGGCAATAAAGACTCCGCCCGGCTTGTGTATAAGCCGTGCGTGTATACGCGAGACATTGACGTTTGACAGCACTATATCACAGCCGGAGTTTCGTCCTATTGTGCTCTCTGGCTTGGAACTGACGTCATATCTCCGCCATTTTCCGGGTGTTGAGCCATTGCTGAAAATGATCATTACGCCCTTGCTGCGCACGTCGGAGCGGGAAATATTATCGATTCGTATGATATCAAGATGTATAAGATACGGGGAATTTAATTCGTCATTGGGCAAGAGCCGTACCCCATTGAGATATGTACCGTTTTTGCTGCCGCTGTCTATAATATGCCATTTTGAATCGAAAAATCTGAAAATGCCATGGGTTCTTGACACCAGGGGAGAGGTTATAACTATATCGCAGCCCGTGTCTCTGCCGAAAGTCACCATGTCCTTGCCGAATGAATTAAGATCATACTCTCTGACCTCGCTGCCGTCCAGAATGGAAATAATACTTTCATGTCTGAAAAGCTCCGCGCTTTTATAATCTATCATGCGCGTTTTGTTGTCATCGTAAGAAGGGTTCGCAGAATAAGACTGCTTTGGGCCCTGTTTATATCCGTAGATGTTTGCCTGACCGCCGTGCGGCGGATTTGAGCCTGTGCGACTTCTGCCGCTATCAAATTTATTTGGTATATTATCACTGCTTGTTTTCATTGAATATGTCCCTCTGTTTTTATTTATTTTATAATAACACAATGTCTTTAGGGTTGCAATA
>DXIJ01000025.1 GCA_019112945.1 Candidatus Monoglobus merdigallinarum | reverse complement strand
CGCAGTTAATATGTTCGGGCAGAATAAGTGCTTTATTTAACTCCGCCCATAGCTTCGCCGTTTTCTCGCGCAAGGCTTGATCGTCTCTGATAGTCGCAATATATGCGTCGCATTTTTTACAATCAAGTCCGCAATATCCGATTTCTGTTAACCGTTTCATAATATTATCCTTTCTGTCGGCTCACGACAATTTATATGCGGTTATTGCAGGGAATTCAGCAGCTTCGGCACATTTTTCAAGAGAAATCATATAAAGGCCGTTCAGCCGGTTAAGCAGAGAACGACCTTTTTGTTTACAGTTTTTGCCGCCACACTCGGGCGGCATTTTCAATCAACCGTAATAACTTTTATTTTGTCTGATGAAAATGCGCACGCATTTCTAATCAGCTTCGCTTTATACAACGCAACATCCGCCGCATTGAACAGACTCTCATAGTCCTGCGCGTCATAAGGAAAAACGGCAACACCAACGCTGACGCTTATATTACAGCATTCACAGTCTTTTTCCAGGATCTTTAAAATACGCTTTTCCAAGAAATTTATGTTTGATACGTCTCTTATGAAAGCAATAAACTCATCTCCTCCGAATCTGCCGATAATATCGGAGGATCTGAACAACCCCTGAAGTTTCTTGGCAAAATTTACAAGCACTCTGTCGCCCTCGGCATGACCTAAGGTATCGTTTATATCTTTAAAGTGGTCGATATCGACAAGCAGCAGTGCGTGGCGGCTCTTGCGGTTTTCATTTAAAATACTGCGTATCATGCTTTCGACAGCGCTCTTGTTAAAAAGTCCTGTAAACGGATCCCTGAAAGCCATCTCTTTCCACTTATCGGCACGGCGCTTTAAATCATCAATATCGGAAACAACACCCAGCATATAGACATTGCCACGGTCTAAAACGGGACATGCGTCAATCCTGCACCATTTGAAGTCAGAGCCCCGTGCACGCATACGCGCAGTATATGTAACACGCTCACCCTCCATGACTTTATAAAATGCGCTGGCAATAACGCTCTTGTCATCAGGATGCGAAAAATACTCCGAAATGGCAGCAGCATAATCATTTGGGGGAAAAGCGTCAAATTTTCTGACATCTTTCAACACTTCTTCATCGCTAACGCCAAAAATACTCTCCGCATTATCAATACTTACATAAAGCCGGTTCTTCATATCGACAACAAATACACATAAGTTTGCTGCCTGCAGTACCGTATAAAATCTATTTCTATAATAATCATTCGAAAACGTATCAACCGGCTCATATAATTTCAGTCCGCTCAATTTGTCAAGATTCATAGCACATCACCCAAAATTTATCTGAAATATAATGTATATCATAATTGCAGTATAAAAAAGAATGTCAACTACTATATAGGCTATTATAACATCAAAAATATGTTAGGTCAATATAAAATATTTTTTTTAAATAATTATTAACATATTCAAACAGAACAGAAATCTTTTAGTTTTGCAGTCTTTGTCTCTGCATGACGTTGACCAATTCCGCCTTAATGTCAGCATACAAATAGAGCGAACCCAAAATCAGCAGCGGCATATCTTTTGAGCGTTCGGCGGCAGTCCGCAGCGCGCACTTTATACTGTCAAAGCCTTGAGCCCTGACACCGAGCGCTGATAATTCTACGGCGAGTTCTTTTGAATCAAGAGCTCTTGGATTATTGGGCGTGACGGTAAAAGCCTCATTTACCAGAGGCGCAATGATTTCGCACATAGCTTTATGCTCCTTATCCGCCATAACTCCCATAAGGATATTGACTTTGCCGCCGAAAATTTCCTCAATGCTGAGTGCGGCGGCTTTCATTCCCTGCAGGTTGTGTGCGCCATCGTAAATCATAACCGGCTCTTCACATAACAGCTCAAACCTGCCCGGCCAGCTTACGGTCTCAAGACCGGCTCTGACAGCGCCGTCCGTTATTTCAAAGCCGAGGCGAATCAGCTGCGCAATAGCAGTCAGAGCGCGTGCAGCGTTCTGCGGCTGATAAACTCCGCCAAGTGACAGCTTTAAACCGGAATAATTATCAAAATCAAAGCTGCTGCCGCGCAGCGAATATTTCACATTTGAGAGCTTGTCATACTGCACCGGTATATATGCACTGCCGCGTGCCCTTGACCTTATAATCCCCTCTGCTTCTCCGCTTCCGCCGAATATTACCGGCACTCCGTCTTTGATGATACCGGCTTTTTCATGCGCTATTTCCGCTACTGTCGCGCCCAAGAACTCGATGTGATCAATGCTGATATCTGTGATAACACTGAGTATCGGATTTTCCACCGCATTGGTTGCGTCCTGTGCGCCGCCCATGCCGGTTTCCAGAATGACAACGCTGCAGCCGCGCTGTTTAAAATACAGCAGCGCTGCCGCCGTCAGTATCTCAAATTCCGTAGGAGGCTCAGTCATATTTTTTTCTGCTTCAGCAATATCAGCCAAAACCTCGCCCAGCTCGTCCTCGGATATTGCACATTTTCCGACCCTGATACCGTCGCACGGGCTGCACAGTGCCGGAGAGCAAAAAAGCCCGGTCTTAAAGCCCGCACAGCAGATTATACTTTCCAGCATCGCACATACGGAGCCCTTGCCGTTCGTGCCTGCAACATGTACGATTTTCAAAGCATTTTCGGGTTTTTTCAGTAATTTTAAAAGCTCTCTTATCCGAGCCAGCCCGGGGCGGCTGACTCTGTGAGAGAGCAAGTATTCGTAAACGTCCGTCATCGGCCGCACACTTTCGCGATATGCTTTGAAAACGCCTTGTTTCTGAGCAGCATTACGCTGAGGAAGCCCTCAACGCTTCCGATAATGATATACAGCGGAACTCTCAGAGCCAGAGCAGAAAACGGATATTGATAATATACATGAAGTCCGATCGACTTTATGATCATAGAGCCTATAATATGTGCCGCAGCAACGGCGGCAACAGTTCTTAAACCTGGATTTTTCTTAAAGGCATAGAACGAAACCAGTCCCGAGATCAGACCGATAGAAGCGGCTCCGACCGTGATGATTGGGTTTATGGTATAACCCGAAAAAAAGCAGCCCAAAATATCTGAAACCGCGCCGGTAACCAGACCGATAACAGGCCCGAAAATCATTCCCGAAATCAGCAGCGGAAGATTTTCAAAACTTATCCGAAACGGCCCCATGGTAATAGCTATCTGCTTGAATACAATGCTCATAGAAATCAAAAGCGCGCATATAAGCATGACTTTTAAATTGCCGAACAGACGTATCCCTCCGAATGCTTTAAAATTGTTTCCGGATTTTAGTTTGTTGTGAAAAATTTGCATAGAAAAAACAGCCTCCTCTCAAGCCTCACTCATATAGCAAGGCAGGAGACTGCCGTAAAAGCAGAATCAAAACTTTGCTGTATGAAGCGGGATGCAAAACATGAACCGCAAGTCACTGACCTTTCGTTTACCGGACAACTCCCCGTCCCGGCAACACTTAACGCTCATGTTTTTACTCTTCAAAAATATTATTTACAAATTTCATTTTACATTATAGCACATAATTTGCATTTGTCAATACCGGGTTTGTCTGAATTTGAAAAATTATCAACGTAGGGATTAGGGATTAGGAATTAGGGAATAGGACGTAACGGATTTATTTTAAGTAAAATTCTATACGTAATCCGAAAATTTTGGGATTACTGCAAACATCGGCAGGCGAACGCAGGGCTTAGGAATTAGGACGTGACGGGTTATTTAACCAAACAAAAGTCCCAGCGCAGCGGACTTTTGTTTGAAAGGAAAAGCAGCGCAACAGGTGAGCTTTTCGTGCTTTGCACGAAAACGAACAAGCGGAGCTTGCTTTGACGCAGGGAATAGGACGTAATGTGTTAATTTCTGCTATCTTTTTATCACAGCAGCGGAACAATCGCAAAAAGGTGGCAGCGCAGCGTGCCTTTTTGCGAAAAGGAGGAGCAGCGGCGCAGGCGACAGTTTTTGTACCTTGACAAAAACGGAGCAAGCAAAGCTCGCTCCGACGCAGGGATTAGGACTGAGACGGATTTATTCTCAGTTTAAACTCTGCTTCACCTTAAATTTTAAGGTGAAATGCAAACCTCGGTAGGTGAGCCTTTAGGCGAACTCGGAGGTGCGCAGGCAACGTAGGGATTAGGGATTAGGAAATAGGGAATAGGACGTAACGGATTTATTCTAAATTAAATATTGAGTTTATCCTGAACGTTGGTACAACATATAACGCTTTGCGCAAAGCGTTTACTAACGCAAACCTACCGCAGTTTGGATTTATCCCAAGTTTTAGGATAGCTGATAATATCATGCAACGGTGTTACTGCAAACATCGGCAGGCGAACGTAGACTTAACCAAACAAAAGTCCCGGCGCAGCGGGTTTCGGTTTGAGAGGAGAGGCAGCGGCGTGAGTGACTTTCCACGTCTTGAGTGGAAAAGAACGATACAGAGCTTGCTTTGACGCAGGTGCGCAGGCGAGGAATAAGGCAGAAATTAAAGATGGCATTATAAAGTTAAGATAACAAGAGAAAAGGGCTTGCTAAAGTGCAAGTCCTCTTCTCTTAAATATAAATTTCATGTGGATGAATTAACTAATTATTGATTATCACCAAACAAATCGCTCCATTTTTTGGATTGAACGATGATATAATCAGTTTCTGCGTTAGGGCTTTTTTTCAAAGATCTTGCCGGGCCGCCGCTCGTTGTAATTACATCTTCGCACTCGAACTCCGTTATCTCGGCTGCAGGCCTTATGTAAATTTTCTTACTATTCATATCAATAACTCCTTTCAATTAATGCTCAATGTGATTACTCAGCCGGTGTTGTCGGGTACGGATCCTCGACCCAAGTTTCCCAGTCAACCGAGCCGCTGAATGTAGTACCATTAAATCTTACACCATAGATATCGATAAACGGCAATGCATATATGTTATTTGTACGACCTGCCTGTATGTCGGTAATATCAGCATAAAAGCCGCTGCCGTTTAGCTGCTCAGTACTTTCATCACTTGTTATGTTCGGCGTTCCGGCTGTTGGTTTAATCTCACCCGTACCGCCATCTACAAAGTAGAAGCCAAATGCTGAAGCATTCTTTCCCTTATATCCTTGGAAGAATCTTATTACACCCAACTGTTCTCCGTTTTCTG
>DXIJ01000024.1 GCA_019112945.1 Candidatus Monoglobus merdigallinarum | reverse complement strand
CTTCTGCGGCATGGGTTGATGAGGAGATGTTCACCGATATAAAAATGAGAGTGTATTCTACTCTTGAAAACCCAAACGTTTTGGGTGAATATATCCTGCTTGTGCTGCCGGTATGCGTCGGGCTTTTGTGGCAGAAGAGGAAGAAGCTGTCAAAGTTTGTGTATCTGGCAGCGGCAGTGCTCATGTTTGCAACGCTTATCCTGACACTTTCAAGAGGCTGCTGGATAGGCATTATGATAAGCGCCGGCATATTTGTAACGCTGGTGTGCGGAAAGCTGTGGGGGCTTGCGCTGATAGTGCTCCCGTTCATACCAATGTTTCTGCCGGAGAGCATTATAAACAGGTTTATGAGCGTCGGCGATATGAAAGATTCGTCAACGTCTTACAGAGTTTATATCTGGTTCGGAACCTTTGCCATGCTCAAGGATTTTTGGGTGTCGGGCATAGGGCCGGGCAGTCAGGCGTTTCAGGCGGTCTACCCGTTTTATTCCTACAGCGGAGTTGTTGCGCCGCATTCACACAACATGTTTCTTCAGATATTTGTTGAGACAGGCATAGTCGGCATAGCGGTTTTTGTCGGAATACTGTTCATGTTTTTCAAAAAACTTGCTGTCGGATTCCAGCCGGCAAAGAGCCGAAAGGACGGCCTGAGCGTCATGATCGCGGCGATAGCGTCGGGCGTTTTAGGGTTTGCTGTGCAGGGAATGTTTGACAACTGCTTTTACAATTACAGAGTGTATATGATATTCTGGTTCGTGCTGGCTCTGGGGATTGCGGCTGTGTATGCTGCAAAGGACGAGCGAAAGGCGGTGAACCGCGGGTGATAAAGGTTGTTGAGGTCTCCTCTGATTCGAATATCGGAGGAGCGGGTAAGTGTATAATCACTTTTTTAAAATATTTTGACCGGAGCCGCTTTGACGTATCTGTGGTTCTGCCGGAAAATTCACTGCTTCTGCCCGAGATAAAACAGCTGGGCATTAAGACCTATGAGCTCGGCAGGCTGGCGGAAAAATCACTGGACGCCGGGGCTATATGGTCGCTCAGGCGGCTGCTGAGGCAGATAAAGCCTGATATCGTCCATACCCACGCGAGCATGTCGGCGAGGATCGCGGCAAAGCTCTGCGGTATAAAGACGGTTTATACGCGGCACAGCGTGTTTGAGCCGTCAAGGCGGCTGTCACAGGGAGTCGGCAGGTGCATAAACGGATTTGTGAATAATCACACTGCCGACAGGATAATAGCTGTCGCCGAGGCGGCAAAGTATAATCTGACCGCAACCGGTATCCGTGAGGATAAGATCGATGTGATATTAAACGGGGTTGAGGCTTTGACTCCGCTTGAAAACAGAGATGAGATCAGACGTTCGTTTGGGATTGAGCCGAATGAGGCGGCGGTTGCGATAATAGCGAGAGTCACTGCGGTAAAGGGGCATGAGTACTTCGTTAAGGCCGCAAAAATATTAAAGGACAGAGGGATAAGAGCAAAGTTTCTGATCGCCGGAACAGGAGATGAGGAGGAAAACGTAAGAAGACAGATATCGGAGCTGGAGCTTGAAGATACCGTTAAAATGCTTGGTTTTTTGAGTGACGTTGAGCCTTTGATGAACGCGATGGATATCCAGGCAAACTGCTCGTACGGAACAGAGGCGACGAGTCTGTCGCTGCTGCAGGGAATGAGCCTCGGCAAACCGGCAGTCGTGACTGAGTTCGGCGGCAACCCGGGTGTTATACAAAACGGTGCAAACGGATTTCTTACACCGATAAAGGACGCGGAGGCAATGGCTGACGCTCTCGAGAGGCTTATTACTGACGATATGCTGTATGAGCGTATAAGCAGGACGAGCCGTGAGATGTATAACGAGAGCTTCACAGCCGAAGCGAACACGTCCGCAATAGAAAAGGTGTATTTAGAGCTGATGAGCGGTAAATAACATAAAATAATTGGAGGATTGAATATGAAAGCAAAGTTTAATGTAATGGATTTTGTAATTATAGTTGCGGTCGTGCTGGTCATTGCGGCAGCGGCGTACTTTTTCGTTTCGACGACCGGCGCGTCCGTCGGCGGAAGTTCAGCCGCCTCTCAGAGCGTCAAGGCAACTATAGAGATTGAGTTTGCGGATAAAGAAGAGTATTTGACGCAGCTTCCAAAAGCCGGAGACAGTGTGACCATCGGTGTGAGAGACAAGATGCCCGCAACGGTCGTTGATGTAAGGGTAGAGCCGGCCGAGAAGATGTCGTATGATTTGGTTGACGGCTCCGCCTCGTGGCAGGAGATACCTGAAAGGTACGATATATACGTGGTTATGGAGGCCGACGCAGTCGACGCAGGCGATACGATAAGAATAAACGACAGCGCGATACGTGTAGGAGATGCAAACGCAGTCCGTGCTATGGGCTGGGCTGGCTACGGCTACGTTACGCGGCTTGACGTCAGTGAATAATTCATAGAAAGGAGGACAGGCTTTATGGCTAACAAAAATACATTCAAAAAGAGCGGAAAGCTTTTCGGAGTTATAAGTATTATTGATATAATCGTTGTATTGTGCATAATAGTTCTTGCCTTTGGAGTATATGCAAGATTCACGTCAGACAGCGATGCAGTCGCTTCATCTAACAGGGCTACGATCGAATATGTGTACATGGTAAAGGGCGTCAGAAATTTCACCTGCGAAGCGCTTGAAAAGGGTGGAGCGGTATATGACAGCGAGACAAAGGAATATATAGGCGACGTCAAGGAGGTGCGCTCTGAGCCGGCCAAGATGGAGGTATCTCTTGTAAACGGAGAGTATAGAATGCTCACGCTTCCCGATATGTATGACGTTTATGTAACGATAACGGTCGATGGAAAGTACAACAGCCTCGGCTACTATACGAGTGACAACAGATTTATCGGCGCAGGCTCAACTCTGCTTGCACAGTCAAAGTTTGCCACTACCGAGGGCGAGATCGTTGAGGCCAGAGCTGTGGAGCAGTAGGCTTATTTTGTGAAAATGATTTTCAAAAAATTATGAGCTGCGCCGCCGGATCGTGCGGTGCGGCTCTTTGTTTTGCGCGGTATTATATTCATATGCGCAGCGCATAATAACAGGTATAGAAATATGTTTATTTTATAATTAAATGAGGTGAAAAAATTGAAATACAGATTTGAAACAATGCAGATACACGCAGGGCAGGAAAAGCCGGACTCTGCAACAGACGCGCGTGCGGTTCCGATATATGCGACTACATCGTTTGTGTTTCCGAGCAGCGCCGCCGCGGCCTCAAGGTTTGACCTGTCAGAGCCTGGGAATATATATACACGTATCACAAACCCGACAACGGAAGTCTTTGAGCAGAGAATGGCTGCGCTGGAGGGCGGTATCGGAGCGCTTGCGGTTGCGTCCGGCAGCGCGGCTATAACATATGCCGTGCAGAATATCGCTCCGGCCGGCAGCCATATTGTGTCGTCGTCGCATATTTACGGCGGGACATACAACCTTTTTGCAAATACGCTTAAAGAGCAGGGCGTCTCAGTCACGTTTGCGGAACCGAATGACTATGAGGCTCTGGAAAATGCAGTAAAGCCTGAAACACGGCTGATTTTTGCAGAGGCATTGGGCAACCCGGGTTCTGACGTGCTTAATATCGAAAAGCTTTCGGATATAGCCCACAGGCATAAGATCCCGCTGATCGTAGACTCAACATTTGCAACGCCGTATCTGCTGCGGCCAATCGGGCACGGCGCAGATATAGTCGTGCATTCGGCGACAAAGTTTATAGGCGGGCACGGCACGGTAATGGGCGGCGTGATAGTGGACGGCGGAAATTTTGACTGGGAGGCAAGCGGCAGGTTCCCCGGGCTGTCGGAGCCCAATCCGTCTTACCACGGCGTGATTTTCACAGAGGCTGCGGGCGCGGCTGCATATATCACAAAGCTGCGCACAACCCTGCTCAGGGACCAGGGCGCGGCTGTTTCGCCGTTCAATTCGTTTTTGCTGCTCCAGGGGCTGGAAACGCTTTCGCTCAGGGTCGAGAGGCACGTTTCAAACGCATTGAGGGTAGTTGAATTTTTGAAAGAGCATCCTCAGGTTGAAAGCGTAAGCCATCCGTCGCTTATGGGCGGCGAGCAGGGTGAGCTCTATAAAAAATACTTCCCGCGCGGTGCAGGCTCGATATTTACGTTTGAGATAAAGGGCGGTGCGGATAAGGCACGCAGGTTTACCGAAAGCCTTGAGCTGTTCAGCCTGCTTGCCAATGTTGCCGACGTAAAGTCTCTTGTCATTCATCCCGCCTCTACAACGCATTCGCAGATGAATGAGGAAGAATTAAAGAAGTGCGGAATTAAGCCGGAAACAGTCAGACTTTCGATAGGCACCGAGCATATCGATGATATACTGACGGATTTAAACCATGGTTTTGAGGCCGTGCGCGATTTATAAATCCGTATAATTCGCATCCGAACCGCCGAACGGGCGGTTCTTTTTGTACATTATGGCAGCACTTGGTTCTTAATTGTTGTTGACGGACAGCACAAATCATGGTACAATATCAGCAAATATCGGGTCATTTGCTGTCAAAATGCGGCACGCATTTATATGGGAGGTTTAATTAATTATGACTGACACGGAAAAACAGTTGCACGAAGTAAAAAAGCGCATGATAGAGTTTTATAAGGGTGACCCAAAGCGCGTTTATCACTTTTTGGCTGTTTACAGCATTGCAGAGGTTATAGGCAAAGAGGAGGGGCTCACTAAAGATGTGCTCTGCATATTGCTGACGGCGGCGCTTGTTCACGATATCGGCATAAAGGCGAGCGAGGAGAAGTACGGCAGCTCGGCCGGAGTGTATCAGGAGAAAGAGGGACCGTTTTATGCACGGCAGCTGCTTGAAGAGACAGGCTATGACCGCGCGGATATTGACAGGATATGTTTTCTTGTGGGACACCACCATTCGTACAGCATGGTGGACGGGCTCGACTTCCGGATACTTGTCGAAGCGGATTTTATCGTAAACGCATACGAGGATAGACTGTCGTCCGATGCTATCCGCAAGCTGTCTGAAAATGTGTTCAAGACCGAGGCGGGGATAAGGCTGCTGCATACGCTGTTTTTGACATAGCGGTTTTTAATATTAGTTTTAAGGAGGCTGAATTTAGCTTGCACGATATATGGAACCCATGGCACGGCTGCAAAAAGTGCAGCGAGGGATGTGAAAACTGCTATATGTACGCGCTTGATAAAATGCGCGGCATGGACGGTTCTTTGATATACAAAACAAAATCGGGCTTTAACTATCCGTTAAAGAGAGACCGCAGCGGAAGATACCATATACGCAGCGGCGAGACCCTGCGCGTCTGTATGACCTCGGATTTCTTCCTTGAGGAGGCGGACGAGTGGCGCAGCGAGGCTTGGGATATAATCGCCCGGCGTCCGGACGTGGTGTTTTTTCTGCTTACCAAGCGGCCGCAGAGAGTTGCGGAGCTGCTGCCGCATGATTTCGGCAGCTTTGACAACATATTTTTTAATGTTACCTGTGAAAATCAGAGGCGTGCGGACGAGCGTATACCTATTCTGCTGAGTCTGCCGTTTAAGCACAAGGGGATTTTTTGTGCTCCGCTGATAGGCGGGATCAGTATAGAAAAATATCTTGTAAGGGGCGGGATCGAGCAGGTCGTGTGCGGCGGAGAGAACTATGACGGCGCCAGACCCTGCAGCTTTGACTGGGTCAAGCGGCTGCGCAGCGAATGTGAGAGGCATAACGTCACATTTGTCTTTATGGAGACCGGAACGGTGTTTATAAAGGACGGTGTGCGCTACCGTATACCGAGCAAGCGGCTGCAGAGCGAGCAGGCTTTTAAATCCGGCGTAAGCTTTAAGGGCAGGGAAATTTCCTTTGAGTTAAAGGACAGCTTCGGGCTCCCTATCCCTAAGGAGAGACTCTACACACCAAAATTTGGCAGACACTGCAGTATGTGCGCATCGAGGCCTATATGCAATGGCTGCTCTGACTGCGGAAAATGCGAAGATGTTAAATAAGAGGAGGTAATTATGAAAATCACAAGAAAAATTATCGCAGCAGCGTTTGCAGCCGCTTTATCGGTATTTATGACCATCCCGGCATTTGCGCAGAATGCTGAGATATCGGTTTATGTAAACGGCGAAAGGCTGAGCCTTGATGAGAGCCCAAGAAGCGAGGACGACAGAACGCTGGTTCCCATGCGCGCGATCTTTGAGGCTCTGGGTGCGGAGGTTAAGTGGGACGGGGACACAGAGACCGCCTCTGCGTCTCTGAACGGCACAACAGTGTCGCTCACGGTAGACGGCGGCGTAATGCTGAAGAACGGCAGCGAAATAGCTCTTGATGTTCCGGCCAGAATGTACGGCGACAGGGTTCTGGTGCCGGTTCGCGCCGTGTCGGAGGCGTTCGGCAGCTATGTCGACTGGGACGAGGGCGAGCAGACCGTTTTTGTTGACGACAGGGAAAATCCCATGCAGGGTACGGTCGTTACAGATGAGTACCGGTACCCAAATTATGACGGTTCGTTTGCAAATGTACATATCTTTGATAAGGACTACTCTGAATTTTTCGGTATGGAACTGCTTCAGATAACAGATGAGCAGGGCGCGGCATATGCCGAAATGATAAACAGCTTTAAAAACGCTGTTCCGAGTGCAAACGTCTATAATCTTATCGCGCCTACAGCGGCTGAGTTTTATGCAGCGGGGGGATATCAAACTCACTATACCCCATCTATCCGCAAGATATATTCAAGGCTCAGCCCGGAGGTTATAGGTGTGAACGCTGTAAAACCGCTTATGGAGCACGCCGGTGAGAACATATATTTCCGTACCGACCACCACTGGACGCAGCTTGGCGCATATTATGCCTACAGCGCGTTTATCAATGTTGCAGGTGATACTATCGACCCGCCGGATACGTTCAGCAGTGAGGATATTTACGGCTATTACGGCTCGCTGACCAGGTTCACAAGCGGCACCGGAGGCTATGATCTGCTGACAAGATCACCCGATGTGCTCAGGCTGTACTATCCCAAGGTGTGGTACAGCGGCCGTTCTTATAACGATATGTATCTGAGCGATTACATAAAAAGCATGAGCCTTGTAAGCCCCGGGTATGGGAATTACAATTGCTTTATCGAGGGCGACTATCCGATAGAGGTGTACAGCACGGGTGTAGAGAACGGCCGTTCGCTTGCAATAATAAAGGAATCCTACGGCAATGCCTTTGCCACCTGGGCGGTCAATAATTTTGAAACGGTCTATATTATCGACTATCGAAAATTCAATAACTACGGTCAAACGGGAGAATATACAAACGAGTTCAGCATCAGCGAGTTCCATGAGCTGACAGGCTTTACAGACCTGCTTATAATCAGTTATCCCGTGTCGGTTACAAATACGCCCGAGTTTACGGCGCTCAGTGCAATGGCGCGGTAGGCGCATTTTCGGCGGACGGCTTAAAAGCCGCCCGCTTTTTCTGCGCAGTCCGCTGCGTGTTAGTACGCCGCCGGGACGTTTGCTTCACTCAAATAAAAGTGCATTTGGTTTTTGCCATCACCGGTGTAGTTATACTGCGTCATGCCGCCTGCCAAAACCGATGAAAAGTCCGCGTTGTCTATCCAGATGGTCGGCTTTCCGGCGGTTTCAGTGGTATTGACAAGCGTACAGCTTTCAGCGTTCACTGAGGGCTGCATATCAACTCCGATTCCCATTGATGCTTCAATACCGCCGAAGCTGTTGTCTGATACGTCAATGGTTCCGTTCAGCGTGACTTCAGAGCCGTTCACCAGTATACCGGCATTGCCGTTTTTGGCCGAAATATTATTTAGCACGACGTTTTTCGACTTGTATACCTGTACGGCGTATGCGCTCTGCCAGTCTACAGGAGCCGCCGCATCAAATGCAAAGTTTATATCTTTAAGCTCTGCGCTGTCTGCGTCGGAAGCAAGGTTCACAACAGCGATCTTTTTTGCGCTGTGAGGGGCTGTGATAGCATTTCCGCGGCCGTCAAGCGTTACGCTGCGGTTTATATTAAGTGTCTCATTCAGCGCAATGTCTGTGCCCAAGATCACCGTGCCGATATTGGCGTTCGACAGTGCGTTCTTTAAGCTCTCGGCGTCGTTTGCCGTCACTGCCGCATTTTTAGAGTTGATAAAGAAGTGGTTCTGGTTAGTCTTGGCATTCTCCACAACGGACAGTCCGGTTATATTCACTCTGTCCGCACCCACATCTTGGCCGTCGGTCCACACTGTTGGTTTATCTGTGGTTTCGCTGTCATTTTTCAGATTTGATACGCTTCCGCTGATATACGGCTGCTCGGTGACGTCTACGCCCTTTGAAAGCTCAATGCCGCCGAATGTGTTTCCTGTTACGTCCACCACGCCGTCCAGCGTTACGGTAGAGCCGTTTACAAGCACGGCAGCGTTACCGTTTGATATGCTCACATTCTTTAACCTGACGTTTGGAGCGCGGTAGATGTTTATTCCGTACATACTTCTCCAGTCTGCCGGAGCTTCTCCGCTGAATTTGATATTTATATTGCTGATAACTATCTCACTGTCGCTGCGCGTATTTGCTATAGTGTTTATTACTATTGCGTTCCTGCTGGAGCTGTCAACCGTGAGCGTGTTGCCCTGACCGTCTATCGACACGCTGTGCGTTAAGGTTAAGGCTTCACCTGCATCAATGTCTCCGGCTAGCTTTATAAGCTGTACATCCTCGTTTGCCGCAGCGTCCATTAATCCGTCAAAGTTTTCGGTTACTGTAACTGATGAATCCTCCGGCACATTGTCTTCGTTTAGATAGAAATGCCGCTGCATTTTTCCGTTTACGATAAGTTCTTTTTCAAACATACCGGTAATATCCATAGATGCGGGCACGCTATCCGAGTTATCAATCCAAATTGTTGGCTTGCCCGTTTCTTCTGTGGTATTGGCAATGTTTGAAATATCACCCTTTAGCGCCGGATTTGCCTCAACTGCGTAGCCCTTTGACATTTCTATGCCTCCGAACTCGTTGCCGCTGACGTCTAAGGCGCCGTTTACACTGATGTCGGAGCCGTTGATAAGCAGTCCGGCATCCGCTCCCGAAATACTGATATCACTTAGCTTAGCGTTGGATTTATACAGCTGGATACCGTAGGAGCCTTTCCAGCCGTTTTCTGCCTCGCTCATGCTCAGCTTCAGGTTTTTGATCTCGGCATTCTCCGAGCCGATAAACTGAAGACCGTCTTTCTTAAAGTCATCAGACGGTGTGACGGTAATTGTAAAGCCTCTGCCGTCGAACACAATATCCGGCACGCTTATCTCTACAGTATTTTCAAGCGTTATATCTCCTGTCAGTGATATTGTTACTTTTTCTTCAAGCAGCCCCGCTTGAACCACCGCCTCGCTGAGAGAGCCGAAAGCGTTCGTGCCGTAGGTGTAACGCCGTCTGTTGACTACGACAGTACCCTCTTTGCCGGCATAGTCGCTGTTTACAATAATACTGCTGTTGGGAGCGACTATCACTGCCGTGCCGCCGCTTCCGCCGCCGGTATTGCCTCCGCCGCCGGTACTGCCGTTATTATTGTTATTATTGTTGTTGTTGCCTCCGCCGATAATTCCGCCTGAGCCCTCATTATTTACAGAGCCGGACAGGACTATCGGTTCAGCCTCGACCTTTGTTGAGCCCTGCAGCGTAACATGGCTGTCACCGACGCCCTGGGTCACCAGAAGTTCCTTGATCTGCATGTTTTTAAGCACTACTCCCGGCGTGTTTACGACTACAAGACCGTCTGTTGTGTCGGTGTAGGTGCCCGCTTTGTTGTAAAAGCCCTTGATAATATTATCTACGAGCTTTACCGCATAAGCTTTTGTCATGTGAGCCGAGGGCAGGAATGAGCCGTCCTCAAAGCCGCTGACATAGCCTTTTTCGGTCATTGCTGAAATATAGCCTGCCGCCCAGTCAGAAATATCGGCGTTATCCGTAAACGGTGTGCCGCCGCCGGACGGGCTTATCCTCAGCGCACGCGCCAGCATAACAAATGCCTCCTCGCGCGTTACTGCGTCCAAAGGACGTACATATCCGTCATATCCCATAAGCACGTTGTCTGCCGCCGTTTTCAGCACTGCCTCCTTATACCAGCCGTCATTTAGATCAATAAAGGTATTTTCGGCAGTTTGCTGATAGTTCATTATCCTGTTGATTATTGCCGCTGTTTCGGCACGGGTTATCTCTTTATCAGGCTCAAAGCTGCCTTCGCTGCCTTCAATGATACCGTAGCCGCTCCATTTGTTTATCTCTGCCTCCGCCCAGTGCCCTGCAGTGTCGCCAAACACCGGCTCTGCGTAAGCGAAAGCCGCAGACATAAGCGCTGCGGCTGCCGCGCCGGCTGTCAGGCTTAATAAACAACGTTTTAAAGCCTTTTTCATTTTTCCCTCCGATTTTTTCAGATTTTCAAATTAGATGACCCGGCTGCGCAATATGCAGCTGCTTTCTGTATAATTCCGCACCCAAGCCAAAACCGTACCGCCTTTTGCCGCACGGTCATAATATTTTTAATTAACTCGGATATAATTAATTTAAACATTTTTGAAATTTTAACTCTGTCAATTTTTGAACATTTATATCACACAGCTTGCGGGCGGCGTTTAATATTTTAAAAACACGGTATATCCTGCGGCATAAAATACAATAATAACAGCAGGAATTTTACCTGAGAGGATGGGTGTAAATGGTAGCGTTAGAGCTCGGCGGAGAATCGCCGATGTTTTGGCTTAGGCTCGGATATGCGGCAGGTGCGGTAGAGGCGGGCGGCAGAGCAAAGAGGATAGGGATATCAAGCGACAGCAACAGTGTTTCACAGCTGGTAATGGACACAGTCAGGATAGGTGCGAGGTGCGCCGGAGCCCGTGTGTATAATTTCGGAGAGCAGAACTTGCCGATAATGCGGGAAGCCGTCAGATTTTATAAAACCGACTGCGGTATATACGCGGCTGCCGGTGAGAGCGGCAGCGTTGATGTGCTGCTGCTTGACGCAAGCGGTGCGGCAATGCCAAAGACTGAGGCGGAGCGTCTTGCCCACTGCGCGGAAACACCGATCAGCCTCGGTATAAGTGAGCGGGGCAGCGAGGTGGAGCTACAGGAGTTTAAAACACATTATATGAGAAATATTATAAACAGTGTAAAGAGCGAGAGTTTTGACAGCAATATCTGCCTTACTACGCAGTCCGAGACGGTGTCTGAGATAATTGAGAGAGTGCTTGAAGAGCTCAATTCAAGGCTAAAGCCGGGTGCGGCCGATAAATACGCTTTTAAGGGCGAGATAAGCGGCGGCGGCGAGAGACTTGCGCTGTTTAAGCAGGACGGTGAACGCCTGACGGACGAGCAGGTGCTTTTAATAATGATATACGTTATGCTCAGAGACAGCGATGCCGGAACATTCGTGCTCCCAAGCTCGGTCAGTGAGAGTGCCGAGGCGGCTGTGCTGAGGCTGGGCGGAAATGTGATACGTGCATCGGACAAGCGGAATGAGATTATGCGCAAGATATTGGAATGCGGCAGCGGCGAGCAGCTGCTCATGCAGTTCGACGGCGTATATGCGGCGGTCAGGATTTTTGACTTTTTAAACAGGTTCAGCATTTCTCTCAGCGAGCTGTGCGACAGGCTGCCGCGCATTTTTAAAGCCGAGTGCGAGATCGAGTGTACAGACGGAGGCGAACTGCTTGACGCGCTTAAAGGCGGGAGCGGTGAGCCCGGGAGCGTGGATGGCGGCGTAGGCGTAAAGTATAAGACACAGGGCGGCGTGACTGTTATAGTCAAGACCGCGGACGGGCACAGACTAAAGATCATTTCCGAGGCCGAATCTATGGAAGCGGCAGAGGAGCTGACCGCAATATTTAAAAATAAAATAAAAACACTTGCAAACTCGTAAGTGTTGTGTTATAATAACAAAGATTTAACGGCTGCCGACGCTGCGTGACTGCGCGGAGGCCGCCTGAGTGAACGGACTTTTAGCTTTGATTTAAGCTTTAATTAACAGGGTTTATTGAAGAAATTTGCTTGCGGGTTCTCCGAGGCATCGGCCGGTAATGTTGCCCTCGGCGAGCCGCAAGCGCTGATACTGCGGTATGTGCCTTGCTGTGCCTGTGGCATTGAGCGAACGAAATCTGCATTTATTAGGAGAAAGGCTCAGCGGGCGCTTTGACCTTTGGCGAAACCAAACATGTACTCATTTTAAAGGACTTAAAATGTCCTTTTTATACTGCGTGCGCATTTGCGGCTGAGGCAGATTATGTTTGCCTGGTTTTTTGGCGTGTATTTTTCGATAAAGCTTGTTGTCTGATCCGGAACGAAATCAATATTTTAATCAGGAGGAAAGTTTTGAAGAATAATTACGATGCACGGCAAAACAGGCCGCCGCAGCATACTGCAAACAGGGTGGCGCATAAGGTCGTGGGTAAAATTACAAAGTTCGGGGGCAAGGACGACCGGGGCTCCGGACGTGACGGTCATGTTCCAAGAAACGGAGAAAACAGGCGCGGCGGACGGACAAACAAGCCGCAGAATCCGATAAGAATCATACCTCTGGGCGGACTGAACGAAATAGGCAAGAACCTGACGGTATTTGAATACGAGGACGATGCGGTGATCCTTGACTGCGGAATGGCGTTTCCGGATGATGAGATGCTGGGCGTTGATATCGTCATTCCTGACATAACATACCTGCACAAGATAGCGGAGAGGATAAGAGGAATAGTGCTGACGCACGGACATGAGGATCATATTGGCGCGCTGCCGTATGTGCTTAAAGAGTTCTCGGTTCCGGTCTACGGAACACGCCTGACGCTCGGAATACTTAAAAACAAGCTCAAGGAGCACGGCATACTAAACGAGGCAAAGCTAAACACTATAAGCGCAGGGGACAGGGTGAGGCTTGGAGCTTTCACCGCCGAGTTTATACACACCAACCACTCTATAGCCGATTCGGTCGCTATAGCCCTGCATACGCCTGCCGGGGTCATACTGCACACGGGCGATTTTAAGATAGATTCGACACCGATAGACAGTGACATGATAGACCTTGCACGCTTCGGCGAGCTTGGAAAAGAAGGCGTTCTGGCGCTTATGTCGGACAGCACAAACGCCGACAGGCCGGGTGTGACCTATAGTGAAAAGACGATAGGAAAGACGTTTGACAATCTTTTTGAAAAGGCCGACCATGCAAAGCAGAGGATAATCGTGGCGACATTTGCGTCAAACGTGCACAGGGTTCAGCAGATCATTGACGCGGCTGTCAAGTATAAGCGCAAGGTTGCTGTTTCGGGACGCAGTATGGAGAACGTTATACAAGCGGCTATAGAGCTTAAGTATATGCACGTGCCGGATAACACCTTGATAGGCCTCGATGAGATAAACAAGTACCCAAAGGAACAGCTTGTGGTTGTCACAACGGGCAGTCAGGGCGAATCTATGGCAGCGCTCACTCGAATGGCGTTTACCAGCCACAAGAAGATAAATATCGAGCCGGGCGATCTTGTCATAATTTCTGCCAGCCCCATACCGGGTAACGAGAAGTCGGTGGCAAACGTTGTAAACGAGCTTTTAAAGCATGGTGCAGAAGTCGTTTATGAGAAGCAGGCGGACGTTCATGTTTCGGGACACGCATGTCAGGAGGAGCTGAAGATGATACTGTCGCTGGTTAAGCCGCAGTATTTTATACCGGTTCACGGCGAATACCGCCACCTGTGCAAGCACAGGGATCTGGCTGTCAGCACAGGGATTGACCCCAAGAAAATTTTTGTTTTGGATATAGGAAACGTCCTTGAGATCTCGCGTGCTTCGGCTAAGATCACAGGCGTGGTCCCTGCCGGCAAGGTGCTGGTTGACGGACTGGGCGTCGGAGATGTTGGAAACATTGTCCTGCGTGACAGAAAGCATCTTGCGGAGGACGGTATCATTATTGTTGTTATGACGATAGAAAAAGAAAGCGGCGTATGCGTGTCAGGCCCCGATATTATTTCGCGCGGCTTTGTGTATGTCAGGGAGTCCGAGGACTTGATGGAAGCAATAAGAAAGCAGACTGAGCAGGTTATCGACAACTGCCTGTCGGGTCGTGCGCTTGACTGGACGACTCTTAAAACGAGAGTTAAAAATGAGGTAGGAAACTACCTGTATGCAAAAACAAAACGCAGGCCTATGATTTTGCCGATAATTATGGAGGTCTGATCAAATTTGCGGCGGCTGCCATAGGGCGGCCGCCGCAGCATGTGGTTGTTCCCGGTATTTTAATTTGAAATTTCGCGTATTTTACTGTTTATAGAAACAATTTAATTATTTTTAGTTCACAATATAATGATTTTACAGCTTTTGAAAAATTTTTATTGACATTCTATGCGGTATATGATAATATGTTTAAAACAATAAAAACAGACAGTTCGTTAGTACCATCCTGTCTTTAAACAAAACTAGGGCGGTTTAGCATGGAGATTATACTCTCCTGCTGCGTCCGTGGCACGGACGTTTTTTTATTATTAATTTTAAAAGGAGATGTTTGTTATGTATACTGTTTCATGCGAGTCGCATTTTGACGCTGCTCATTTTCTGGTCAACTATCCGGGAGCGTGCAAGAATATTCATGGTCACAGATGGAGAGTCAGGGTATCCGTCAGCGCACCGGAGCTGATTGACAGCGGAGCCGCAAGAGGGATGGTCGTTGACTTTACCGAGATCAAAAAGGTTCTGAGAGAGCTGACCGGCAGGTTTGATCACAAGCTTATAATTGAGACGGATTCACTCAGGAGTACAACCAAGCTGATGCTTGAAGAGGAAGAGGCGGAGTATATTGAGGTCGATTTCAGACCGACTGCCGAGTGCTTTGCAAAGTATTTCTATGATGAGATAAAGAGCGGAGGTATAGTTCCGTCAGCCGTCAGGGTCTACGAATCCGATGAGACATTTGCGGAGTACTGCGGGGAATAAGATGGACTTTTTAGTTTGCGAAAGGTTTGTCAGCATAAACGGCGAGGGCAGACGTGCCGGAGAGCTTTCGGTCTTTGTCAGGTTCAAAGGATGCGGTCTTAGGTGCACATACTGTGATACCGCTTGGGCGAATGACCCCGATGTGCCTGCCGAGCGTATGACTGCTGATGATATCTGCGCGTATGTCAAGAGCACCGGCGTTGAAAATGTTACTCTCACTGGCGGCGAGCCGCTTATGCGTCCGGGTATGGACGAGCTTTTAAGCAAGCTGAATGCCGCAGGTTTCAGCGTTGAGGTCGAGACAAACGGCGCTGTTGATATCAGGCCTTATTTAAGACCCGGTGTCCGGCCGGACTGTTTTACGCTTGATTATAAGCTGCCCGGAAGCGGTATGGAGGGCGCAATGCTCATCAAAAACTATGAGGCGGTAACAAGCAGCGACTGCGTCAAGTTTGTTGCGGGAAGCATGGCCGATTTAAAGCGTGCCGCCGAGATCATAGAGCGCTTTGACTTGACAAACAGGTGTACGGTATTCATAAGCCCGGTGTTTGGAAGTATTGAGCCTAAGGATATTGTGGACTTTATGGCAGAGAATAAGCTCAATGGCGTGAAGCTCCAGATCCAGCTGCACAAGGTGATATGGAGCCCGGAGACAAGAGGCGTATAGCCGAATGGTCTGTTTTTGGAATGGAGAGGTTTATGAAGGCAATTGATGAAAAGGCGATAGAGGAGCATGTAAGAGGAATCCTTAAAGCTCTGGGCGATGATCCGAGCCGTGAGGGGCTTGTTGAAACTCCGGAGCGCGTTGCTAAGATGTATGCCGAGGTCTTTGCAGGTATGAAGTATACCAATCATGAGATCGCGCAGATGTTTAACAAGACGTTTGCGGACGATCCGGACACATTTAACAGCTCCGGCGACACGGTGTTTGTCAGGGATATCGAGATATTCAGCTACTGTGAACACCACATGGCGCTTATGTATGATATGAGGGCGTCGGTGGCGTACATTCCGCGCGGCAAGGTCATAGGCCTGAGCAAGATAGCGAGGATTGCCGACATGGCGGCAAGGCGGCTGCAATTGCAGGAGAGAATCGGCGCAGATATTGCCGAGATAATGCAGGAGGTCACCGGCAGCACGGACATTGCGGTAATAATCGAGGCGAGCCACAGCTGTATGACGGCCAGAGGGATACGCAAGCCCTCAGCAAAAACGGTTACGCGAACCCTTAGGGGCAGGTTTGAGAGCGAGCCGGAGCTGACGGTTTGTTTGCTGCAAGGATTATCGTAAAAAGCCGGGGGCTATAAGCCCGCCGGCGGAAAGGCGGAGGTATAATGAGTGACAAAGGTGCGCTGGTGCTGTTCAGCGGAGGTGTTGACAGTACGACAGCGCTGGCGTTGGCGGTCAGCGAGATGGGAAGCGGCAGCGTGACTGCGTTGTCGGTCTCATACGGGCAAAAGCATGTTAAGGAGATAGAGGCGGCGAAAAAGCTTTCCCGCTATTTTAATGTAAGGCTGATACAGCTTGACTTGTCCGAGATATTCAAATTCAGCGGCTGTTCTCTGCTTGGACGCAACAGCGGCGAGGAGATACCCAAAGAGAGCTATGCCGAGCAGCTGAAAAAGACGAACGGCAGTCCGGTCTCAACGTATGTGCCGTTTAGGAACGGCTTGTTCCTTTCGGCAGCAGCGGCGTATGCAATGTCTCTTGGCGCCGATGAGATACTCTACGGAGCGCACAGCGATGACGCCGCGGGGAATGCTTATCCGGACTGCAGCGAGGCATTTAACACTGCTATGAACACTGCGATATACGAGGGTACGGGCGGTGCTGTGAGAATACGCGCTCCGTTTGTGGGGCTCACCAAGGCGGAGGTTGTAAGGCAGGGCGTCGGGCTCGGCGTGCCGTATGAGCTCACATGGAGCTGCTATGAGGGACAGGACGAGCCGTGCAGAGTGTGCGGTACCTGCCGTGACAGACGTGCGGCATTTTTGGCAAACGGTCTTGATTTGTATTAAGAGGCGGCAGGTGATCTTGACCGATCCTCAAAGAGGAAATTTAAAAAAATACCGCTTTTATTGTACGAGGTGATATTATGAGCAACACAGAGGGCTTAACGCTGCTCGGCAGCGGCAAGACCGAATATAAGACAGATTACGCTCCGGAACTGCTGGAGACGTTTGAGAATAAGCATAAGGACAACGATTATTGGGTCAGGTTCAACTGCCCGGAATTTACATCGCTCTGCCCTATAACAGGCCAGCCGGACTTTGCTGAGATAATAATCTCGTATGTACCGGATATGAAAATGGTCGAAAGCAAGTCGCTGAAGCTGTATCTGTTCAGCTACAGAAACCACGGTGATTTCCATGAGGACTGCGTTAATAAGATAATGAAAGACTTGATAAAGCTGATGGAGCCGAAGTATATTGAGGTGCTTGGGCGGTTCACGCCGCGCGGCGGTATTTCGATACATCCGTTCGCAAATTACGGCAGACCCGGAACAAAGTGGGAGCAAGTCGCATTCAGCCGCCTGACATCACGCAGCGCAGAATAACAGAAAAGCCCGCCGGACAGCGGGTTTATTAATTGCTGTTAAGGCGGCGGCCGGGCGCACAAAGATATGTATGTCAATAAATAAAAACCTGCGGATTTTTAAATCCACAGGTTTTTTATTGGAGCGGAAGACGAGATTCGAACTCGCGACGTTCACCTTGGCAAGGTGACGCTCTACCACTGAGCCACTCCCGCATATTATACTGCTTTCCTAAATGCTTAAACAGTATAACATAAAGTTTGAGCTTTGTCAAGGGCTAATTTAAATTTTTATTATTTTTCTTGCCAAGGTTCAGTACAGGCAGAGTTTTCTCTGCCGCTTTCTCTTCAAGCTGCTCAGTGCTGTGCGTCATGCAGAGAAAATGTTACTGTAACATCACCGTCCCCCAGGATATCCATCAGCTCAGACTGTGTGATATTGTCTATTTTTCCGAGCCTTGTGAAGCTCCAGGTGTTTGTGTCATAATATATGGTTATCTGATTGCCCTGATACAAGATGAGATCGCCAGGCTCTGTTGTTATCTCTTCATCGTTCCGCGGAAGCGCTGCGCCGAGGCCTCCGACTTTTTCAAAGTTTCCGTAATCATGCATTTGCACTGTAATGGGGGATTCACGTAAAAGCTCCAAAAGGGCTTGCGCTGAGGAATTGTTCTCAATGGTCGCGGTCATGATACGACCGTTTGCTTCAATAGTTATTTTATCGGCTGTGCTCACCTCATATGCTTTCTCTGTCAATGGACGAATGCTGTCCATATCCCATAAAAACATTTTGATTTTATCAGCCTCCGCCGCACCCTGCGAGATATCCGCTGTAACAGTACCGCTGCCTCTGTTGAGCCGTGCATCAAACAATATCCCGTCTTTGTAAAAAGCTGCTATCAGTGTACTGTTTTCCGGAGCATTGCTCACCGTAACTATATTGTTCTCGGTCATGATCTGTACATCATC
>DXIJ01000023.1 GCA_019112945.1 Candidatus Monoglobus merdigallinarum | reverse complement strand
TGTAATTCGAACTGCGGTTGACATTCGTGGCGATCACCTCTACCGAAAGACCGGGGTCCGTATAGTTTTCGTTTATAAAATTCAGTATATTTGTTACGATAAAGTCTTTCTTGGTGTCTGATTTGTTCATTGATAATATCCGCATAACGTCCATGCATCTGTCCTCAATAAATCTGACGAGATCGTCGATAGATTCGAGTGTGCTTAGATCCTCGATTATACTGTTATGAACAATACCGTTGTCTCCTGTCGTTGAGATAACCATATTGTTTACCGCCAGCAGCAGCCGGGTCGTATGCAGGACTATAGTGTCGTATGACATATTGTTTATCGTATTAATGAAGGCGTTGATTGCACGCTTCAGCAGTATCTCGTTTTTCCCGTGAATACATTCAAATATCTCGCGCTCAAGCAGCGACGGGTATTCACAGCTCATTTTTGACATATTCAGAGTTTGATCGTAGTTGATTATCGAGTACGGCTTAAACGATAAACGGTACAGCATGGCATAACGTGCATTTTTGTACAGCTTGTGCAGTTCGTCGGGCGAACAGTTTCCGTTTGTGCAGAGCGAGAGCGTAGTGTTTACGCCGAAAAGCTCTACAATGTGCCGCTTTAGGTCAGAGGACTGCCTGCCTATAAACGATGAATCCTTGGTATGATTTGATATAAACCCGACCGTGACAGCATCTACCTCAACGCCGTAGCACTCGGAATATTCACGGTAGAGCTCTTCGCCGATATTTCTTATCGCAAAGGTTATTCCCGGCAGGTCGGAAACAGACAGGTCGTCAGTTCTGTTTATCCTGACCAGTATGACCGAAAAATGAGGATGTCTGAACATTATACCAAGCTCGGCGGAGGTTTTCAGATTAAAATCAGTGCTGCCCAAAAGCAGCTTTCTAATAAATTTCTCTCTTTCGTTCGTTTCGTTTTTATGTTCAAGGGTGGTTATCTGAGCGCGTTCAGCGTCGCGGCGCGCAGCAGATATTTTATCTGCACGTGTATTCATATAATCATCTCCATGTATTTAAGGGCTTGCTCTGCAAAATCATAAAAAGTTAAAATTAAAATATATGTGTTAGTTTTCAATGTTTGATTAATGAAAAATTATATTTCAACTTTAATTATTGTGTTAATAATAACACATTGTGTTTTTTTTGTAAACACACATTTTCAACAAAATTTATACCTGAAAAACAATAATACTTATGAGTAAAATAATAAAGCCCCAAGCTCCTGGGGCTTTGGGGCAGGGGTATATGCAGCGGTGCGGTTTATTAAAATTGCTGTATTATCTCAGCTTCATGCGGCAGCTCCCAGCTTAGCAGCTTGATATTACCGCTGCCGCCGGGGTCGGTACCGCCGAAGATGTTGCTTGCGTGCGGACAGCAGCGTATTTGAAGAACATGCTGCTCACCGGCGTTCATAGGCGGCAGTGAGAGCGTTTCTCTGCCTGCGTACAAAATGCCTACATACTCATTGTCAAAATACACCTCCGTCATAGATGAGTGAGAGCAATCGAGCCTTAGTATGGGGTTTAGTATAGTTTCGTCAAGATATATTATTTTTTTCGCCAGGACAGGCTTTGAGCAGAACGGATATCCCATAGCCGTCAGCTTGATACTGCTTTCCGAGCCCGCTTCTTTTATGGTAAACGTGTTCCTTGTCTGAAGGCATGAGCGGCCGAGCTCAATATAGCCGCAGTCTGCGTTTACCTTAAAATCTCCGGTTATATATGCCTTGATATCTGAGCAGCCCTGAACCGAGACAGTGTTAACTCCCGGTATCGTAGTATCTGTAATATTATAATAAAAGCCATGCTCATCGCTGCGTGCGCATGAAAGCAGAATGTTGTTTACACTGACCTCGCCGCAGGGGTCGCTGAGGAGCAGTGTAAGGCCGGTAGGCGGTACTTTTTCAATTTTGAAACGGGCTGAGCCGTTTTGTGCATTAAATC
Source organism: Candidatus Monoglobus merdigallinarum (assembly GCA_019112945.1). Classification (GTDB taxonomy): domain Bacteria; phylum Bacillota; class Clostridia; order Monoglobales; family Monoglobaceae; genus Monoglobus; species Monoglobus merdigallinarum. Next base: position 5,262 of record DXIJ01000023.1, on the reverse strand, counting down.
TGAGCGGCATTCGGTTTTCGTCTGGCAGGGTAAGTGTCCAGCTGTCTTGATGAACTGTCGCGGGAACCACAAGGGTTTCTCTGATTTGGTCGAGCGGAATAATCTCGGTGTCCGACTTTGGGATATCACTCAGCAGCCGCACGCCGTTAGCCTTTGCCTTTTCAAGCGACAGCATTCCCTTTTTGGAGAATGAACAGCCCGGTATCGTAAGGAGCATGGTGTACTCTGCTTCTCCGAGGCGCATACTGTTGTTCTCAAAAACAGAATTTTCCTCAAACAGCACCTCGTCAGTTATATCAAACGCTTTATGCATCTCTTCAAGGCGTCCGCATATCTCCGAAACGCTTTTGTCAAGCGCATCGGCTTCGGGCTTGCGTGTTCCCGGTATATATTGCTCAAACATGCCGCGTGATGGACACACGACCAGAATTTTCGGCGGCTTGCGGCTTTGCTTTCTGAGCTTCGACAAAATATCGGTAAAAGCAGCCTCCCATGGCAAGCCGATAAATGAGAGCCGTCCGCTTCTTTGACTTTCGGCGTCCCGCGTCAGAAAGCAGCTGTTTAAAATAAATGTCGAAATGCCGTTTTTGATAAGTCTTGACAAAACTGTCTCAAATTCACCCGGAGTAAGTCCCGGAGCTGTGCCGCCGAAAACAGAGGCGGCAGCGGCTGTGCCGCTCTGGTGCGCAGCTGAAGCGGCAGCGGCTGTGCAGAAGCCGCACAGTGCCTCCGGCGAGGGTACCGACACGCTGCCGGCACCGTATGCGCTGCAAAGCTGAAGCCACGAGCCGCAGGCGTTAATTTGCTCCGGCAGCGTTTTGCCGCAGTCGAATATAGGAATGTAACGCTTTCCGTCTTGCTCCAGCCTCTCGGTTATCGGGCGAATATAACTTTCTTTGATGCGATTTATTATCATTTGTCTGTAACGAGCGCGGAACCGCGAGGGCGCCGCATTATCCTTAAAAATTTCGTCCAGAAACGGGGTGGGATCAACATTGTACCGCTCTAAATAGTCCGCCTCAAACCCGTCATACCACGGTGCGGAGTGTGAGCCGCCGCTGCTGATAAGCCTGTCTATCCTGCCGGCAAAGCCGGTTATATACGAAAATGCTTCTTTTGGGAGCCCATCCTTTAACCGTTCATAATTCTCGCTAAGAAGAGTGTAGGCGCTCATTTCGTGGAACGGATCTGTGCCCGAAAAGTCACTGAGCACGCGCACCTCGCTGCCGGTGTATTCAAGCCTGAGCGGAGCTATGCCGTGTGCCGCGCGGGGAGTGTCGTCCGTTTCGAGCCAGACCTCAAGCCCGAGCTGCTTGGCATGGAGTATTGCTTCACCGAGAGTATGTATATCGCAGTCTGCCGGAAGCGTGAGCCCGTCCGCGCCCGCACGGCTTATCTGCTCAAGGCGGCGTTTTATCAATTCGATATTTACATACTGTCCCGTCAGCAGGGATATTAAAAAGTTGATCCGGCTCATTGCGTATTTCCCCCTATGTTAAGGTTGACAAATCTGTTGTTTATTATTATACTATAAATGATCAAAAAAATAAACAAATTTTTTTCGCACCGCGCTGTTGCGGTGTTTAAACTCATATTTTAATCAAAAAGAGCCGCGGCAGTGTTTAGCCTGCGGCGGAAAGGGAAAATTATGAAAATTGCATTGATTAACGAAAATTCACAGGCGGCAAAGAACGAGATCATCTATAATTCTCTTAAGAAGTCGGTAGAGCCTCTGGGACATGAGGTTTTGAACTTCGGTATGTACAGCGCAGACGATGAGGCGCAGCTTACATATGTTATGAACGGCCTTTTGGCTGCGATCCTGCTCAATTCGGGCGCGGCGGACTTTGTAGTGACAGGCTGCGGCACAGGCGAGGGCGCAATGCTTGCGCTTAACTCATTCCCCGGCGTGCTGTGCGGACACGTTACAAGCCCGCTTGATGCTTACCTGTTCGGACAGGTCAACAACGGAAATGCGATAGCTATGCCGTTTGCACAGGGCTTTGGCTGGGGAGCGGAGCTCAACCTCGACTACACATTTGAAAAGCTGTTCTCTGAGGAAATGGGCGGCGGATATCCAAAGGAGCGCGCGGTCCCGGAGCAGGCGAACAAGAAGATACTGGATGAGGTCAAGAAAGTAACGCATCAGGATATTATGTATATCCTTAAGAATATCGATCAGGATTTCCTGAAAAAGACAGTCAGCGGCGAGAAGTTCAGCGAGTTGTTCTTCCCCAACTGCAAGAATGCCGAAATTGCCGAATATATTAAAGGTATAATCGGATAACACAGTTAAGAGATAAAAATACGGCTTTTGGAAGTAACGTTCTTTGAGCCGTATTTTTATTTTGAATAGTTTTTGACGGCCGTATGTATTTTGCTGCAATATACTTAAAATTTTGTAAAGATAATATGACACAATGGTCATATTAGATAATTGACATTTTAAGGCATAGGTGGTATAATTATCGATAATTAACTGAAATTTACAGTGGATGTTTATGTGCTCTTAGAGAGGGGAACAGTAGGGTAATGGTATTTTCAAGTTTAATATTTTTATGTATATTTTTGCCGGTAGTTCTGTTGCTGTATTTTTGGAATAATAATATAACATACAGAAAAACCGTCTTGGTTATAGCTTCTCTGGTATTTTATGCCTGGGGAGAGCCTGTCTGGATACTGACGCTGCTGTTCAGTGCTATGCTTGACTATATGAACGGTCTTATTATAGACAAGTATTTCGGAAAGTGGCAGGCAAAGTTTGCGCTTATTGAGTCACTGGTTATAAATCTCGGCATACTTGCCACGTTTAAGTATTCAAGCTGGTTAATAGGCAGCATTAACACAGCGCTGGGAATCAATATCCCGTACTATGATTTTGCGCTCCCGGTCGGTATATCGTTTTATACCTTCCAGACGCTGTCATATACAATAGATATGTACAGGGGCGAGATAAAGGTTCAGAAAAATCCGCTCAGCTTTCTGTGCTACCTGTCAATGTTCCCTCAGCTCGTTGCAGGCCCTATAGTTCGCTATATTGATATTGAGGGTCAGATAGACAACAGACGTGTTACTCTTAAGAATTTTGAATACGGTGTTTTGCGGTTTGTTCAGGGTATGGTAAAAAAGGTTGTATTCGCCAACGGTATCGGCACTGTTGCGACCGCGCTGCTGGACGGGGATATGGCCTCGTCATCCGTGCTGTCCGCCTGGGTCGGGATACTTGCGTATACGTTCCAGATTTATTTTGACTTTTCCGGTTATTCGGACATGGCGATAGGTATGGGCAAAATGTTCGGCTTTAACTTCCTTGAAAACTTTAATTATCCGTATATTTCCAAAAACATAACCGAGTTCTGGCGAAGATGGCATATTTCGCTGTCCACGTTTTTCAGGGATTACGTGTATATATCTCTTGGCGGCAACAGGAAGCATCAGGCTTTTAATATTTTCTTTGTGTGGATGCTGACGGGATTGTGGCACGGGGCGAGCTGGAACTTTGTGCTGTGGGGAGTTTTTTACGGAGTGCTGCTTATTGCCGAAAAGAAGCTGTTCGGCGGCGCACTTATGAGATTGCCGTCGTTTTTTGCACATCTTTACACCATGATCATCGTTGTTCTTGGCTGGGCGCTGTTCTATTATACCGATATGAATTCATTGAAAGAATGGTTCATATGCGCTTTCGGCGGAACCGGAAAGCTCTATGATTACACAGGCTTTACCACGCTGATGTCAAACCTGTGGCTGTTTATAGGCTGTGCGGTCATCTCAACGCCGCTGCTCAAAAATTGCTATAAATGGTTTGCCGCAAAGCTGAAGCCGGTCAATTTGGTAGTGACGCCCGTGCTCGTTGTGGTTCTGCTGGCCTTTTGCTTTGTGCTGCTGGTGGGAGAATCTTATAACCCGTTTTTATATTTCAGATTTTAAAACACGTTGTGTTATCGAGGGGATAAATAATGGAAACTGCAAGAAGAATTATAACTGTTATATTTTTTGCAATATTTTTGGCCGCAGCCTTTGTTGTGGTAGTAATCCTGCCTAAGGATGAATCCGCCGCGCAGAGGGAGAACAGAAATCTTGCCGAACTGCCGTCGTTTTCTTTCGAGAGCTGGACAAGCGGTGAGTTCACATCAGACTTTGAAACTTACCTTTCGGACAATGTTGGTTACCGCGGAACGTTTACCGATATCTCGGCGGCATATAAGAATAATAAGGGCATAAACAGCTTCGGCAGAGTTGTGGAAACACACGGAGACTTGGGAACGGGTACAACAACTAAGAGCAAGCTGCTTGTTGCCGACGACAGGGTCATGGAGATTTATAATGCGGACGAGGAAGCTCAGCGCGAATATATCGATATGGTCAATTTCTATGCCGAAAGACTTCCCGAGGGGATAAATATGTATTCTATGATTGTCCCTACACAAATCGATTTTATGCCGTTTTATAATACTGTCGGCGACAGCGAGCGCGAAGCCATAGAATATTTGTACAACGGCTTTGATGACAGAGTGCATAACATAAACGTATATGATACATTGATGGAGCATTTTAATAACGGAGAGTATGTGTATTTCAGGACAGACCACCACTGGACAACTCTTGGCGCATACTACGCATACCGCAAGATGGGCGAGGACATGGGTTTTACGCCTATGGAACTGAGCGAGTTCCAAAAGGACGAGGTGCCGGACTTTCTTGGGTACCTGTACAGTCAGGCTGAGGCGACTTCATTGCAGTCTCACAAGGATACCATTGAGTATTATAAGAATGCTGTTAACGACATTCCGTTTAAGTGTGTGACATACAGCTATATACCCGGCGAGGAGTTTGTATACAGCGGAAAGACGTTTGATTTAAGTCTCGGCGCAACATACAATATGTTCATGGGCGGAGACCAGCCGTATATTGAGATAGATTCTGCGAGCCCCAACGCACGGACATTGCTGATGATAAAGGATTCATACTCAAACGCGCTGCTGCCGTGGCTCGCCTGCGCGTATAATAAGATAATCGTTATCGATGCGAGAACATTTGACCAGTCTGTTACAAATATCCTCAACACGATACCGATTGACGATTTTCTTATAACAAATTATATTATCGGCACGAATTTCAGAGACTACATTCAGATGTGCCGTGATATTTATTAAATCAAACAACTTAAACTCTGATCTTGTGTTTGCATTTTAATTGTTTTGAGTAACTTTATTGTAAGTTTTTTGTAATTTATCTTTACAAATTTGTAATAATATGTTATAA
>DXIJ01000022.1 GCA_019112945.1 Candidatus Monoglobus merdigallinarum | reverse complement strand
AGAAATCGCAAAAAGGTGGTAGCGTAGCGTGCCTTTTTGCGAAAAAGGAGGAGCAAGGAAGCGGGCGGATGACTTATTTTTTTAACAAAAATAAGTCGGAGCAAAGCGAACTTTGCTCCGACGTGGTGCGGGTAAAAGGACTTGAACCTTCACGCCCCGGGGCACCAGAACCTAAATCTGGCGCGTCTGCCAATTCCGCCATACCCGCTCAGCACGTTCGTATTATACCAGAGATACTGTTTAATGTCAAGATTTTTTTAATCCCGCCTCACGCACATATTACTTATGCCGCTAGAACCATAGTTATCCGCCGCCCGTGCCGCATAAGCACGGCTTTATAAAAATACCGCACCCGAATTTGAAGCGGCCCCAGAAGCATATACCTTTCGGGAGTACACATCAATTTTAGGCACGGTACTGATTTTTAATCTGTGCTTTTCTCTTAACCGACAAGGGTACTAATCTATATTTTTCTCAGTCAAACAAGTCCTTTATTTTTTCAGTAAAGCTCTTGCGTCTTTTATAGGTTGACGGGTCTATATTGTCGTCAAACTGTCTCAGCAGTTCTTTCTGCTTCTCTGTTATTCCCTTTGGAATCTCGACCTGTATCTTCACATACTGATCTCCGCGCGCATTACTGCCAAGTTTTACGGCGCCCTTGCCTTTAAGCCTGAAAACCGTTCCCGGCTGAGTTCCCTCCGGGATATTATATGATACGTTTCCGTCAATTGTCGGAACCTTAATTCCGCCGCCAAGCGTTGCCTGAACGAACGATATCGGGTATTCGCACATGATATCACTGCCCTGACGCGAGAATATTTTATGCGTCTTTACCTTTACCTCAAGCAGCAAATCACCTGCCGCACCGCCGTTTCGGCCTATATCGCCCTCATTATGAACATTCAGCGTCTGACCCGAATCTATGCCGCCGGGAATGTTGACATTAATTTTCTTGCTTCTTCTGACGCGGCCTTCTCCGCGGCAGGTTTTGCACGCGTCTTTGATAATCGTACCCTTTCCGCGGCAGGTATCACACACCCTTGTTGTCTGGACAGAACCAAACGGCGTTCTCTGCATCATCCTGATCTGTCCGCTGCCTCCGCATGCGGTACACTTGACCGGGCTTGTTCCGGGCGCCGCACCGCTGCCGTGACATGTATGACATTCTTCCATATGGCTGACAGTGATCTCTTTTTTGGTTCCAAAGCAAGCCTCTTCAAATGTCAGCTCAATATTCATTTTAATATCCCTGCCTCTTTGCGGCGCGTTGGGATTGCGCCTGACAGAGCCTCCGCCGCCGAAAAAGCTTCCGAAAATGTCACCGAGGTCAAAATCTTCAAAGCCTCCAAAGCCTCCGCCGCCGAAACCGCCGGCTGCGTTCGGATCAACCCCCGCATGACCATACTGGTCATATCTTGCTTTTTTCTCGGGATCGCTCAGCACTTCATAGGCCTCGCTGGCCTCTTTAAACTTTGCTTCGGCGCCGGCCTTATCATCCGGATTAAGATCCGGATGATATTTTTTTGCCAGCTTTCTGTAAGCCTTTTTTATCTCATCGCCTGTAGCATTCCTGCTGACCCCGAGCACCTCATAGTAATCTCTCTTATCTGCCATATTTCCGTCCCTTCACGATAAAATACAATACTTGATCTGAATTTATTACTCCGTTTCGGTATAATCAGCATCGACTACATTATCGTCTCCGCCCTGATTTCCCGCGCTTCCGTCCTGTGCACCGGGCTGCTGCTGAGCCTGTGCGGCTGCATCCTTATACAGCTTTTCGCTGACAGCATAGAACTTCTTAGATACCTCTTCGGTTTGCTTTTTAACTCCTTCAACATCCATCGGAGACGCTTTAAGCATATCCTTGAGCTTATCTACCTCCGCCTGGATACCGCTCTTTTCATCCGCAGAGATCTTGTCGCCAAGCTCACCCAATGTCTTTTCTGTCTGATATACCATGCTGTCGGCCTGGTTTCTGACATCAACCTCTTCCTTTATTTTCTTATCCTCTTCAGCATATTTTTCCGCTTCTTTAACGGCCTTTTCTATATCTGCATCAGACAGGTTTGTGCTGGCGGTAATGGTTATAGCCTGCTCCTTGCCTGTTCCCAGATCCTTTGCCTTAACGTTGACTATACCGTTTGCATCAATATCAAAGCTGACCTCGATCTGCGGGACGCCGCGCGGCGCCGGCGGAATATCCGTGAGGCTGAATCTTCCAAGCGTTTTATTATAGGCAGCCATCTCACGCTCGCCCTGCAGGACGTGCACCTCGACGCTCGTTTGGCCGTCAGCCGCAGTACTGAACACCTGGCTCTTGTTTGTCGGGATCGTTGTGTTTCTTTCAATAAGTTTTGTAAATACACCGCCCATTGTCTCGATACCAAGCGACAGCGGAGTTACGTCAAGCAGTACCAAATCCTCTACATCACCTGTCAGAACACCTGCCTGCACAGCGGCGCCGATAGCAACGCATTCGTCAGGATTGATACCCTTATGCGGTTCCTTGCCGGTGAGCTTTTTGACCGCTTCCTGAACAGCCGGTATTCTTGAAGAACCGCCGACCAGCAAGACCTTATCAATCTGATTCGCGGAAAGGCCCGCTTCGTTCATAGCGTCTCTTGACGGAGCCATTGTCTTTTCAACCAAATCGGCAGTCAGTTCATCAAACTTAGCCCTTGTCAGTGTAATATCAAGGTGCTTGGGGCCTGTTGCGTCAGCTGTGATGAACGGGAGATTTACATTGGTAGAGGTCACTCCGGACAGCTCGATCTTTGCCTTTTCGGCAGCTTCCTTTAACCTCTGCAGAGCCATTTTATCCTGTCTTAAATCAATTCCCTGTTCTTTCATAAATTCATCGGCAAGATAATTCATTACCTTTTCGTCAAAATCATCTCCGCCGAGGCGGTTGTTACCGCTGGTAGCCAGAACCTCAAATACGCCGTCGCCTATTTCAAGTATAGAAACATCGAACGTACCTCCGCCCAGGTCATAGACCATTATCTTCTGGTCAACATCCTTGGCAAGTCCGTAAGCAAGCGACGCCGCAGTCGGCTCATTTATTATTCTCTTAACATCAAGACCCGCGATCTTTCCTGCATCCTTTGTCGCCTGACGCTGTGAATCGCTGAAATATGCCGGAACCGTAATTACCGCCTGTGTTACTGGCTCACCCAGATATGCTTCGGCGTCGCTTTTGAGCTTTTGCAGTATCATTGCCGATATCTCCTGCGGGGTATACTTCTTGCCGTCGATATCGACCTTTCTGTCTGTACCCATGTCACGCTTTATTGAGCTGATGGTCTTTTCGGGATTTGTTATCGCCTGTCTTTTTGCGACCTGGCCTATAAGGCGCTCTCCGTCTTTGGTAAACGCAACGACCGACGGCGTCGTTCTTGCCCCCTCAGGATTGGGAATAACCGTCGGCTCTCCGCCCTCCATAACAGCAACGCATGAATTTGTTGTACCTAAATCAATTCCGATTATCTTGCTCATAATATTACCTCCAATGTAATTTTAACTTAATTAATATATTCATAGTATAGGATTAACATCAATTTGAGACCTTAACCATAGAATGTCTGATAACACGCTCATTATCGCCGCTCTTATAGATATATCCCTTGGCTAACTCATCAATGACCGTGTTAGAAGCCTCTTCGCTGTCCTCCATCATTACAGCATTATGCTTCTCGGGATCAAACGCTTTCCCGACCGCCTCTATCTCACTGACGCCTATATCACCGAGTGCGTCGGCAAACTGGTTTCTGACCATTTTTATACCGCTGAGCAGCGCGTCCTTATCATCATTGCTCTCCGCCGCGGCAATAGCTCTGTCAAGATTATCCATGACCGGAAGCAGCTTTGCCACCGCATCGCACACACCCATTGAAAAATTCTCTGTTTTTTCTTTGGCAGTACGCTTCTTATAGTTGTCAAACTCGGCTATTTTCCTAAGCAGCTTATCCTTTGCTTCTTCGAGCTTTTCGGCAAGGCCACTCTCTTTATCCTCCCGAAGCTCTGCGTCCCTCCCGCAGGGCTCGGCTGCTTCAGCTTCTTCGCGTGCACCGGCCGGATTTGTATCTTTCTCCTGCTTTGTGCTGTCCTCCTGTTTAGCATGTTCCATCTTTGTGCCGTCCTCTTTCTTATTCAAGATAAATCATCCCCTTTTCCGACGTTATCATCATTATCGTCCTCTCCGCTTCGGTCAGAACCGAGGCTTTGGCTTAAAATTCTTCCCATATTCTTGGAGAAAAATTCAATGCCCGAAACCACCTTGGCATAATCCATTCTCTGCGGCCCTATCACACCGACCACTCCGACCAAATCGCTGCCGACGTTATATCTGGAAACGACCACGCTGTTCTCCTTGAGCTGAGGCAGCGGCAGCTCATCTCCGATATAAATATTAACGTTATCGCCGCCGCGCTCGAAATGTACGGCGTCAATAACCTCATTCATCACGGATTTATCATCAAAAAATTCCAATATGCTTTTGATCTTTTCAACATCGTTATACTCGGGGAATCTCAAAATATTTGCCGTCCCCTCCACAACGACCTGCTTGCTGTCAATTTCTCTGCGCGCTTCATGAACAAGCTCAAGCACAGACGACAATATCTCGGTATTGTCACCGACTGCGTCTTTTATTCCTATCACATTTTCAAGGCTTACATATCCGCCGAGATCAAGGCCGGAAATATTGTCGCTGATAACGCGGTTGAGCCTCTCCACATCTTCATCGGTCACTGTGCTCCTAAGCCTCAGCAGCTTATTCTTGATAAGCCCTGACGAGTCTGAGACTATGACCATTATGGTTTTATTGTCAATATTGACAAGTTTAATATTGCTTATCGCTCCCGTCTTATGAACCGGCAGCATGGCGAATGTTGGCATACTGGTTATAGATGAAAATGCCGACGACAGGCTTTTGATAATATTGTCAAGCTCTCTGAAACTGTTTAGCATAGCGCTGCGCATTCTCTGGATCTCCATAGCCGTCAATTGATATTTATGCATCAAATTGTCAACATAAAACCTGAATCCGGCGTTTGACGGTATCCTGCCCGCGGAAGTATGCGGCTGGATGAGCATTCCCATTTCCTCCAGGTCGCACATTTCATTCCTGATGGTCGCGGCGCTCAGATTGAGACTTGTCTTTTTTGCAATACTTCTTGAGCCAACCGGTTCGGCATTCTTAATATAATCCTCAACAATCGCCTGAAGAATCAATTTCTTTCTGTCATCGAGGGATGCCATATTAACCACCTTTCCTGACTCTGTTTTTTGTTAGCACTCAATGTTATCGAGTGCTAATCTTTGGTATTATAATAGCACCGCCATATATATTTGTCAAGAGGTTTTACCAAAAAAATTGTAAATTATTTATTAATATTGTTTTGACAACGTTCAAAAAAAGTTTTATAATATTTTTATAACCGATATGGGAGATATGCGTCTTGAAATTATGTGTCCATTACTTAAAAAAGTATAAATATCTGTTTTTTATCGCGGTGTTCTCCGTGGCTATGGAAGCGCTTTGTGATTTGCTGGGGCCTACGCTTATGTCGCGCGTAGTAAACGAAGGTATAGAAAACCGTTCGCTCGGCGCGGTATATCACTGGGGCGGTATAATGATACTCGTCACGCTTTCGGGCGCAGTATTTGCGGTTACCAGAAGCATCCTTGCAAGCCGTGTTTCTCAGAGCTTCGGAGCAGATTTGCGGCTTGACCTCTTTTCCGCGATCCTGCGCTTTAAGCAGAGCAGCGTTGACAAGATAGACAGCGGTTCGCTTATCACCAGAATGACAAATGACGTAACACAGATGACGCAGTTCATCAACGGCACAATGAGAATTTTCTTTAAGGCTCCGCTTACATGTATCGGCAGTATTATACTTGCCTCGATGCTGAACCTCAGACTGGCGGTTATAATTTACGCAGTTGTGGGGATAGTGACACTGCTTTTATATACAAGTATGCGCCTCTCCTATCCCAGATTCGGACGGCTGCAGCAGGCAATGGATAAGCTCAATTCCACGATAGAGGAATACCTCATGGGTGTGAGGCTTATAAAGGCATTCGGCACGCATGACGATGAGCTCATGAAGTTTACGCAGCGCAACGATGATTTATACAAAAAGGGCGTTAATGCCCAGATAATTATCACGCTGATTTCTCCTATACTTACCTTGGTCGTGGGGCTCGGCTCTGTATGCGCACTGATTTTCGGCGCACGCCTGTTTTCTTTGAACCTGACCCGTCCGGGACAGATATCGGCCTTTATAGTCTACCTTTCTCAAATATTGAGTTCACTTTTGATGATCACAAATATATTTAACACCTTTGTCAGAACCAAAGCCTCACTCGCCAGGATAAACGAAATATTTGAATGCGAATCAGACTTTAAAGCCTCGGGAAGCGATGCACAGCTCGGCGGCAGTATTGAGTTTAAAGACGTTACGTTCTCATATCCCCGTGGCAGCGGTGTTCCGGCCATACACAACCTGTCGTTTAAGGTGAGCCCGGGTGAAACTCTTGCCGTGATCGGCTCTACCGGTTCGGGCAAGACAACAATAGCGCATCTTTTGATCCGGCTCTATGATGCAGACAGCGGCAGCATACTGCTCGACGGCATAGATATCAAAGAGCGCAGCGTTTCAGCCGTCAGGGATAATATCGCACTTGTCCCGCAAAAGGCAACGCTGTTTTCCGGGACAGTAGTCGGCAATATAACCTGGGGAAAAAAGTACGCTTCGGAAGATGAACTCAGCGATGTTATTAAAGCTGCGGCCGCAGAGTTCATATATGATATGGAGGATGGCATATACAGCGAACTCGGCAGCGGCGGAGTTAATATTTCGGGCGGTCAGAAGCAGAGAATATCGATCGCGCGTGCGCTTATCAAAAATTCACCGGTTTTGGTTCTGGACGACGCCACCGGAGCGCTTGACACAATAACCGAAAGCAGAGTAAACAACAATCTTTTAAAACGCAAATGCACAGTTATAATAATAACTCAAAGGGTCTCGACCGCGAGACTGGCCGATAAGATACTTGTGCTCTCTGACGGAGAAAAAGTCGGATTCGGGAACCATGACGAATTACTCAAGGGATGCAGTACATACCGCGAGATATATAATTCGCAGCTTGGAAACTCAGACGCGCAGGACAAGGAGGGACAGCAGTATGGCAAAGGCGCCGGGAAAAGTTGAAATGCCCAGAATGGGCGGCCCCAAAGTCGGAGGCGTGGCCCGTTTCAGCAATATTGAACGCGCAAAAGACCAAAAAGGAACGCTTAAGAGGCTGGTCAAGGTATATATGAGATTCAAAAAAGCTATTATCTTAGCGGTCACTCTGACACTGCTCTCATCAGGGATATCGGTACTGATACCATACTTTGTCGGCAAGGCATTTAACACATTTGCACCAGGAATGATGGAACAGAATTTCGGCTTGCTCGGACTGATTGCAGCCGTTATCGCCTCGCTTTATTTGACAAACTGGATAATCGGCACAATATGCGAAACCACCATGCTGCACGTCTCTCAAAAACTCGTTTCGCTGCTGAGAACAGAGCTTTTTGAAAAACTTCAGCGTCTGCCGCTGTCGTTTTTTGATTCCACACCAAGAGGCGATACCATGAGCCGTATGGCTAACGACGCCGACACTATAAGCAGCACCATCGCGCAGTCGGCGACGCAGCTCGCCTCCGCTATGCTTACACTGATCGGCTCGCTTATTATCATGCTGTCGCTGAGCCCGCTTCTGACGCTTTCAGTTCTGATTTGCGTACCCTTGGTGTTCCTGCTGACAAAAGCGATCGCTTCAAAGAGCCGCAGCTATTTTTATAAGCAGCAGCTGCGCCTGGGTGAGCTTAACGGAATAATCGAGGAAAGCATATACGGTCTTAAAATGATAAAAGCATTCTCAAAGGAAGAAGACGCCCTAAAAGGCTTTGAGCGCGTGAGCGATGAGCTGAGGAAAAGCGGAACCGGTGCGCAGACCTGGGCGGGATATATGATGCCGCTGATGAATATAATAAACAACTTCACATTTGCGGTAACTGCTACCGTCGGGGGCATACTGTGCACAAAATACGGACTGCTCATAGGCACGGCAGTCAGTTTTATGACGTATTCAAAGCAGTTTGCAACGCCCCTCAATTCGGTTGCCGGACTGTTTAACAACATTCAGTCCGCGCTCGCCGGCGCGGAACGTGTGTTTGAAATTCTTGACGAGACCGAGGAACTACCGGACGCTGAGGACGCAATATCTCTGACTGACGTTAAAGGCGAGATCGAATTTAAAGACGTATGCTTCTCATACAGCAAAAACAAAAAGGTGCTGAGCAACATTTCTTTTAAGGTCCGGCCGGGTCAGAATATAGCTCTTGTCGGAGAAACAGGCTCCGGTAAAACAACGATCGTAAACCTTCTGACAAGGTTTTATGATGTTGACAGCGGCGAGATCCTGCTCGACGGTATCAACATAAAAAATATAAAACGCAAAAGCCTTGAAGAATGCTTCTCGGTTGTGCTCCAGGATACCTGCCTGTTCTCGGGCACTATAATGGAAAACATTAAATATTCAAAGCCTGACGCCACGGACGCCGAAGTCATGAATGCGGCAAAGCTTGCCAGAGCGGACAGCTTTATAAAAAGGCTGCCTCAGGGCTATGACACGTTCGTCTCGGGCAGCCGCGAGACCCTGAGCGAAGGACAGCGCCAGCTGATAGCCATCTCGCGGGCGCTGCTCTGCGACAGTCCGATTCTCATACTGGACGAGGCAACCGGCTCTGTCGATACCAAGACCGAAAAGGAGATCCAGCGTGCGCTGATAAATCTGATGGAAAACCGAACCTGTATTATCATAGCGCACAGGCTTTCGACAATCAGAGACTCCGACAAGATAATAGTCATAAACAACGGTGAGATATGCGAGGAAGGCACTCACCCGGAGCTGCTTGAGCGCAAGGGCAGATACTATAAGATGAACTTTTTAAAAACCGCCGACGGATGATAAAAAATCCCGGCGGCAGGCTTTTGCACAAAATGATGTGCGGCTCTGCCGACGGGATATTTGTTTGAATTATTTATTCGGCGCTCTGTGCCCTTTGGGTCTCAATATCTGCTATAACCGCCATCATGGCCTTTGCCACAGCCGGATCAAACTGGTTCCCGCTGCACTTTGTCAGCTCTCTCATGATATATTCTCTGGGGTAAGCCTCACGTCCCGGCCTCTCGCTCGACATTGCCTCGTATGCGTCTGCCACTGCGATAATCCTGGAGGCAAGAGGTATATCCTCGCCCTTTAAGCCGTCCGGATATCCGCTGCCGTCATAGCGTTCATGATGATGCTTGATGCTGCCGGCATACCGGGATATACCGGATATCCCTTTAACCAAAGCCGCTCCGGTCTTAGGGTGATTATACCATTCCTCTTTCTCTAAATCAGTCATACTGAATTTTGACTTATTCAAAAGCTCCTCCGGTATATACATCTTACCCACATCGTGAAGCAGCGCCGCATAATAAAGTCCGTTCAAATCCGAAAAGCCCAGCTTTTCGCCGATCAGCCTTGATATTTCCGCAACGCGCCTTGAATGTCCTCCTGAATATGGAGTTTTTTTCTCAAAGCTGTCAATCATAGCTGTTAAAATTTCGTCCGAAAACTCTTTAAAGTCAACGCCGCCCGATTTCTCCTCCGGCTTTGCGCCTCCGTTATTATCCGTATTGTTCAGGCTGATAAACTTGCCGGAGCCGCCTTTTAAATTTGACATAAAGACCTTTGCACCGACCGCTGTCAGCGCTGCCGCCGCCGCACCCGCTGCTGCGGCAAAAAATTTCTTCGCCTTCATAACGCCACCTCCATAAAGTGATTTCATAACGCGTACCAAACTATATTCTGCTTTCTGTCAAAAGCCGGATACTGCGCTCTTGCCGCACACACATACCCGGCAATTTAACTATTGATTATTATAACATATTTCTTTGAGAATTTCCATACATTTTTTTACATAATTTCAAAGTTTTCTGCAATTGTCAAATTCTCACGCTCCGCAGATTTTACAAATTTTTTCAGAGT
>DXIJ01000021.1 GCA_019112945.1 Candidatus Monoglobus merdigallinarum | reverse complement strand
TTACAGCCCCTTTTAAATTATGCACTGTTTACTGCTCGATTCTGGAATGCAGCACCGCCTGTTTTATTATCTTCTGCATTCTGTGGTTTACACCCGACTTTGTAAGCGGCGGGTTAAGCAGCTTTCCAAGTTCGCTCAGGCTCAGATCTTTATTCTCCATTCTGAGCAGCGCTATCTCTCTCAGGTCCTCGGGCAGACTGTCAAGCCCATCAGTTTTGATTATCTTCTGTATTGCCTGGATCTGCTCGACAGAGGCGTTAATCGTTTTGGAAAGATTGGAGGTCTCGCCGTTGGCGCTGCGGTTTACGTCATTTCTTATCTCCTTTTCGATTTTAATGTTAAGCAATGCCATCTGTGCTTTCCAGGCGCCCAAAAACGTCAAAATGTCCGCAATTGTCTCACTGTTTTTAACATAGGCCACAAATCGGTTCTTTCTAAGCGAAAGACGCAGCTCAAAACCGACCTCACGAAATGTTTTGACGACCGCCTCTGCAAGCTCCCTGTACGGCGTGACTATCTCAAGGCTGTAATTCTTTTCCGGGTCGCTGACAAATCCGGCTCCCAAAAACGCACCTCTTAAAAATTCACGCTTGCAGCACAGACGCTTGAGCTTTTTATCGCTGAACCTTATATTCCCGTGTTCATCCAAAAGTTTTAAATCATAGAGAAGCTGCGCGACCTTTACACTGTCCGAGATCACCGCTTTGTACTTTATATGCCTTTCGCTGTTCTGTCTGACCTCGGCCTCGTTTCCGAGCAGCCTCGAAAGCTCCACAAAGCTGCCAAGCACGTCCGGATTATCGGTCACAAGCCTTATCTCACTCTTTGTGACCTTGCTTGCCCCAAACAGCAGCAGCCCGATAAACCTTGCATTTACACAGCATTTATCCGAAATTTCCGTCTTATATATTTCCTCTTTGACAAATCTTGAGAACGACTTTTTCTCTATGACGTCCGTCATGGAAATCACCTCCGCCGTCGTTTGACCGGATCGTAAAGCAAAACGCCCTCTGCGCTGATTTTCTGACCCTTTTCATTCCTGTTTATATTGATTATATCAAGCAGCGTATCTGCCAGGATATCGGTATTGTGCCGGACGTGTTCATTTTTATCCACAGTGACAAGGCACTTTTCTATAACATTTATTCTTGTCGAAAGAAATCTCGGCTTGTCATACTTCACCTGCTCCGCTCCCTCTTCGCGGTATCTTTTGAGCAGAGCATCGCCGATGCTTCCGGTGTTTACAATGCAGTAGTCAAGGAAGCTGTCACAGGTATGGTCAAGAACCGCCAAACAGTGGTCAAACGCAGTATAGCCGTCAGTCTCTCCCGGCTGGGTCATGATATTGTTTATGTAGACCACCGGTGCGCGCGACTTGTTTATCGCTTCTTTAAGCCCGTCTATAACAAGATTGGGCAGCACGCTTGTATAGAGGCTTCCGGGACCGATTGTGATAAGGTCTGCGTTTTCCACCTCTTCAAGTATCTCCGTGAGCGGCTCGATAGGCATAAGCATATATCTCTTGGGACGCAGACGCACCTTTTTTATAGGCGAGTTGAACCGGCTTACCGACCGTCCTATCAGCGATTCACCGACTACAGTCCTGCCGTTTTCCAGCGTAGCGACCAGCTCAACGTCAGAGGCGGTTACCGGATAGACCTTTCCGGTGATATTGAGAACCTCGCACACATTTCTGACGCCCTTGACAAAATCCCCGTCAAACATTCCGGTCATTGCCGCAACAAACAGGTTCCCAAAGCTCTGTCCCTCTAAAATCCCCTCGCTGAAGCGGTACATCAGCAGCTTTTCCATTACTGGCTCAACCTGCGACAGGGCAAGTATACAGTTCCTGATATCCCCCGGCGGCGGAATTTTTAAATCATCACGCAAAACTCCGCTGCCGCCGCCGTCGTCAGCCACAGTAACAACGGCGGTGATATCGCTTGTATACCGCTTTATTCCGCGGAGCATAGCCGACTGACCCGTACCGCCGCCGATAGAAATTATTTTAGGGTTAAATGCGTTTATCCCTCCGGTATTGCTCTTTTTAAGATTTTCGTATCTTGATTTACTGCCGCTCTCCATATCCGTGAAATTATATCCCCTTGTTAATATCTCTGTGAGTAACGCTCACACCCTCGTCATCGCTCTTTAAAAACTTATAAAGCTCCTCAGCAAACGTCACGCTCCGGTGATGTCCGCCGGTGCAGCCTATGGCGATAACAAGCTGGCTCTTGCCCTCCTTTACGTATTCGGGCACCAAAAAGTTTATCATTTCGGTAAGCATTCTCAAAAAACGCTGGCTTTCATCAAACTTCATAACATAATCGTGAACGTTCGTTTCAAGTCCTGTTGAATTTTTCAGCTCCGGTATGTAAAACGGATTCGGCAAAAACCTAACATCAAAAACCAAATCTGCGTCGAGAGGAAGCCCGTACTTGAATCCAAACGACATAACGTTGATAAATATTCCCGACCTCGGCCTCTCAGAGAACATCCCCTTTATCTTCGCAGTCAGCTGCGCTGCGGTTATATCGGAGGTATCAATAACATACTCTGCTTTTGCTTTAGCTGCACTCAGCAGCTCCCGCTCCTTATCGATACCGTCAACTATCCGTCCGCCGCCCGCGCTGGGGTGCAGTCTGCGCGTCTCCTTATAACGCTTTACAAGCGCTTCGTTAGAGGCCTCCAGAAATAATATTTCGCTCTCAAAGCCCAGCTCTTCAAGCTCGTTGACTGCGTCCTGAAAATCTTCAAACATAACACCGCCGCGTATATCGGTCACAACTGCTATACGTTCCATTTTCTCCTCAGCTTTTGCACAAATCTCGGCAAACTTAGGTATCAGCTCCGGCGGCATATTGTCAACGCAGTAATATCCTACATCCTCAAGCGCTTTGATAACTTGTGTTTTTCCGGCTCCGCTGAGACCGGTAACAATTAAAATCTTCAACTCAGCACCTCCTTATCTCAAAATTCTCCGATAAGCTTAACCTCTGTTTGAAGCTCTATGCCATGAACCTCCATAACCTTTTCTTTTATATGCTCTATAAGCCTTACAACGTCCTCGGCCGTTGCACCGCCGTTGTTTATGACAAATCCCGAATGCTTATCGGAAACCATTGCGCCGCCTACAGAAAAGCCTTTCAGCCCCGCCTGTTCTATCAGCGCCGCCGCAAAGCCTCCGGCCGGACGCTTAAACGTGCTCCCTGCACTGGGCTTATCTACCGGCTGCTTGGCAGTGCGCTTTGCACTCAGCTCCCGCATATCGGCTCTGATAGCCTCGGTGTCCCTTTCTTTAAGCTGCATTTCGGCCGCCAGGATAACACAGTTCTTATCGCTGAAGAAACTGCGCCTGTAGTCAAAGCAGCACTCATCTGCGGATAGCTCACACACCTCGCATTCATCGCTCAGGTACACAACTCGAGTCACGACGTCTTTCATTTCACCGCCGTAAGCTCCGGCATTCATATATACGGCGCCGCCCAGAGAGCCCGGTATACCGGAAGCAAATTCGAGCCCGGACAACCCTTTTGAAGCGGCAAAGTTCGAAAGCTTGGAGAGCAGCACGCCGGACTGCGCCGTAACAACACTGCCGCTTACGCTTATATCGCCAAAGCCGCGGCCTATTTCCACAACAGCGCCTCTGATACCCTTATCCCCGACCAGCAAATTAGAACCGTTACCGATTATATAGCAAGGGACACTGTGCTGCCTCAGCAGCTTTACAAGCCGCGCGATCTCGTCCGCACTCCCCGGCGTAAAATACATATCCGCCGCTCCGCCTATCCTGAACGTAGTATGTGCGCTCATGGGCTCGTTCTGCTTTGCATTGCCGCTTCCTACTATCTCCTCAGCCAATCTGTATACTGCAGTGCTCATATGTTGCCTCCTAAAACTTAATAATATGTATTACAGCATTATATCCCTGCCGGCGGAATTTAAGTATTCAATAAACTTCTCCCTTGTTGTGTTGATGATAAGCTTTTTGGGGAAGCCTATCTGCCTCAGCATTTTCTTGACCTCATCAAAATTACCGACGTCAAACGGTGTATGCGCATCGGAACTCACCGCCACAAAACAGCCGACCTCCATGCACTTGCGCGCGATCATCTCGCAGTTCTTTATACTTTTGACCCTCACGGAATGTGAATGATTATTGAGCTCTATACATTTATTGTACTCCTTGGCACACCTTACGACCTTATCGATATCGTACGGATATCTCGGATCTCCGCTGTGGCCTATAATATTGACATACGGATTTTTAAGCACGTTTATCCATGTTTCAGTATGGTCATCAAGGCCGCTGCCGTCATAGCACGGGGGATGGATAGACGCTACGACAACATCCATTTTTTTAAGATATCCATCATCCATGTCAAGCCTGCCGCCCGGATCCATAACGTTAGCCTCACAGCCCTTAAGCAGCCTTACACCCTCAATATAATCCGGCAGCTCGTACATCGTCGTAAAGTGCCAAAGGTGCGGCGAATCAGGCATTGCCGGTGCATGGTTCGTCATGCACACCGCTTCAAGACCGCGCTCGCTTGCACACCTCATATTCTCCCAAATTGTGCCGAAAGCGTGGCTGCTGCAGCTTGTATGCGTATGCGTATCAACAAGAATATTCAAAATAAACCCTCCTTTTGTGCTCAGTACTGCCGGTCAAAATGATTTATCTGCTCCGTAATTCTGCGGTTCAGCTCCTCAGCCGCATTGTAGCCCATTCTCTTCTGCCTGTTGTTCATGACAGCGACCTCGAATATAACCGCAAGATTACGCCCGGGCTTTACCGGAATGGTAAGCGACGGTATATCGAGTCCGAGTATATTTGTATACTCGTCAACAAGGCCGAGCCTGTCATACTGCTTGGTTTTATCCCAGGTCTCAAGATGTATTATCATATCGATCTTCTCGGATTCCTTAACGGCGCCCATACCGAATATATTTTTAACGTCAACTATGCCTATGCCCCTGATCTCTATAAAATGCCTGATAATATCCGGCGCAACGCCTATCAGCGATTTTGACGAAACCTTTTTGATCTCGACCGCGTCGTCGGCAACCAGCCGGTGTCCTCTTTTTATGAGCTCAACCGCAGTCTCGCTTTTTCCGACTCCGCTCTCACCCAAAATAAGCACGCCCTGACCATATACCTCCAGCAGAACACCGTGACGTGTTATACGCGGAGCAAGTTCAACATTAAGGTATGCTGTAAGCGTACTTGTAAACTGAGATGTCGGCTGAGAGGTCCTGAGAACCGGAGTTTCGTATTCCTCCGCCAGCTTCAGCATCTCTGCGGAAGCATTGCTGTCTCTGGTCAAAATCACGGCGGAAATATTCTTTTCGAACAAACGCTTTAGGCTGTTATATCTGACCTCGGCAGTAAGGCCTGCCAGATAAGTGTTTTCGACCATACCAAACACCTGTATCCGGCGCGGATCAAAATAGTCAAAAAAGCCTGTTATTTGAAGCCCGG
>DXIJ01000020.1 GCA_019112945.1 Candidatus Monoglobus merdigallinarum | reverse complement strand
ATATAGAAATGGATGGTAGGATACATTTCGGAAAGATACTTCGCAACGGTGACGTCCTGAGATTGATTACAAAAGACAATTATGTAATAACACTGCTGA
The DNA here is from genome assembly GCA_019112945.1 of Candidatus Monoglobus merdigallinarum. Classification (GTDB taxonomy): domain Bacteria; phylum Bacillota; class Clostridia; order Monoglobales; family Monoglobaceae; genus Monoglobus; species Monoglobus merdigallinarum. The sequence goes on along the minus strand of DXIJ01000020.1, from coordinate 6,327 downwards.
TTTTTGACGTCGCAAAGCCGTTTGACGCTTTTGACAAATACAATATAAACGGTATAGGCAGAATAACAATAGGGAGCTCTCCCTCGTCAATGCTTCAATATAATACGTTTGGACTGGTTTCAAAAAAGCACGCGGAGATATACCGTGAGAATGACAGCTGGCATTTAAAGAATTACGGCGATAACGGTACGTTTGTCGGTTCAGCACGCATATCATCGGATGTTGAGCTGAGGTTTGGCGACTGTATCAATATTTTCGGACTTAGGATTGTGTTCTACGACAGCATGATCGCCGTTAAATCTTCCGGTGAAATATACAGTGTAAATTCGGGAGTTTTAAGACCGGTCGACGCCGGAAGCGGCGTCAGGACCGGACTGCCGCCCAATGAAAAAAGAACGGAGTTCAGCCGCTCGCCGAGAAAGATTGAAAAAATCTATACCGATCCGGTTGAAGTTGATTCCCCGCCGCAGCCGCAGCAGGAAAAGAAGAGGCCGCTGCTTTTGACGATAGGCCCGTCGCTCACTATGGCTATCCCTATGGTTCTCGGCTGTCTTTTGGCTGTTTTTGCCGCTCAGGGCGGCTCAAGCGCTTTTATGTTTACGGGAGTTATTACTGCTGTTTCTGCCGGTATATTCGGTGTGTTCTGGGCGATGATGAATATGAAATATGAGAAGAACGCCGCAATAGAACAGGAGCAGTACCGTTTGGGCAGATACAGCGAGTATCTTGATAAGTGTGCGGAGAGCATAAAGCAAAAGTACATAGCAAATGCAAGGGCTATGAGCAACATGTATTTGAGCGCTGCGGAATGCTGCCGGTATGACGAAAAGAATCCTAACCTTTGGAACAGGAATTACACGCACGATGATTTTTTGTTTGTGAGGCTGGGACTGGGCGCGGTTGATTTTCAGGTCCCGATAATTATACAAAAGCAGAAGTTTACGCTTATCGAGGATACTCTTGCGGACAGACCCGGCGAAATCAAAACGGCATTCAGAAAGCTGAAAAACGTGCCTGTCGGCATTGATCTCGGCAAGAAGAGAATGTTTGGCATCGTAGGCTCGAAAAATCACGGCGCCGCGTATTCGATCGTGCGCTGTATTGCCGCCAATATAGCAGCGAATAACTGCTATACGGACGTCAAGATGATATTTATTTATGACGAGGCGCGGTCGGGCGAAAACTGGTCGTATACAAAATGGCTTCCGCATGTGTGGTCTGAGGACAGAAAGGTAAGATTTATCGGAGCCAACAAAAATGATATAGGCGATATATTTTTTGAACTTTCCAATACGCTCAGGACAAGAGCCGAGAGCATTGAAAGCGGCGGGACGCAAAAGGTTCAGATGCGGCCGCGCTACATTTTGTTTGTTGAGGATATTTCCCTGATCGAGGGCGAGCTGATATCCAAATACATATTCGATACCAACACAGACTACGGTATAACTACGGTCGTTATGGCGGAAACCCGCGACGAGCTGCCCAATTCATGCGAGGATATCGTTGAGTGCAGTGAAGATTTTTCGGGTATCTACAATGTATATGACAGCTTTGATGAACGCAGGACCGTAAAATTTGACCAAATCAGCGTTGCCGAGACGGAGAAGTTTGCGCGCAGAATTTCGGGAATACGTGTAAAGGAGCTTGAATCGGGCGGCGAGCTGCCGTCAAGCCTGACGTTTTTGGAGATGTATAACGTAAACAAGCCCGAGGAACTGAATGTGTACGACAGATGGAGAAAGAACCGCACATATGAGACTATGAAAACCCTGGTCGGAAGAAAATCGGGCGGAGCGGACTGCTACCTTGATATTCACGAAAAATACCACGGTCCCCACGGTCTGGTCGCGGGAACGACAGGCTCGGGTAAAAGCGAGACCCTGCAGAGCTATATACTCTCACTGTCTATTGATTTCAGCCCGGATGACGTCGGATTTTTCATAATTGACTTTAAGGGCGGCGGAATGGCAAACCTGTTCTCCGACCTGCCGCATCTTGTGGGGCAGATTTCGAATTTGTCGGGAAATCAGGTGCACCGCGCCATGGTGTCGATAAAGAGCGAAAACAAGCGCAGACAGAAAATATTCAGCGAGCACGGCGTAAACAACATCAATTCATACACGCGTCTTGTTAAGAACAACGAGGCAAGCCTGCCGGTCCCGCATCTGTTCATAATCATTGATGAGTTTGCGGAGCTCAAGAGGGAGGAGCCCGATTTTATGCGCGAGCTCATAAGTGTCGCTCAGATTGGCCGAAGCCTCGGAGTGCATTTGATCCTTGCAACACAGAAGCCAAGCGGAACGGTCGACGATAATATTTGGAGCAACGCCAAGTTCAGGCTGTGCCTCAGGGTGCAGGACAAGCAGGACAGTAACGACATGCTGCATAAGCCGGACGCCGCATACATAACTCAAGCCGGACGGTGTTATCTGCAGGTCGGCAATGACGAAATATTCGAACTTTTCCAATCCGGTTACAGCGGCGCTGCGTATGACGCAGCAGGCGAATCCCAGCGTGCGGCGATAGCAAAAATGCTGACGCTCACAGGCAGAGAGGCAGTGGTCGGCAGCCGAAGCATGATCAAGCGTAAAAACAGTCTGCGGCTGAGGTGGATTACCGGTATAGTCGAGTGTATACTCGATGCTTCAAAATCGAGCGGGATTTCAATACTGGACGCCCAGACCAATGTTATTCTGATGAACAAGCTGCTGACTAAGGTGTATGACAAGCTGCACGAGAATGATATAAAATATTCGTCCTCAAAGGCTGACCGCGATAAGATAATGAATCTGATCAATTTATGGACAGAAGAAATATTATATATGGGGCTTGCGCCCGAGGAGCAGTCCGCTTTCCTTGTTGACGAAGCGGCCGCGGCGCGTGTGCAGCTTCCCGAGGTAAAAGAGGCGAGCCAGCTTGAGGCCGTTATCGAATATCTGAAAAATGTTGCAAAATACAACGGTTACGATCACGGTCTCAAGCTGTGGCTGCCGATCTTGCCCGAGATGATTTATTTAAATGAGCTTGATGGTTACAGCGGTCAGATTTTTAACGGCAAGGAATGGATAAGGCGCAGCGGCGAGTGGAGGCTTGAAGCATACATAGGAAAGTACGATGACCCTGTTAATCAGGCGCAGCAGCCCCTGATGGTAAGTTTTACCGAAAACGGCCATTACGCTGTCTGCGGAACGGTTGTCAGCGGAAAGAGTACGTTTTTGCAGAGCCTGATATATTCTCTGGCCGTATCTTATACACCCGATTACGTAAACATGTACGCGATAGATTTCAGCAGCCGTCTGCTGTCGGTCTTTGAGGAGCTGCCGCATATGGGCGGAGTGATGTATGAGGGAGATTTGGAGAAGATCGGCAAGTTCTTTAACATGGTCAAAAAAATGCTTTCTCTGCGAAAGCAGCTGTTAAAGGGCGGAAACTATGAGCAGTATGTCAGAGTAAACGGGATTTCTGTTCCGGCTGTTGTGATATTTATAGACAACTATGCAAATTTCAGAGAAAAGACAAAGGACGCGTATCAGGATATTATAACGACCATTTCAAAGGAGGGTGTGGGCAACGGGATTTTCTTGGTTATATCCGCCTCGGGCTTTGGTTCAACCGAGCTGCCGAACCGGATTGCAGATAACATCAAGAGCGTTATCTGTCTTGAGATGGGCGATAAATACAAGTATGGCGACGTGCTGAAAACAATGCGTTTTAACATTCTGCCCGAGCAGGGCGTCAGAGGCAGGGGCCTTGCCAAGATCGGGGGAGACATACTGGAGTTTCAGACCGCACTTGCCCTAAAGGCGGACGATGATTACCAAAGGGGCGAGAAGATAATCTCGGCGTGCAGGGAAATGAGAAACGCGTGGAAAGGAGGCTGCGCCGCGACCATACCTGAGATCCCCGCAAAGCCGCGCTGGAGACATCTGGCCGCAAACGATGAGTTCGCCGAACTGATTTCCGACAGAGAAAAGCTGCCGTTTGGGTATAACCAGGCGGACGCTTCGCTGGCGTTTATAAAACTCAGCGAGATATACTCGTTTGTAATCACGGGCAGAAACAGAACCGGAAAGACAAATATGCAAAAAATAATGATGATGTCGGCCGCCCGGAAGAACGGGGAAATATATGTGATAAGCACAGACGGTGAAAGTCTGCCGGAATCTTTGGCCGAAAAGCTCGGCGCGGACTATGTCAGGGGCTACGAGAATATTTTCGGGTTCTTTAAAGAGATAATGCCGGAGTTTGCGTTAAGGAACAGGAAAAAGAACGAGCTTGTCGGCAAAGGCTTTGCAGACGATGAGCTGTATTCAGAGATGAGCGCCTTTGAGCCGGTATTTATTTTTATAGACAACTTGTGCGAGTTTGCAAAACTTGTATATGACCCGGCAAATGTTTCAAAATGCGATATGAGAGGGTTTTTGGAAAATATCACCGATAAAGGAAGAAACCATAATATTTTCTTTATATCGGCATTCAATTCTGATGATTACAGTCTGGCGTCGGGCTACAAGGTATTTGCCAACATGACGGATAATGCACACGGCGCACATTTGGGCGGAAACCTTGTTTCGCAAAAGCTCTTTGATTTTACCGGCGTAAGTTTTGCGGAGCAAAACAGAAGTTTAAAACCGGGCATTGCGTATCTGCCTGCGTCCGATTCCGATAATACGGTCAAAAGGGTAGTGGTTCCGTTGTTTGGCGGAGGAGATGTGTAATATGCCGAGTTTGTTGACTTACAGCAGAGAAAAAAGTGAACTCAGCCAAATCAGAAGCGTTATGCGCGACGATATAGCATGGCGTTTTGAAGAAGAGTGGGATTGCCGCGGCTTAGATGATCTTGATGAGTTTTTAAAAACGGTGACAAAGCTCCGCTCGGAAATCGTGTGCTACGATGTGACAAACAAGGGAGCTATCAGTAAACTGAGCGAAACAAGACAGGATTTTGATAATTCGCAGCTTGTGATCATTTCCGATAACACAGTATCCCCCATGGAATACATGAAGCCCTCGATACATCCGGCCTCGCTTTTTATGAGACCTCTTGACGAACGTATGATCAGGAGAGGAATCTTGGAGATACTCGAGACGATAGACAAGGACGACGGAAGCGGAAAGTTTATCATAAAGACACGCAGCGGCAATGAGGTTCTGCGCTATCGTGATATAAGCTGTTTTGAGGCGCGGGAGCGCAGGATATTTGTGCGCTGCGGCAGGAGGGAGCTTCATTTTTATGATACTCTCGACAATTTGGCAAAAAGGCTTCCGGACACGTTTTTGAGATGTCATAAGAGCTTTATCATCAATACGGCAAAGATAGAATGCGTCAACCTGCCTAAGAACACAGTTGTGCTGACGGGAGAGCTGGATATTCCTGTGTCAAGAACATACAAACCGGCAATCAAGGAGTTTATGGCAAAATGATGAGCGGAATTGTGAACTTAAAAAGACATGAGCTTGAAGTTTTGTGCGCGGCCTCAGGTATGGACAGGCTTGTGGGAATAGGGCTTAGCGGGAAGTTTGAGCCCGGACGCGGAGAGATGATCGAAATAATCGGAACGCTGATTAGAGACGGTATTATTGTTCTCAAGGACGAGGGCTTGGTTGTGTCTGAGGATATCGCCCGGATAGTTAAAACGATAAAATCGGCCGAAAGGATTTTGGTAATAGCAGCCCGGGCGGTTCATGAGAGCCGGAAATGCTGTTATGTCTGCAAAGACCGCACAGTGGTGTGTGAGCGGTCGTCTGTCGAGAATGACGCTTTCAGGCTCAGCCTTTTAGGCAGCGGCAGTCTGCTGCCGGAGCTTGAGGAACAGGGTTTTATTGCCGGCAGCGGAGACGGGCGCGGGCTTTGCGATATTGAGATGATAAAACGGGACAGGGATGTTATAGACCTGATAAAAATGTCATCGGTTACAGAGACGTCACGGGAATATATGCTGAGGCGGTGCGGCGCACGGCTTGTGATAGACTGCATTCATCCGCGCAGCGGCGTGTGCATAAAGCGTATCGGCAGAAGCAGGCTCAGCGGAAAAGACATAATGTTTGTGCTGGAGAGCGGAAAACTGCCGGAGGTTGATTCCTGGGACAGGGATAGATTTATAAAAATATTCGAGGAAATGCAGAGGAGGCTGATAGTATGATATTGATCGATGTATATGTCCCCGCGCTTGATAAAGTTTACGATTTCAGCGTGGACGAAAACTCAGCGATCAGTGTGCTGACAGAGGAACTTGCCGAAATGATATGTCAGTATGAGCAGTACGATCCGATAGAACACCCTGAACGCATAATGCTGGCCTGTGAATCAAAAAGACTGAGGCTGCC
>DXIJ01000019.1 GCA_019112945.1 Candidatus Monoglobus merdigallinarum | reverse complement strand
GCATATTTTTCTATACAGGTAACGCTGTTTGGTATATCCACATTTTTCAAGCCGATGCAGCCATAGAATGCACTTTGCCCAATGCTCGTGACACTGTCCGGTATCGTAACACTCGCAATGCTTTCGCAACCAAAAAAAGTTCTTTTCTCAATACTTTTTACACCATAAGGAATTGCCGCCGCGGATAATTCATAGCAATATTCAAATGCGCCCTCGCCTATTCCGGTCACGCTGCTTGGTATGCTCACGCTTTTTAAATTATCGCAATTACGGAATGCGTAATCTCCTATGCCCGTCACGCTCCGACCGTCAATTTCAGCCGGGATATCCACTTCAGCCGCCTCTTTGTTGCAACCGACTATTGTTATCGTATTATCGGCATTTATCCGATAGCTCAAAACCCCATATATTTCGGTATCCTCCGCTGTTTTGCTTTCGTCCGGAACCGAAGCATATGCCGTAATTGTTAAAAACATACACGTCAGCAAAAACACGCTTATCAGCTTTTTCATTTTAAAACACTCACTCTGATTGATAATTCAACATCTATTTAAAAATTATTATACAAAATTTCAATATATTTGTCAATATTCTATTTAAAATTACTAAGTTTACGTTATTAGTCTGCATAAAATAATACCGCAGAAAAATCTGCGGCACTTTGGTTAGGATAGCATTTGCGCCCAATATCCGAATATATAATTTAAGTTTGATTTTAAGTCCTGCCAGATCGTCTCTTTTTTTACAGGAACCAAATTAATATCGCTGACTGCCAGAAGCTCAAATGAGCCGTACAGCTCGCCGTTTACCGTCAGTGTTCCGCTGCCGACCGTGTCCCCCGCCTTGACCGGCAGCCGGACGTCGCTGAGCTCTGTCTCAATGTTTATATCGTCACTGTCACTCACCGGAAATATGTACTCCCTGTCGGCAGTAACGGCAGTATTGCCAAGGAAACCCCCGGCAATACGCAATTTGTCTATCACCTCATCGGATGAGATGAGCGCGGTCTGTCTGTAATCATTAAACATCGTGTTGTGAAGCGTTATATGATCGTTCCAGTCATCGGGGGCATTCAGCGTTACGCAGATAAGCGTCATTCCGTCACGCGTAACTGCCGAGACCAGACAGCGTCCCGCCTTTTCGGTATACCCGGTCTTAACGCCCACACAGCCGTCCAGACGGCTCAGCAGCTTGTTGTGATTAGTCATTTCGCGGTTGTATTCGCGTCCCTCCCAGGGGATCGACTTCGACTTAGTCGAAACGATTTCGGCAAACTTAGGTTCATTCATTGCCGCCCTCGTTATTTCCGCAAGCTCTAAGGCCGTGGTATAATGCGTATCAGACGGCAGTCCGTTCGGATTGCCAAAATGCGTATGGCTGAGCCCTAAATCTGCGGCTGTCTCGTTCATCATTTCCACAAACCTGTCAACGCTTCCGCCAACCGCCTCGGCGACAGCAACGGCAGCGTCGTTCCCCGACAGCAGCATAAGCCCGTACAGCAGGTTTTCCAGCGTTATCTTTTCACCCTTTTCAAGATACATGCTGGAGCCCTCGACACCGGCTGCGTTTTCACTCACCTCAACTATGTCGTTCAGGTTTCCGTACCTCAGCGCAACATATGCTGTCATTATCTTTGTTGTGCTCGCCATGGGCAGTTCCCAGTCCCCCGCCTTGTTATACAATACTCTGCCCGAATCCTTTTCAATCACGACCGCCGATTTTGCCGAAGAATCCCAGGCATATCCGCAGACCGGCAGCGCGCATACAAAAAAAACAGCTGTCAGCAAAAAAAATAAAAACCTCTTTAAACTCATTACTTCATCTCCGTAAATGTTTATATTAAACAATATATTCATAATAATCAGAATTTATCACCGTGCCGCAGAGGCATAATAAAAGAGCTGAAAACTCAATCAGCCCCAACTTTCCGGAATTATCTGTCCGACGCATTTCACGCTCTTGCGGCAGGCGTCCGTGCCGAACGCCTGCCGCCAAACCTAAGGGAGCATAAACACATTATCGGCTGACCTCGTGCGGTACTGCCGCCTCGAGAATATTCTCATACGCCCAGAAGTCCGGAGTTATATCACTGAACGGGTTTTCCTTATAGGTCGTACAAGCCGGATACCGTCCTAAAATCCTGTTCATCATCATGACTACCGACGACCTTATCATGTCCTCATTCGGGTGGAACATACCGTTTTCGTCTCCGCCGACATATCCGTTATTCCTGAGCGCTGCTATATAACCGTCCGCCATATGCCCCTGACAGTCATAAAATCCGCTTTCGCCGGACGGCTGAAGCCCAAGATACCTGCACGCAAGTATTGCAAACTCAGCCTTTGTCATGTTATCGTCGGGTCTGAACGTACCGTAAACATCACCGGTCACGAATCCAAGCGAATTCATAAACGCCACGTAGTTATAATACCAAGCCCAGGTTGGCACATCGCTCAGAGAAGTTTCATAAACAGTGTTCGGGTCATAGCTGTCGCTGAGCTTTGCCAGCATTGTTGCCGCCTCCGCCCTTGTTATTGTTCCGGACGGTCTGAACGTGCCGTCCTCGTAACCGTTCATGTATGCTTCGTCATATGTTCTCTCAACACTGTTTCCGCTTTCGTCAAGGCTCAGGCCGTAGTATGCAGCGATACCCGCGGCGTCCGCCTGCGCCATTCTGCGCAGAGCGATATCGGTGTTATAGTATATCAAGTCGTCATAGCTTGTAAGGTAGCAGTGATAAACCGAGATAAGCGGGATATCTCTGTAGGCGCACTCACGCATTACCGCCGAATAGTCCGCCAGTCTCTGACCGTCCCACCACATATTGCCCGTTCCCGAAGCCTTTGTAAAAACTCCGGCCGAGGTATCTATACCAAGCTGTGAGAGCTCACCCAGTATGCTGTACCCAAGATCCGGCTGGGTATATTCCCACAGTCCGGACGCACAAACCGACGCCCCGTGATACGTTCTGTCGCTTGCCGTATTAAAATGCAGGCTGATAACAATATCCGCACCTACTCTCTGCGCATACTCAGCGCGCTCCACACTTGTCATGTGATAGTCGGCATACCGTGTCAGATTAACCGATATCCCGTCATACCTGCGCAGTTCAAACTGCAGATACTGAGCCAGCTTAAAGGTCAGCGACTTCTCCTGAAATTCAAGACCTCCGACAGAGGTTCCGCCGTAATCGGTACCGCCGTGCCCGGGATCTATGACTACATTTACCTGACCGTCCGCATAGACGTTACTGCCGGCGAACAGCGACACACCAACAAGAACGGCAGCTGATACAAACAGCGCCGCCAAGAAATTTAACCTGTAATTCTGCATTAAAATATTCTGCTCCTAATTCACCTTAAATTAATCGATAATGTTATCCATATCCTCCGCCTCAGCCGGTTCCGCTTCCTGTGCACCGCCGTCTTTCTGAGACTTGTCAGACCTAACTGACGAGACAAACTCGCTTACCTTATCGATTGCGGTCGGCACCGCGTCAATAATTCTGTCGTAAATACTGTTTTCCTCACTGACCGGCACCATTCGAATCTTTCCGCCGCCGACGACCAAAAAGCCGACCGGAGTTAAGGACAGACCACCGCCGGTTCCACCGCCGAACATTCTGTTTGAAACCTGTTCATCACCCGATGAAAGCCGTTTATTCTTCGGAAACTCCGAACCTCCGACGCCGAAGCCCAGAGCAACTTTTGATATAGGCATAATTACCGTGCCGTCCGGACAGGTTATCGGGTTGCCGACTATGGTATTAACGTCAACAATGTCTTTAAGCCCCTGCATAACCGAGCCCATAAGCCCCTCAATTGGATGTTTCTCTGACATTTTTAACACTTCCTTTAATTATTTTTATTATATACGGTACAAGCGCAGCCATCAAGGCATTAATAATATGAACCGCACGCGTTTTTATTATACTTAAAACTTCAAATTCAAAGCACTGCATGACATAATTCGGGTCAAGATACAAAAGCGGCGGCTGTTTGAACCTGAAATAGCTTTCAAGCCCCGGCCTCATAATGCCGAACAGGGAATGTAGCCCCCCGTATGCCATCCCGGTCATATCGGGTGAACCGAGACCGTATTTTATATATATATCAAGCCTGCCGATCCTTATTTTATTCTTCATGCCTCTCAGGAAGCCGCCAATGAGCCCGGTTCCGTCCCTGACTATTTCGGAATATTTTCTGTACAGACTGCGTATCTTGTCTAAATCAAGGAACTTCTTTTCACTGTCCCAAACAGATCTTAATTCTCTCTTGAGGCCGCCCAAAGCATCGTCATGCGGCTCGTCCTCTACGCCTTGCTCATCACCTAAGTCTTGTCCTCCGCTTTCGCCGCCGCGCGGAATTTGCAGCTCATATTTTATAAATCTGTATATCCTGAAAGTCAAAATGGTCTTTTTGCCGTTTGAAGCTGCCTCGACGGTTATTGTCGGAAGCAGCACAGCGGCAAGTAAAAGCGCCAAAATCCCGACTATCCACAAAAATATGTGCAACAATATCACCTCAAACTACTCTGCGGCTTGTTCCTCATCTTCATCAGCGCCGGCGGCTGCATCTTCGGCCTCAAACTCCTCGGGCACAGCCAGGCTCTCAAACTCCGGCAGGTCTCCTATGCTCTCGATACCAAAGGTCTCAAGAAACTTTCTTGTTGTTCCGAACAAAAGCGGCCTGCCCGGCGCGTCTTTCAGCCGTCCTATCTCGGCTATAAGCTCGCGCTCTATCAGACGGTTTACTATATGGTCGCAGTTGACGCCGCGAATATTTTCTATCCCGGTACGGGTGACAGGCTGCTTGTAGGCGACAATTGCCAAAACCTCAATCGCTGCTGCGGACAGCTGCTGCTTCCGTCCCGGCTTCATGAGCATTGAAACATATTCCTTGTATTCGCCCCTCGTACACATTCTGTATGAGTCTTCAAGCTTAATGATATGTATACCGCGTTTTTCATAATTGTAGGTATCCATCATTTCTTTTATTATTCCCCTGAGAGTTTTTTTGTCAACATCAACAATGTCGGCAAGCCTCTCAAGTTCAACAGCCTCACCCGCCGCAAACAGCAGGCTTTCAATTATAGCCTGAATTTCTCTTGTATCCATAATAATCTCCAATCCGGATCACCAGCTTAATCTTCAATATCTCCGAGGTCCGGCGCAGTATCAGATTCAGCCGACACTAAAGGGTTTGATATGTCTCCGCTTTCATCATACTCGACTGAAATTTTATTCATCCTTATCATCTCAAGCACTGCCAGGAACGAAGCGATCGCCTCCGGCTTTGATTTGACCCCGGCAAAAAGCTCCTTAAAAAACACTCCCGTACGCTTTACCAGCCTGTCCCATATATACTTGACCCTGGAGCGCACCGAAACACGCTCATGTCCGACAATGCCCTCAAACGAACGCCTCGGCGGAGGCTGTCTGCGCTCCATCTTAACGTATGCCTGCTTATATGCCAAAACAAGATTCTCAGGAGTAAGTTTTGAATAATTCCACTCTGCGGGCGGCTTTTCGATACGGTCTGGCTGCTTAAAGAACATTGAATCACCGATATTTTTGCGCTCATCAAGATACTTAGCCGCCGCCTTTATCTTCTTATATTCCTCAAGCCGCCTTATAAGCTCCTCTTTGGGATCCTCCTCATCGTCCTCCTCAGGCTTGGGAAGCAGCATTCTTGACTTGATTTGAAGCAGCGTAGCCGCAAGCACCAGGAACTCACTCGATACATCGAGATTATCCTCTTTCATTTGCTTTATCACATCAAAATACTGACTGACAATAACATTAATCGGTATATCATATATACTGACCTTATTCTTTCTTATCAATGCCAGAAGCAGATCCAGAGGCCCCTCAAAATCCAGCACCTTAAAACTTAAGTGTTCCATCAGCTAAAATCACAAACCCTTAATATTAATGTATAAACACGCCTATCACCAAATCATATATCCACATAACACCGTTCATCAGCAAATTCAATATCCTGTTAAACGGTCCGAAGTTGATAAGCAGTATAAGTACGATAAACCCAAAACGTTCATACTGCATATACTTGAAGTATAAATCTGTCGGCAGTACCGCGCTGAGTATCTTTGAACCGTCAAGCGGCGGAACGGGTATGAGATTGAACAGACCCAGGCCGAGATTTATAATTATCAGATAATAGCATATCATGTATATAACATACAATACATCATTGCCGATACCGATGCTCTGCAAAAGCGTGACGATGACCTGAGCTATAAACGCCATAATAAAGTTAGTCAAAGGCCCCGCCAGGGATGTAAGCACCATTCCGGCCTTTTGGTTATTAAAATTGTACGGGTTTACGGGAACAGGCTTTGCCCAGCCGAACCCGAACAGAAACAGACACAGTCCGCCTATCGGGTCAAAATGCCGCAGCGGGTTCATGCTCAGCCTGCCGCTGTATTTTGCCGTACGGTCACCCATGAGGTACGCGGCAAAGCCGTGTCCGACCTCGTGAACAGTAAGTGAAAGCAGCACGCAAAAGAGAGTTATCAATATCATCAGCAGCTTTTGCGTAAATGACATTGAAGTGTTTGCCAATATATTGAACAACAATTAAAACACCTCCGGCTTATAAATCATTCGCAATAATATCATCATACGATTCACGCTTAACCGCCAGTCTGCTCTCTCCGCCGCTTACCATAACTATCGGAGGTCTCGGGATTCTGTTGTAATTGCTTGCCATTGAATAATTATACGCACCCGTTGCCAGCACCGCGATCAGGTCTCCGGGCTTTATGGCCGGCAGCTTTGCATCCTTAATAAGTATATCACCCGATTCACAGCACTTTCCGGCAATGGTAGCGGTCATGGTTTTTGCGTCAGCCGGACTGTTTACCCTTAAAGCCTCGTATTCACTTTCATAGAGGATATAACGCGGATTGTCGCCCATACCTCCGTCAACGGATATGTAAGTTCTGACGCCCGGTATCTCCTTGACGGCGCCGACACGGTAAACCGTGATACCTGTTTCTGCGGTTATTGAGCGTCCCGGTTCCATAACAATGTACGGCAGCTTTATTCCGCGCGCCTCAGATATCCCCGTAACGACCTTTGAGACTGCCTGGATATATTTGTCATAATTTATCGGACTGTCGTTTTCCGTATATTTAATACCGTAGCCGCCGCCGAGATTGAGCTCGCTCAGTTCTATACCGTATTTTTCTTTGATATCGGCAATGAAGTTCATCATCTTCTCAGCTGCAAGCTCAAAAGGTTCCAGCTCAAATATCTGTGAACCGATATGGCAGTGAACACCGACCACGTTTATCCGTTCCATGCTGTCAGCCTTGACCACTATCTCCTCAGCCTCGCCTGTCTCAAGCGCAACGCCGAACTTTGAATCTATCTGTCCGGTTCTGATAAAACTGTGGGTATGAGCATCGATACCCGGCTTTATCCTGAACATTATATCAACTGTGCGGTCGAGCTTCTCCGCAAGCTCTTCAAGGGTCTCAAGCTCAAAAATGTTATCGACAACGATCCTGCCGACCCCGCTCTCAAGCGCCATTTTCAGCTCGTCAGCTGTTTTGTTGTTGCCGTGAAAATATATTTTCTCTGCCGGGAAAAAGGCGCTCAGCGCAGTGTACAGTTCGCCGCCCGACACAACATCTATACCCATGTTCTCTTCTTTCATGATCCTGTATATATATTTGCATGAAAGCGCCTTGCTGGCGTATAAAACAATACCGTTGCCGTTATAGTATTCTTCCATGGCACGGTTATATACACGACAGTTTTCGCGGATCTTATCCTCATCCATAATATATGCCGGCGTGCCGTATTGCTCCGCAAGCCCGGCAACATCACAGCCGCCTATACTGAGGTTGCCGCTGTCTCCGACAGACAGGCAGCTCATAATAAACTCCATTGATTTACCTCCTATATTCCTATCTAATTCAAACAATCAGCTATTATATGATGATAACACAACAGT
>DXIJ01000018.1 GCA_019112945.1 Candidatus Monoglobus merdigallinarum | reverse complement strand
CTGAAGCAAGCTTTACAATCACCATATTTTAAGCATTACCCAGCGTTGCAGTCAGCGCCGAAGCCAGCCCCAGAGAAAATTTCGGACATATAAAACGAAATATAAAATATTTCGGCCTAATTGATACTGATGCTTTTTGTCAAGGCGCAGATATTTTATATCCTTATTATGTTTAGCACCGAAAAACCTTGATACAAACTGCTGCCGCCTAGTCAAAAAAGGGTTCCGAGCGCAGTCAAAAGGTTGCACCACGGCAACACCAACGACACAGCCGCTACCATATATGGGTCACCGAGCTGTCCGATAAAAAATGTCAGCCAGGTTGTATATCATTGTTACAACCCGGCTGATTACAATAGGCACTACCAATGAGGCTACTACACGCGGAACTGAAACATTCTCGAATAGTTCCTTTTCAATAAATGCTTTCATAATATGTCTGACTTCATTCTTTCACTGTCTAAGCTCCACAATGTAATCCAAAATCAATAAAGCCGTCAAATATCAAGGCTGTCAACCCAATTTTTGACATCACTCTCGCTTGCGCCGGAGCGGAAACGTATACCGTCCTGCCATTCTCCGCTTCCCGCTGCCTCGGCAAGCAGCTGACCGCTCTCGCCGATACCGGAGCTTGACGATGTACAGAAGGGTATTACTGTTTTACCGGTAAAATCATTTGCCTCAATGAATCCGTCGACCGGCCATGCGGCAATGCCCCACCAGATAGGATAGCCGATAAACACTGTGTCATATGACTCCCAATTCGGAACCTCAGCCAATACCAGCTCCACATCGCGCTCATCGGGGTTATCGTGCTCACGAACCACACGGCTGCTTTCGTCTGTCCAATCAAGATCATCATCTGTATACGGCTCTGCAGGCTCCAGTTCAAACACATCTGCCCCGGCTGCCGCTGCGATATAATTTGCAACCTCCTCTGTGTTGCCGCTCGCAGAATAGTATACTACAAGTGAGCTGCCCTGTACAGTGTCTTCAGCCGTACTTTCGGCAGCGGCCGATGCGGCAGCCGGTTCATTATCCGCGCCAGACTCTGAGCTCTCGGTCTGCGGCACACTGCCGCAGGCGGATAGAGAAAGCATTAATAAAATTCCAAGTAATAAAGCACAAATTCTTTTCATTTAAATACACCTCTTTTTAAAAAATAATATTAACTGCGCTTATATCAAGCGCCATAGTTCTTTTAACTCTAATAACAAAAACCTGCTCAGTAAACATAATCGGGTGCAAGAATAGACAGAAGCTCCTCATCATGATTATGTGCCAAATAAGTTTCATTGTCAAAAATCATAGCCGCTCCGCCGTTACGGGTATACGGCTCCCATGCCGGAACACCCTCGCCGTTTGGGTCACCTGTTCTTGCGAAGTTTATCCAGGCACTGCTCATTATATCCGACAGTATTCTTGCTTCATCTATATCACCGCTTACAGCAGCTCTGTCCACATTACTGAATACAAAAGGTATCTCCGCCGTATGATATGATGTGCCCCAGCTGAAGATATATGAATATACAGGTGCGCCGCCCTGATCGGCCTTATGAGCGGCAAGTTTCAGTATCGGCAGGCGAATAAGCGTAGAATCCACATACAGCGCAGCGGTTCCGGGCTCATTAGGATACGCAGCAGCAAACGCCGCAGCAACTCTTTGGGCGTTCTCGCCGTACCTCTCGGACATACGCAAATTCAACTCTTCATCACTCATCTCTGCATTCGGGTCTGCCATGCTGCTCCCGTCCCACACAGTCCATTCACTGAGGTTTGAGCCAATCAGCAGCGGTATATCACGTCCAGCCTCAGCAAAAGAGTCCTCCGTGACCGGGCTTGTCGGCAGAAAGTCGCCGTCGACCACCGGTTCCCATAGCAATGAATAACCGTTTACAAATTCTTCGTATATCCCAAGCTCCTCCGCAGTCTGGATAAGCGCACTGTCAGATGCAGCTGCAAGCGCCTCATAGTCAACATTTTGCAGCTCTTCTATCCTGTCGGGCGTAATACCCAGGTTTTCAAGTATCCTCTCAGTCAGCCGTCTGCTCACCTGCAGCTCGGTAAACTTTGCGCCCATATTCTCGGTCGCACCGCTTTCAACTATACCCTTGTCAAACAATCCGCTTGCATACGGGCTTGTCATAAGCGCTAAGACCTTTGCTCCGCCGCCGGATTCACCGAATACAGTCACATTATCGGGGTCGCCTCCGAACTGTTCAATATTAGCCTGTATCCACTCCAGCGCGGCGATAATATCAGTCATCCCGGCGTTTGCCGAATATCTGTACTTCTCGTCATATGCTGACAAATCAAGATGCCCCAAAAGGTTGAGCCTGTGGTTGACAGATACGACGACCACATCGCCTTTCTCGCTGAGATTTGTGCCGTCATATGCCGGGCTTTCTATAGATGAACCCGTTGAAAAACCTCCGCCGTGCAGCCATACCATTACCGGACGCTTGCCGCCGTCATTTATGCCCTGAGTCCAAACGTTCAAATTCTGACAGTTCTCATCCATTGCCGGCAGGCCGCTGCCCGTCTGCGGAGCGATCGCTCCGTAAGCATAGGCGGTCTTTGTTCCCTCCCAGCTAACAGTTCTCTGTGCGGTGACAAACCGCTCCGACGCCTCGGCGTATGGAATACCGTGATAAGTGTATATGCCGTTATTTACATAACCCTGAACGCTGCCCTCGTCTGTCTGTACGACAGCGATCCAGTCACCCGCGCTGAGCGCGCTGTATTCCTCGTCTGCCACAGCACTGCCCCAGGTAATCTCATCATTTCCGGGGTCGCCGTTTACTGCTATATATGCAAACTCATCATTCGCCGCACCGTGCCAGTTCAGCACTCCGGGCTGCGTCTGTATAACATCGCCTGCAGCCACAACTCTGACGTCGCCGCCCTGCTCCTGATAATAGCCCGTTCCGTCAGTAACAAGGATAAGCTGTCCGCCAGCATGGCTGTGCCAAGCTGTTCTTGCGCCCGGCTCAAACGTATAGTTATACACCTCCGGGCAGTTAAAAACACTTTCGTGCTCTACGAGCAGATTTCTGTACACCGTACCGGTATAGCCCTCGGCTGTGTACTGCCCGCCGCGGGGGAACATTGTTTCTCCGCGCTCGCGTATCGTACCGTTTGCGCGTGCATGTGCGACCGCGGCACTGTATTCATCATCAGTAACTTTTTCAAACCAGTTTGTCGTTCCCACCCCGGGATTTACCGAAATCGCTATATGCGCAAACCAGCTGTCGTCTATTGCTGAGTGCATATGTCTGACTCCCGGCGGGATCAAAATAACATCTCCCGCCTGCATCAGCCTTGCCGGTTCGCCCTCCATTTCAAATACGCCCACGCCCTCAGTCACAAGCAGTATCTGTCCGCCGTCGTGCGAATGCCAATCTGTTCTCGTACACGGCTCAAATGTGACCTGACCGAATGCCGGGATCTTCATCGTATCATTGTACTCCGACAGCCAGTTCATATATGATACGCCTGTGAACACCGGAGCCGCCGGATTTAAGTCTCCGCGTGCAAACACATTGTCGATGTCTGCCGCCTGAAAGATAGTTACAGTCTGCGTATCCTCCGCCCACAGCACGGTATATCCGAAGCTCTCGGCAATAAACCGTATAGGGAACATCGTTCTTTGATTGATGATAACAGGGGCGGTATCAAGCATCTGCTCGCGTCCGTTTAAATATGCGGTATTTGAGCCAATAGTCAAAACGACCGTATTGCCGCCGCAGGATAGTGTTGCGGTCTGCGAACTCTCATCCCACTGTACCTGTCCTCCTATCCCCTCTACAAACACACGTACCGGCAAAAGTGTTCGGTTGTTCTGCATAGTCGGCACCGTGCCGTTTTCATCTATATTCTGCGATACGCCGTTTATTGTCATAACGGGGCTTCCGATCTGCATGGTTATAGTGTCTGTTTCTCCGGCCGATCCGCCGCTCTCAATCGCTTCTATTGCGGAGGTCAGTGACGAGGTCATATTCAGCGTGCGCGGGAATCCGTTGTACGGTGCTGTAAGCAGAGGTATCGCAAGCATAGCGTCCGCCGTATTTCCGGCAGCAAAGCTCTGTGCCACAGTCTCCGGAATATCCGCCTCTCTGCCTCCCTGCGCTGTCATGACCGCTATATCTATCAAAAGCTGTACAGCTTGATCGTCAGATACCGGCACTTCCGTTCCCTCTATCACTGCGCTCGCTGCCGCTGTCAGCAGTTCGCGCGTTTGCGAATCGAGGTTTTCGCTGATATATCCGTCTGTATCATCAGCTTCAAAGTGCTTCATGATGGCAAGCAGTTCTTCGGAATCGCTTTTGTAATCCGTATCAATCGTTACGGTCGGCTGCGGACGCTCCGGCGCCGGGTCGGCTGCCGCCTCTCCCTCAACGGAATCTATCATTTCCAGCGCAAGCTCTGTTTTCTCGCTGCCGTTATACTGCTCATTAAGCAGCACTGCTGCGCGAAGCATATCCTTTGAATGTCCGACGCTCAGGTTGCCGTTAATATGTCCCGCAAGCTGGCCTGCACAGTTACCGTTACCGGCTATGGTACAAAACGTCAAAAACTCTCTGGTGTAGAGCGAAAGTCCTGTACGGTTATAGAAATCGCCGAAGCAGATACCGGACAGATACCTTGTTTGCAGCTTCATGTTATCGCTCATATCGTCTGTTATCGTTCCTATCTGCGGTCCGAACAGCGTTCTCTGAACCGCAAGCCCGTCTTCATAGCGCGTCTCCTCTGATGAGGTTATGCGGCTGTCATACGGCACCTCCGCACCAAGCGCCTCAAGTGCAGCGTCGGCCGCATCGAGCGCGGCGGCAGCTCTCGTATATCCGCAGTAAGCGCCGCTGTGATATATCGCCTCTTTAATCTCGACCGGTGTAAGGCCGTAATCTAAAGCGGCTTCTACCGCCTGAGGTATTTCGTCATACGCCCTGTTTGCGCTGAGAGTTACAAGAGCTGAAAGATGCTGCAGCCTTTCATCAAGGTTTGAGTTTATAAACTCCGTTCTTTCGCTGCCTCTCATGTCTGCATAGCTGCTCTCTGCGTCTGCGGCGCTGACAGCGAACGAACCCGTCATCAGGCTTACCGCCATTATAAGTGCGGTAATGATTGATATAATTTTCATTTTAAGACCTCCAGTCTATGTTTTTCTTTTGTTTTATTATAACACCTCATAATGCACAGCAGAAGTGCATTTTAGTTAATCAGTTTAAACCAAAAGGTTTATACTAAAAAAATAATGCACGTATGAGACGTGCACTATCTTTTAGCTTGCCTTATGTCCGCCAAACACCTCAGACATTTCCATATTTCTGAGTGCACAGTCTATGTTTTCAGCCTCGGCAGCCGTGAGAGCTATATCTGCTGCTCCTATGTTTTCGCGCAGTCTCTGCAGCTTACGTGTGCCCGGTATCGGGATTATACCCTTTTCCATCAGCCAGGCAAGCGATATCTGCGCCGAAGTCGCGGACTTTTCCTCGGCTATATCGCTTAAAAGCTTAAGCAATGCCATGTTTTTATCTATATTCTCCGCCTTGAACTGCGGCATACCGCTTCTGTAGTCATAGCGTTCATCAAACCTTGAGCTCTCATCATACTTGCCGGATAAAAAGCCGTTTGCAAGCGGGCTGTGCGCCACAAATGCAATATCTGCACTTTTAAGCACCGGCAGCAAATTATCATAGCTTTGGTACATCATTGAATACCGGTTTTGAACGGCAGCCATGCGGCAGACCTTGTTTGCTCTTAGGATATAATCCTCTCCTGCCTCCGAAACGCCCCAGGCACGAATCTTGCCCTCGCGTATGAGCTCGCTCATGACTTCAGCTACCTCCTCCGGCTGTATATCCGGATCTATCCTGTGCTGGTAGTATAGGTCGATATAATCAGTATTGAGACGCTTGAGCGAACCCTCAACACTTTTGCGTATCGTTTCCGGGCGGCTGTCGGTCAGAAGCGTACTGTCCGATCTGTGCCGGACGCCGAATTTGGTTGCAATGACGATCTTGCCACGATACGGCTTTAAGGCCTTGCCGACAAGCTCTTCATTGTACAGGGTTTTTCCGCCCGTATCTTCTGCGGCATAACACTCAGCGGTATCGAAAAATGTTACTCCCATATCAACGGCTGCGTGTATAAGCTCTGTCATGTCAGCTTCATCTGACGGCGCACCGTAGGCGTGTGTCATACCCATGCAGCCAAGTCCGATTACCGAAACCTTTATGCCGCTTGAACCTAAATTCTTATATTTCATTTAAAATGCTCCTTCTTTAAAACTCCAAGCTGTTCACCCAGTCCACAATTTGCTGCTCGGCGTCCTGGATACTGTTTCTGGAAATTGACAGGCCGTCCGCTACATCGGCACCCGGCTCAAGCGCGCGGATAGTGCTTATCGTGTTTGAAAAGCCGCTGCCGCCGTGTGTATTGAACGGAACAATTGTTTTTCCAGATAAGTCATACTGCTCTAAAAATGTATATAAAATCATCGGCATATCACCCCACCAGTTGGGATAACCAAGAAAAATCACACTGTAGTCATCAAGGTTTTCAATTTGGCCTCTTATCGCAGGCCGTGCAGCATCGGCCTTTTCAGCTGACGCCAGATCCACCAGAGTTTCATGTTCTGTGGGATAAGGCACTTCCGGCTCGATACGGAAAATATCGGCATTCATGTTCTCCGCAATGACATATGCCATATACTGTGTGTTGCCTAAAACCTCGCCGTCAATCACTACCGTACTGTTGGCCTCTTCCACTGTCATATCGTTTGGATCCTCAGTCTCCGGCATTGAGAAGTATACCACAAGGACATTGTGCCCATTCGTACCGGTCTCCGGAGCAGGTGCCTCAGGCTCAGAAGCTCCTCCGCCCGTTATAACGACTGTCTGCGTGCTGTCTGTCCATTTAACATCAAACCCAAAGCCCTCCGCAATAAAACGTATCGGCAGCATAGTTCTGTCGCTTACCAGCACCAGAGCCGAATCCAAAGTATTTGCCTCTCCGTTCAGTAATGCGACAGTGCTCCCTATCGTAAGCGTTATAGTATCACCGTTATATTCCAAAAATGCGGTCTGTGTTTCGTCATTCCACTCTACACTGCCGCCCATTGCTTCTATTATCGCACGTACCGGTACTAAAGTCCTGTCATTTTGAATTACCGGCGCAGTACCGCGCCCGGGGTCGATCTCGCTCTCTATGCCGTTTACTGTCATGACCGGATTGCCTATCTGCATACTGAGCGTAAGCTCTGTGCCTCCGGCACCGGCAGCCAAGCAGCCTGTCACGGCCGACATAGTAAAAACCAATGCCAAAAGAATAGATAATACCTTCTTCATACAGTCTTTCCTCCTTCAACTGCTTTTCCCATTTCATACGCCTCCCGCCATGCGGGTGTATTTTTTACAGCGCCCGGTTCATATACTCCCGTGCCAAAGATAACTCCCATTTCACGCGAACCGTCCAAACAAGCTGCAAACCCCCTGAAACATTCCAGAGTACATTCCATTGCACTTTTGCTGTTTTCTGCGGCCGTCATAATATAATAAAACTCCTTGTCTTTTATATCACGCCATTTTGCCAATGTACGATCAATCACCGCTTTCATCTGAGCATCAATGGAATAGAAGTACACCGGGCTTGCCATAACTATCACATCAGCGCCCAGCATTTTATCAAGGATTTCCGCCATATCATCCTTTACGGCACAGCCCTGTCCGGTGTCACGGCAATAATAACAGGCGGTACAGCAGGCTATCTTCCTGTCTCTTATAAAAATCTTCTCAGCCTCGCCGCCGCAGTCCATCACACCCCGTGCAAATTCATCACACAAAAGATCGGAGTTTCCGCCTCTTCGCGGGCTGCCCGATAATATTAAAACTTTTTTACTCATAATATTTCCTCACTTTTACTGAAAAAATTAATCGGAATATGAAACCGGGCAAGATGCGGCAGAAAAAACACGATTAAAACCGCAAAACAAGTTTTTTCATACCGCACCTAAAATTACAGACTAATGTTACCCAAGCATTTTATTACTGAACGTTTTCCTGAATCCAATTCTCTACATGGTCTGCAATCTCTTCACTGTTTTCCTCCTGGAACATAAAATGTGAATTGCCCGTAATTCCGACATCCGGAAGGTTTACGACCGTACAGTTTCCTCCGTCGGCATTATAGCTCTCGGCAAACTCCACAGCCGTGTCTCTGATACCCCTCCAGAATGATGTCGACTGAATATCCTCCGGACCGTTGTCGATATAGTCGCCGAAGTAGATAACTATAGGAATATCCGCCTCGAGGAATTTTGTATACTGCTCCGAGCCTATCTCCGGCGTGCCGCCCGGCTCTATCGCAACGATCGCCGCAACATTCTCTGTGTCAACGTCCCAGCCTACTCTGCCGCCTTGTGAATGCGTCACATAAATGCTCTTCTGACCTGTCATATCATATACGTCCTGCATGACCTCATCCATTGCCGCAGCAGCTACAGCCTGGTCAAAGCTACCCGTGTTCGGGGTCATCTGGCGGAAGAATTGATCCTGAGCCTCCTCGCCCGCCGGAAACTGTGAACCCTCATATCTCTCCGGCGCCGTGCGTCCTATGCGAAAATGCGTGTACCAAGCCTGGTCGCCCGGCATATACTCTTTGGAATCCTCAGACCAGGTATCGATTGAATCGGTCGTCATTGCAGCGGTCGAGCCTGCCTCGCCTCTGCGCGGCTGATCTACCAGGAATACGCTGTGACCTTTCTTTAAGAACGAGGTCGACCAGCCCTCTCTGCCGTCCGGAGTTGTCATCCAGCCCATTCTTGACTGTCCGTAACCATGGAGGAATACCATCGGCAGTGACGTCTCGTTTTCGGGGATCTGGTACAGTACGTTTGCGTGGTCAATATGTGCAGTATTGCCTGTACGTGTAAGATCCAGCCAGTTTGTTGTGGAATCATATTCTCCGGCAACCGGCTCTGTAACAGTTCCGCCCGAGGAGAATATGCCCTGGTCGGCAATTTGCAGTGTGTTTTCATCTGAAACCTCGCTGCCGGTATCTGCAAGCCCCGCTGCCCGCTCCAGCATTGCAGCATATTCATCAGTTGTGACCTCTCTGCCTGATTCAAACAAATTGCCTCCGACACCGGTAATAATGCCGTTTCTGTACGCATAAGCCGCATATCTGTCCGCCCAGTCCGGTACGTCGGTAAACGGATGCTGAGAGGTTTCGGAAAGTGCATCGCTCTCACGTCCGATCGCCCGGATAATCGTTACAAGCGCTTCGGCTCTTGTCTCAGATGCCGCTGAAACACTCATACCGGCCGATGCTAAAGAAATTGTAAATGCTGCAGCAACTGCTGCGGATATAATTCTTTTTTTCATAAAAATTCTTCCTTTCTATATATAAAATTAATTATGAATTTTCATACTGTGAAGCATTTTTACAAATGCGGGGTCATAGTGATTTACGATCTCACTGTGACCTATGTCAAGTTTCGCTATCTCTGCCATATCCTCTGGGCTCAGTTCAAAATCCCAGATATCCATGTTCTGCTGCATTCTGTCTTTATGAACCGACTTGGGGATCACGACAACTCCGCGCTGCACGTTCCATCTCAGTGCAACCTGCGCCGGGCTCTTGCCGTACTTTTCGCCGATCTTGCTGAGCACAGGGTGGGTGAATATTCCATGCTTGCCCTCGGCAAACGGGCCCCAGGCCTCCGGCACAACGCCGTATTCTTTCATAAGTTCAAGCGCGTTCTGCTGGGCAAAGAAAGGATGAAGCTCAACCTGATTTACCATCGGCGTTATCTCGACAGTCTCACAAAAGTCTGCAAGACGTTCCGGATAAAAATTGCACACGCCTATCGCTTTGAGCCCGCCGATCTTATATTCCTCCTCCATTGCACGGTACGCGCCTATATAATCACCCATTGGCTGGTGAAGAAGATAAAGGTCGATATATTCAAGCCCGAGCTTTTGAAGCGAGGTCTTGATCGCCTGCTTTGCTCCCTCATAGCTTGCATCCTGTACCCAAAGCTTGGTTGTGATAAACAGCTCTTCACGCGGAACTCCGCACTTCTTTACCGCACTGCCGACAGCCTCCTCATTCATATAAGCCGCCGCTGTGTCTATCAGGCGGTAACCGCTCTCTATTGCATCAAGCACCGCCTGCTCACACTGTGCGGCGTCCGGCACCTGAAATACTCCAAAGCCCTCACGGGGCATTTTAATCCCGTTGCTTAGTGTTACAAACTCCATTTTTTATTCCTCCTTAAAAACTTGTATTTAAAATATTTAAAATTGCTTCTTTTGTCATTTTTCCGTAGCTGCCCGGCGAAAGGTTGCACGACTCTGCTATCTCCGGAAGTATGCTCTTGTCGCTCACTCCTGCTTCGCGCAGCGTTTCGGGAAGACCTATTTCCCGAATAAACCGCTCAAGACTTTGTATTCCCTCAAGCGCGGTCTCCTCCTGCGTCTTACCGTCCGGCGAAACGCCCCAAACGTTTACCGCAAACCGTACAAACTTGTCAAGTCCGTCCTTATATATATATAGCGGTAGTATGACGGATGAATTGCCGCCAAGCCGCAGCCGTGGTTACAGTTCGTATATGCCCCCAGCTGGTGCTCTATCTGATGCGCCTGAAAGTCGCAGGCCTTGCCCAGCTTTATCACCCTGTTTTCTGCCATGGTCGCCGCCCACATCAGATTGCTCCTTGCTGTATAATCCTGCGGGTTCTGGATCGCTGCCGGAAGATTTTTTATCACACTTCTCATAAGTGCCTCGGAGATATCGTCCGAGATATTGTCCTCGTCCGGCTTGCTGAAGTATGTCTCCATGATGTGGCTCAAAATATCAAAACCTCCGGACGCCGTCTGCATTTTGGGAACGCTGTATGTGTATTCCGGATCCATCAGCGCGAACTTGGGATTGCATTTTGGGTAATCGCGTCCCGTTTTCACCTTTTTTTCCTCGTTGGTAATGACCGCGCCTCCATTGCACTCGCTGCCCGTACCGGCAACCGTTACAATAACCCCAAGCGGTATTGTGTCAAAGTAGATAACACCGTTCTTTTCCCAGTAGTCGCTCCAGACATCGCCGTCATACGCGGCTGCGAGCGATACCGCCTTGCAGCAGTCCATTACCGAGCCGCCTCCCACAGCCAGAATAACGTCTATATTGTTTTCCCTTGCAAGCGCCGCACCCTCCATTACTTTTTTATATGTCGGGTTTGACATTATTCCGGAAAATTCTACAATGCTCTTTCCGGAATCGGTCAGAATACGTCTGACCTCATCGTAAATACCGTTCTTCTTGATCGAGCTGCCGCCGTACGCCAGCATAACATTATTACCGTATTCACTTAAATTTCCCTCAAGAAATTCTTTAACGCATCCCCTGCCGAAAAAAACCTTTGTTCCGTTTTCAAATATAAAGTTATTCATATATGTTTCTCACTTCCTTTAGCTTTATTGTAGCACTTGCGGGCAATAAACAGAAGTATCAATTGGTTTATTAGTTAAAACCAAAAGGTTATAACTAAAAAAGCCTATTTAGGCAAAAACCTAAATAAGCTTAATATTTTTAAGTTTTTTAAAGCCCAAGCCTTTTGCTATAGACTGTAAGCCTTGGAAACAGCCTCTAAAAATTCTGAAACGTAACCGGCAGGCTTAGGCGAGTGCAAAATGCCGAACGGTACGGTGTGATCCCATTCGACCGGGACGATCCTGAGCAGCGGGTGAACATTCTGCCATTTCCCGAAGCCCAACAGTACATCATTGCTGCTTTCGCATTGATTGAAAACCTCCAGACTGAAAAACGATACATCTATGATATGTATCTCCGAGTGATTTGCCCACAGCTCGTCTCGTATGGCGTCGGTATGCCGGTTCCAGCCGCGCCGTATCAGCATTACATTCTCACCGTGCAGATCCGATATCTTCAGTTTTTCACGGAACGCCAGAGGGTGATTTATCGACAATGCGCAGCTTACGGGCTCGTCCTCAAGCTTAAGCGCAGCGCAGCCGCTGTGATCTAAAAATCCCTCGTCAAACCAGCCCGCCACAATATCGATATTGGTTCCAAGGTTTTTCAAAATTTCCCGTGCATTTTCGGGCGTATTCTCAAATGAGACCATTCTGAACTTCATGTCCGGACACTGCTGCTTGATTTTAGGCCACAGTTCAAGAATAAATTCGGCGGGCGTCATGAGAGAGCTGCCGATCCTTACGATCTTCTCCTCACCCTGCATTGCGTTATGCGCACGGGTTATGGAATCCTTTGCATATTGTATCATGTATTTCGCATCGCCGTAAATCGAACGTCCCGCATTTGTAAGCCTTATCCCTCTGTGAGTGCGCTCAAACAGCTGCAGTCCAAGCTCCTGCTCTAAAAGATTGATTTGCTTAATAACTGCAGTGGACGATATATATAATTCATCAGCAGCTTTTGAAAAACTGCCCAAATCCGCAACCACGATAAACGTCTCCAAGTGTTTGTT
>DXIJ01000017.1 GCA_019112945.1 Candidatus Monoglobus merdigallinarum | reverse complement strand
TATTACGGTTAAGACAAACGGCGGCAGCGTTGAGAACGTTCTTTCAAAGCAGGGCATAGTTTTAAATGCCGGCGATGAGACAAATATCGCACTCAATGAGAGCGTTGACAATGATACCGTTATTGAGATTTACAGGTCAATGCCCGTTAAGATTACGTTTAACGGCGTGACCACACAGTACACAACGACAAAGAAGCTGGTTTCAGACGTGCTTGCGGATCTGGGCTTTGAAGCTTCCGAAAACGAGGTTACACCGAGACTTACAGATGTTGTCGAAGCGGGCGATGAGATCATCATTGACCAGGACGACAGTCAGATAGTTAAGGTCACGGAGAAGATAGCTTATTCAACAGAGGAATATGAAAACACTTCACTCGCACCGGGCGAGAGAGTTGTCACAAGAGCCGGAGCTGAGGGCGAAAAGGAGATAACCTACAAGATCACTTACAGTGACGGTGCGGAAGTATCAAGAGAGCGCGTCAATGAACTCGTGCTTGCAGAGCCTGTAAACGAGGTCGTAGAGTATTCTCCGCAGGAGGAATTTGAGGTCGGAAAGATCCCTGCATCAAAACCTACCAACTATTCAAAGGTTGAAGTGTTCCAGGCTACAGCATACGATGCATCACCTGCAGATAACGGTCCGTGGGCAGGCGTTACTTCAACGGGAATGCCGATGGGATACGGCGTTATCGCGGTTGATCCCAGCGTTATCCCCTACGGAACAAAGATGTATATCGAGTCGGTTGACGGACAGTACATTTACGGTTATGCTATAGCGGGCGACTGCGGCGGAGCCATCAAGGGCAAGAAAGTTGATTTGTTCTACTGGTCAAGATCACAGTGCCTTGAGTTCGGAAGACGTGACGTATACGTTTACTTCCTGAACGACTGATAATTGAATTTTAGGAGGCTGCCGGGCTGCAGCCTCTTTTTTGTTTAAGAGAAACAATATGTCAATTGTATTAATAAATCGTAATATCTATTGACCTTTGCAAATAAAAATGATATTATTACTTATTATAAATTATTCTAAAGTGAGGTGCCTCAGTTATGTCATATTCAATTAAAGACAGAGTTCTTGATATTTTGCATAAGGACTGCCGGTTGCCGCTCGAACAGATCGCGATAATGGTCAGCTCTACTCCGGACGAGGTCGCGGCGATTATAGACGAGCTTGAAAGCAACGGAACAATAATGGGCTACGGTGCGAGAGTGAACTGGGATAAGGCGTCGGGTCCCGATGCGGTAACGGCGTATATCGAGCTGAGGGTCACGCCTCAGAGAAACCAGGGCTTTGACAGGATCGCAGAGCGGATATATCAGTATCCGGAGGTTAAGTCGGTCAATCTGATGAGCGGCAGCTACGATTTCGGCATTACGGTCGAGGGTGCTAATATTAAAGAGATATCGCTGTTTGTTTCGCAGCATCTTGCGCCGATGGAGTCGGTTTTGGGCACAGCAACGCATTTTGTGCTTAAGCGCTATAAATTCGACGGCGTAATCTGTGCAAATCCGGAAAGTGATGACAGGGAGGTAATATCCTTATGAGTTTTAATCCCGAAGTCATGATCAACAAAGTCGTCAGCAGTATGCCGCCATCGGGCATCAGAAAGTTTTTTGATGTTGCTGCCGAGATGAAAGACTGCATATCTCTCGGGGTCGGTGAGCCGGACTTTGTTACGCCGTGGCATATACGAGATGAGGGTATATATTCGCTCGAAAAAGGGCATACGCACTATACGTCAAACTCCGGCCTGAAAGAGCTCAGGGTTGAGATCTGCCGCTATATGGATAGAAGATTTTCGCTTAAATACGATCCGCTAAGTCAAGTTGTGGTTACGGTCGGAGGCAGCGAGGCAATAGACCTGTTCTGTCGTTCGGTGATCAGCCCGGGTGACGAGGTTTTGGTGTGTGAGCCAAGCTTTGTCTGCTACAAGCCGATAATCAGCCTTGCGGGCGGCATTCCGGTCGTTATTGAGACCAAGGTCGAAAATGATTTTCGTCTCACCGCAGATGAGCTGAGAGCGGCTGTTACACCTAAGACGAGGGCTCTTATACTGCCGTTCCCCAATAACCCGACAGGCGGTGTTATGAAAAGAGAGGATCTTGAAGAAATTGCCGAGGTGCTGAGAGGCACCAATATAGCCGTGCTGTCTGATGAGATATATGCGGAGCTTACATACGGAGATGAGCGGCATGTGTCGATAGCCGAGATAGACGGCATGTATGACAGGACAGTGATAGTCAGCGGATTTTCCAAGTCTTACGCAATGACAGGCTGGAGGCTCGGCTATGCGGTCGGCCATCCTGCGTTTATTGCGGCAATGACAAAGGTTCATCAGTACGCTATAATGTCTGCACCGACCACGGCGCAGTATGCGGCGATCGAGGCTCTGAGGAACGGAGACCCCGATATTGAGCTCATGCGCAACGATTATAATTACAGGCGGCAGATAATGGTCAGCGGCTTTAACGCGATGGGGCTTGAATGTTTTGAGCCAAACGGAGCGTTTTATTGCTTCCCGTCGATAAAGAGCACCGGAATGGGCTCATCCGAATTTTGCGAAAGGCTGCTGTATGATAAAAAGCTGGCCGTTGTCCCCGGGAACGCATTCGGAGAGAGCGGCGAGGGCTTCATCCGCTGTTCGTATGCCTACTCGATAAAAAACATCAACGAGGCTTTAAACAGAATGGAAGCTTTTTTGAGAACACTCAGATAAAATAAGGGGGTGTAAAAAATCGCCCAGAGCGTTCAAGGGCAAAAAACCTGACGATATTTGCTTTTAATGTGCTCAAAAAATTAAAACATCCCATTAAATGCAGAAAATCCGCCCTTTTGAGCGGATTTTCTATGTTTATGCCCTTGAACTACGAACAAAAATCACCCTCGTAGTATACCTATACGCCGTCGGGCAAGGTTTACAGCGTCGGCTGCGACCACCGCTGTAAACTGATTTTTGTCCGTTCTGAACTATTTTTTTGTACACCCCATACGCAATCATTTTATATCTCGAGTTTTTTTACAGCCCCTTGCTTTATCTTTGTTTCATAGGGAAGAAATCGAACCTGGGTTCCAGAAATTTTATACTGTGCTCTGTCTCTCCCGCTGCGGAGCAGATATCTTTAAATGTATCAAAGATATGCTCCCAGTTCCAGATATCCTTGCCGAATCGGAGATATTCGCGCAGCAGCTCGGTGCCGCGGGGCGCTATCGGATGCATGAGTATCATGGCGGTCTTTACCATATGCAGTGTGTCTGTAAGCACCTGGCTGCGCCTTTCGTCATCGCTTTCCGCCTCTTTGATGTTCTTTGTCCAGTACTTGTTTGCATCCCTTATATACGTGTCCATAAGGTTCATGATAGTGTGAAATTCAAATTTGTACATTGCGTGCTCGTATTTCAGTATTGTTTCATCGGCGCTGCGCTTTACCTCGGGCGATACGTCGCCGAGGGGAAGATATGATTCCCCGTACTTCTGTATTGTGTAGAAGCAGGATCGCGCTACACGGTTAAATACATTAGAGAGCATTTTGCCCTCGCGCTCCACAGGATCCGCATCCTTTTCACCCGCCGTGGGATTTAAAGGCTTTGGCTGAAAGCTTACGCTTTTAAGGCTGAGGCCGAGACCCAAAAAGTGAGCGCGCAGCTGCTCCGCTGTGTAATATTCAAGCAGCTCCTCCGCCATGGGCGGCTTTACTGCACCGCTGCTGCTGGCCTTTTTGTTAAGGAACAGAATATGGTTGTTTGCCACAAGCGTCGGCAGCGTCATCTGTCCGTTGCCCGGGTGTGCGGTGATATCGCTCCTGCCCTGCAGCGCCATGAACATTGCCATTTCGGCAATACCGTAGAAGTAGATGTTATCCTGACCTATGAACTGGAATACCTCTGCGTCCTTGCTCAGCCAGAACTTTTCCCATTCGTTCTCCGGCATACCCTTGGAATTGAGGTAGGCTTTAGTGAACGATACCGGAGCCCAGAGCGATTCCGGCCATACCCAGACAGTCAGCCCCTCCTCGCCGTCAAGCACCGGCGCGGGCACACCCCAGTCAATATTACCGGTCAGCCTGAACGGTACCAGCGTCTTTCCGGCTCTGAAGCGTATACCGTGCTCATTTAAAATATTCTTTGCTGCGTCACGGTCACTAAGATTATCAAATATTATAGCAAATGACGTCTTGCCCTCTTCTGACAGCTCGTGCTTCGGCATCAGCTGCGCTGCCTCCTTGTAGTCCTCAAAGAAGTCGTTCTTGATATAGATTATCGGCGGGAGCATGAACTCTTTTATCGTGTTGTACACAAGCGTCCTTGAGTTTTCGGTATTCTTAAGAGTTTCTACATATTCATTAAGGAGCTCTGAAAATTTTGTCAGATCAATATACCAGTTTTTAACGCGGCGCATCTCAGGTGTTTTGCCTGTGATAGTGCTCTTGGGGTCGATGAGATCCTCCGGCATGTATTGGTGTCCGAGAGCGCACTCATCGGCATACGCCTTATCGCTCTGGCACTTGTCCACCGGACATTTTCCGACGACCTGCCTGCCGTTTAGAAACTGCCCTGCTTCCGGGTCATAAAACTGCAGTGTCTCCAGTTTTTCAAGGTGGCCGTTTTCATACCAGCGTTCCATGAGTTCGCGGCTGACCTGCTCATGTACAGGCTTGGCCTCTCCGAGACCTGATGCGGCAAAAAGGCTGAGGCTTATGTCGTAATCTTCCAGCGTCTTTTTCTGACGCTCATGGTTCTGCCTGACAAAGTCCTCGATGCTGCCGCTGAACCCGCCGCTCTCTTTCAGCTTGCGGTAGCTTTCAACGATAGGTGAGCCGTAGCAGTCGGTGCCGGATACGAATATAACGTTATCCTCGCCTATCCTGTCTCTTAGGAAGCGCGCAAAGCAGTCGGCCTGGACAAAAACACCGCCGACGTGTCCAAAGTGCAGCTCCTTGTTGCCGTACGGCATTCCGCCGGTTATAACGGCGCGCTTTGGAAAGTGCGGACGCGGCAGTTCAAATACGCTTGGCTTTTTCGGTCTGAATTGCATATTGTCATTATTTTTGTGTTTGCCCATTAATCCCACTCCTTAATCGTTTGTTTGCGCACGGCTTATTCTGGCTCTCATCTCAGCCTCGCCGAGTGCCCGGCAAATCTCCCATAAATCGGGAGAGTTCTGCCGTCCGGTTACTGCAATACGTATTACCGCGCTGACGTCACTGACGCTGCCCTTGTAAAGCTCAGGGTTTTTCTTAAAGTCCTTGGGTTTTACGGCGTATCCAAGATCTGCGGTGATATCCCTTATCTTTTGGAACCATGCTGCGCTGTCATCCTCAATGCTGAAAGAATCAAGATAGCGCCCAAGTATCTCCTGCCTGTCCGCTTCCGAGACCTTTTCGGGGTAACTGCTCTCAAGCCTGAAAGTCTCCGGAAAGTAGAATGAGAGAAATTCACGTGCCTGACGCCAGCTTGTGAGATCCTTGCGCGGCCTGTTTCCGCTTCTGCCTATATCTATTATCTTTTCTGAAAATTCACGGTCTTTAGTGAACAGTTCGTAAAATTCCGGGTCGTATTCTAAAAGCCAGCTTGAAAATTCGTCATATATCTTGCAGG
The DNA here is from genome assembly GCA_019112945.1 of Candidatus Monoglobus merdigallinarum. Classification (GTDB taxonomy): domain Bacteria; phylum Bacillota; class Clostridia; order Monoglobales; family Monoglobaceae; genus Monoglobus; species Monoglobus merdigallinarum. The sequence continues at coordinate 23,901 of DXIJ01000017.1, read as the reverse complement.
CCGGCGTTCTCAAAAGCACTTCGCGGCTTACGTCCTCAAACTTCATGATATCAAACAGCGCACCGGAGCTGCTCATCTTTTCGAGCGAGAACTTGAACTCGTTAATGTCCGCCTCCGGGTTTTCCAGCCGCCATTCCTCAAAGTTTGAATTTAAAACGGTCATAAGATATTCCCGTACCGCTGCCGGAACATAGCCCTCGCTGCGGTAGTAGTCAAGTCCCAGCTCCGGATCCTTGCGTTTTGAGAGCTTGCGCTTGGTGTCCCCGTCCATCTTCATCAGCACTGCCGTGTGGCAGTAGATAGGGCGCTCAAATCCGAGAGCATCAAACAGCTGAACGTGTATCGGCAGCGTAGACAGCCATTCCTCGCCTCGTATGACATGGGTTGTCCGCATAAGGTGGTCGTCTATAACATGTGCGAAGTGGTAGGTTGGTATTCCGTCGGATTTAAGCAGTATAAAATCCTGATAGTTCTCAGAAACGCTCAGCTCGCCGCGTATTCCGTCAAATACTTTAACGTGGTTTTGCTCGTCTCCGGATGAGCGGAATCTAAGCACATAAGGCTCGCCGCTTTCTATCCGGCGTTTGACCTCGTCAAAGGTAAGGCTGCGGCACTTTGCCCATTTTCCGTAGTATCCGAAATTCAGTTTTTGGGAGATCTGCTCCTCACGCATTTGTGTGAGCTCGTCCTCTGTACAGAAGCAGGGGTATGCCAAACCTTTTTTTACAAGCTCCTTGGCATAGCACTGATATATATCCTTTCTCAGCCGCTGGCGGTACGGGCCGTAGCTGCCGGAGTCTCCGTCCTCGGACGCCCCCTCGTCAAAACGTATGCCAAAAAAGTCCATAGACGAGATTATTAGCTCGACTGCGCCCTCGACCTCGCGTTTTGAGTCGGTGTCCTCTATTCTAAGAAAGAACCTGCCGCCGTTTTGATGTGCAAGACGCTCACCTATCATTGCGTTGTAGAGGTTGCCCAGGTGGACAAAGCCGGTCGGGCTGGGGCCTATACGTGTAACGGGTGCGCCGCCAAGCGTGCGGGGCGGATATTTCTCCTCGTAGTAGTCGGGGGTTTTGTCAATATTGCCGAAAAGAAGCTCGGCCAGATTTATGTTATTGTCCATGTTTTTTCTCCTGTATTCATTAGGGATTATTGCCATATATTGTACTATTTTTTGCTCCATAAGTCAAGTATCCGCAGATTTATAATTTTTATTTGCGTATTGCTCTTTTTATAATCCAAATACCTGAACCAGAACTACCGACATGATTATCCCGCACAGGTCGGCAGTCAGAGCCGCCGCCAGCGTATAGCGTATGTTCTTTATCCCTGCGCTGCCGAAATACACGGCAATAGTGTAAAATGTTGTCTCGGTCGAGCCCATCATTATCGAGGCAATCCTGCCCTCGACCGAGTCGGGGCCGAAATTTTGGAAGATGTCGGTTACCAGAGCAAGTGACGCGCTGCCGGACAGCGGACGCAGCAGACTGAGCGGCACAATATCTGCCGGCATGTGTATAAGTTCGGTCAGCGGAGATATCGCCCTGATGATCATCTCCAGGCAGCCGCTTTCGCGCAGCATGGCGATGGCAGTCATCAGGCCGATGAGTGATGGGATTATCTTTATCGCGGATTTAAGACCCATACCGGCGCCCGAGACAAATGAATCGTATACGTCTATTCTCTTGATAAAACCAAATATCAGGAACAGAAAAATAAAGCACGGAACCGAAAATATCGAGATTGCTTCCAAGCTGCCACCCCCTCTGCTATGTGCGTGAGCGCCGGCTTAAAAACTTTGCGGCGGCAATGCCGAGGACAAGTGCGCATATCTCGCATATCCATATCGGAGCGATCACGTCGCCCGGGCTCGCTGCGCCGTAGCTCTGACGAAGTGATATAAGCGTTGTCGGTATAAGCTGAAGCGATGCCGTGTTGAGCACTACCAGCATACACATCTCGTCGGTCGCACGCCCCGGATCCGGAGAAAGCCGCTTCAGCTCGCCGACTGCCTTTATCCCGAGCGGTGTTGCGGCATTACCCATTCCCAAAAGGTTTGCGACGATGTTCATGACTACGCTCCCAAACGCTTTGCCCTTAGGGTCAAGCCTTGGGAACACAAATCTTATAGGCGGCGTCAGTATTTTTGCTATACGCCTTATCAGCCCGGCGTCCTCGCCTATCTTTGAAATGCCCGTCCACAGGCACATTATGCCAAGTAGTGACAGTGAAAGATCCACCGCGCTCCCCGCACCGCTTACCGCTGCCGCCGCAGTCTGCTCGACCCGCCCGGTGAATACCGAAACTATCAGAGACAGTAGTATTATGCCTCCCCATATGTAATTCATCATTTTAACCGCCGCCTTTTTGTAATAGTTTTTTTACAGAATTGTTAGATGTATAATACAAAATTTCGCAGATTTTTTAATATGTTTGCCGTATAATTCGATTGTAAGGATCCGTTTACAATTATCCCAAAATTTTGTCATTGCCTAAAAGTATATCTTGTGTATATTATTTTAAACAAGCGCAATATATTCCGCTTTTTTGCAAAATAAAATCCGGGTTCCGGACTAAATAACTTTTTTCTTATCTTTTTTGCACAAATTTTAAATTTGTATAAAAAAAGGCTTGCATTAAATTTACCGATGTAGTAGAATATGAATATGGTGGGGGAAAGTGTATCGAAGTGTATTGATTTTCCACCAATATGGATTTTAAGTGTACAGTGCAGGTGAGAAAGGAGGCGGCAGAGGTGCTGATAGGCGAACATATGCAAACCGTGGACGCTAAGTTCAGGGTCAATATCCCGTCCGGATTCAGAGCGGATCTGGGAAGTGTCTTTGTCGTTGCCAAAGGAGTTAACTGCATTGCGGTATACCCTAAAGAGGAATGGATAAAGTTCCTGGAGGGGCTGACGGACGTTAAAAAGCTCAGATTTTTTGCATCGGGCTCTAAGGAGTGCGAGCTCGACACTCAGGGCAGGATAGTTATACCGCCCAACCTGCGCGAATATATCGGCCTCAAAAAGGAGATAGCAGTTATCGGCGCGTTTAAACGAGTTGAGATTTGGGACAGAGAGACGTGGAACAACTACTTTGACTCTGACACCTACAGTGCGGAGAATATCGGAAGTCTGCTTCGTCCTGAGGAATTGATTTAGTTATGGGCTTTGAACACATTTCGGTATTGCTCAGCGAGAGCGTTGATGCGCTCGGCGTAAAGCAGGATGGGATATACGTTGACGGAACGCTGGGCGGAGGCGGACATTCCGAACTTATCGCCTCAAGGCTTGGACGTGACGGAGTTTTGATAGGTATTGACCGCGATACTGCGGCGATCGCTGCGGCAAGCGAGAGGCTGAAGTCCTGCGAATGCACTGTTAAATATGTACACGATAATTTTTTTAACATCAGGAATATTTTAAATGAGCTGGGGATAGAAAAAATAGACGGTGCGATCCTTGATCTTGGAGTCTCGTCGCCGCAGCTTGACATAGCTGAGCGCGGCTTCAGCTATAATTCAGATGCAAGGCTTGACATGCGTATGAACCGTGACGACAGTCTTGACGCATATAAGGTCGTGAACGAATATTCCGAGGCTGAACTGAGACGGATTTTATATCGTTACGGAGAAGAGCGGAATGCTGCTGGGGTCGCTGCGGCAATCGTTAAAAGGCGGAAAGTAAAGCCGATCAGCACAACGCTTGAGTTAAGTGAAGTAATAAAGTCGGCATTCCCTCCAAAGAAGAGATATGCGGACAAGCATCCTGCAAAGCGCAGCTTTCAGGCGATCAGGATAGAGGTAAATCATGAGCTTGACGGGCTTGAGGATGCGCTGTATGCGTTTGCCGGGTGCCTTAAGCCGGGCGGCGTACTGTCGGTGATAACATTCCATTCGCTTGAGGACAGAGCGGTAAAAACAGCTTTTTATGAGCTGTGCCGCGGGTGTACGTGCCCGAAAGAGTTTCCTGTATGTGTCTGCGGCAAAAAGCCGTCGGCAGAGCTTATAAATAAAAAACCGATAACAGCCGGAGAGGCTGAGCTTGAAAAAAATAACCGGGCGCACAGCGCAAAACTGAGATGCCTGAGAAAACTATAAATTTCAGAAAGGGATGATGAGGTGCCAACAAGACAACGAGAAAGCCGCAGAAGGCAGCCGTCTGTACCAAAGAGACAGAGCTATCGCAATAACAACAGTGCAGTATCGTCCCGAGCTTCGCAGAAAAGCAATGCTGAGGCTGCAGTGCAGAGAGGCGAGGCATATCTGCGTTATAGGAGCAGACAGTCTGATTTATCCGGCAATATACAAACAGGCTACAGAACGCAAAGCCCGGCGAACTACCAAAGTACGCGCAGCAGTCTGTACAGCAGTATGAATATGCAAACAGGCTACAGAGCGCAAAGCCCGGCTAACTACCAAAGCACGCGCAGCAGCCTGTACAGCAATACGAATATGCAAACAGGCTACAGAGCGCAAAGCCCGGCTAACTACCAAAGCACGCGCAGCGGCCTGTACAGTAATACAAATATGCAAACAGGCTACAGAGCGCCAAGTCCGGCGAACTATCAAAGCACGCGCAGCGGCCTCTACAGCAATACATACACCGGCTACACAGAACCGGCTGCGAGGCCTCAGGCTGATACTGCGGGCGCGGCAGAGGCGGCGGGTATACGTACGGTGCGCAGGCTGACACCGGCGGAGCGTGCGCTGAACAAGCGCAAGGTAAAGGCGAGAATGGCGTTTATAGCAGGCGTGGTGGTAGTTTTTCTGATGTGTGCGGTCATGCTGTACAGGCAGACGGCGATTTTCGGAAAGAATCAGGAGATCGAAGCCCTCACTGATGAATATAACAATATACTTGTCACCAATGAGGAGATACAGGCCAATATTGACAGGTCAATAGAGCTTGGAAACCTTGAATCTGTTGCTAAGAACGAACTCGGAATGGTGAGTCCCGATTCATCCCAGATATTTTATGTGGATATGGGTGCAAGGGACGAGGTTGTAAAGGATTCTTCCTCAAAATAACGGGAAAAAAGCTGAGAAAAAATTGTTCTGTCAGCTTTGGATTTGTAATAGACTTTTCACATAGAATGGCGGCCGTCTCAGCAAGCTGGCCGCCATATCGTAATTTACGGAGGTTGCGAAATGGCGGGTAAACCAAAAACAAAAAGAGGGAAAAGAACAACGCGGCTGATGTGGGTCGCGCTGTTGTTCGCGCTCGGATTTGGTATAATGATGTTTCGTGTCGGCTGGATACAGATAGTAAGGGGAGATGATCTGTCAAGACAGGCTCTTGACCAGCAGACCAACGATAACACGGTCAACGCCAAGCGCGGAAATATTTATGACAGAAACTACAAGGTGCTGGCTACAAACATAACGGCGGAAACTATCGAAATAACTCCTGCCGCAGTAAGAGAATCCATCCAGAAAAATAATTTGACGGTTGACAGCGTTGCACAGAGGATAGCGGATATCCTGGGTCTTGAGATGGAGACGGTAAAGGATAAGATCTCAAATAACATTCAAACCGAATCACTTAAAAGAAAGGTCGAGAAATCAACAGCCGATACCTTAAGGGAGTATGTTGATTCAACGGGTCTCAGCGGAGTGATATTCACAGAGGATGTTAAGCGGTACTATCCGTACAACAATTTTGCGGCACAGGTAATCGGCTTCTGCGGTAATGATAACCAAGGCCTTGAGGGAATAGAGAATATATATGACAGCGAGCTCAGCGGAGTGCCGGGACGAGTGGTATCCGCTCAGCAGTCAACAGGTCTTGAGGGTAACAGCGGTTATGAAAACTATATAGAGGCGCAGGACGGAAACAGCGTTGTACTCACGATAGACGAGACGATACAGAGCTATGTACAGAAGAATCTTGAGGCTGCTGCAGAGGACAATAAGCTGAATGAGGGAGCAGCGGCAATAGTTGCCGATGTGAACACCGGAGAGATACTCGCAATGTGCACCGTGCCGGACTATGATCTCAATAATCCGTTTGAAATAACGGAGGCGATAGAAGAAAAATATCCGGGAATAAACGAGGAGCTCGAGCAGCTCGAGGGACAGGAGTACAACAGCCGTATAGAAGAGGTAGTGCAGGTAGTTAGGCGCAACAAGGCGGTTGTTGATTCATACGAACCGGGTTCTACCTTTAAATCGATAACAGCATCGGTCGCACTTGATACAGGTTCATGCGCTCTGACAGATACATTCACCTGCGGAGGAGCATATACCGTTGCCGACAGGTCGATCAAGTGTGATAATACATCAGGGCACGGGACGCAGAGCTTTATCGAGGCAGTTCAGAATTCCTGCAACCCTGCATTTATCCAGATAGGTCAAAAAACCGGTAAGGAGAAATTTTTGTCGGGAGTAAACGCTTTCGGCTTCTTCAAAAAGACGGGAATAGAGATACCCGGAGAGGCGGCCGGTATAGGCTTTACCGCAGACAGCATGACGGATGTTGATCTTGCGACCTCAGCTTTCGGTCAGTCGATCACCGTAACGCCGCTGCAGATGGTTGCGGCCGTGGGCGCTATAGCCAACGGAGGAACGCTTATGAAGCCGCATATAGTAAAAGAAATAGTAAATTCGGATATGGGTATAGTTGAAAGCACCCAGCCGGAGGTAGTAAGACAGGTCATCTCAGAGGAAACCAGCCGTGAGATGAGAGATATCCTTGAATCGGTCGTCTCTGTGGGCGCCGGTAAGAACGCATACCTTGCAGGTTACAGGATCGCCGGAAAGACGGGTACCTCAGAAAAATATCCGAGAGGTCAGAACAAGTATGTCGCATCCTTTATAGGTTTTGCACCCGCTGATGATCCGCAGGTCGTGTGCCTGGTCATACTTGACGAGCCAAACGGCGATTCATACTACGGCGGAACGATAGCGGCTCCGGTAGTCCGCGATATTCTGGGCGAGACGCTGCAGTATTTGGGAGTTGAACCGAGATATAACGCTGATGAGGAAGAATATGTCGATGTTGAGATCCCCGATGTTACCGGAATGAGCCAATCGGATGCAGGCATCGTTCTTGACGAAACAGGGCTTGAAGTAAAGATAAGCGGAGACGGAGATGTGATAGTGGATCAGATCCCCAAAGCGCACACCAAGGCAACTTTAGGAAGCACGGTCGTGCTCTATACCGAGGGTACAAAGGCGGAGCGGACGATCGCTGTGCCGAATGTGGTCGGCCGGACGCCGGCAGAGGCTAATACAGAGCTTGTAAACAGCGGGCTTAACGCAAAAATCAAAGGCGTTTCCAAGTCGGGAGTAAACGCCACCTGTATAGGCCAGTCGCCGGTCGAGGGTACATTGGTCGAGCCGGGAACCGTTGTGACGCTGAACTTCCGGTACGATGAGTCGGAAACCACCAACGATTAAGGGGGAGTGTTGATATGATTCTTTCAGATTTATTAAAAGATGTTAATGTAAGAAAGATTGTCGGCGGAAGCGGCGTTAAGATCAGCGGTATAACATATGATTCAAGAAACGTAAGACCGGGGTTTGTATTTGTGTGCATAACCGGCTTTGAGGTTGACGGTCATAAATTTGCCAGAAGCGCGGTTGAAAACGGTGCTGTAGCCGTTGTTGCAGAGCATGAGCTCCCGACAGTCGGAGTGCCGTGCATAATCGTCAAGAATACCCGCAAGGCAATGTCGCAGATGGCAGCGGCGTATTATGATTATCCGTTTCGTAAGTTTAAGCTTATCGGAATAACAGGAACGAACGGAAAGACAACGAGTACGTATCTGATAAAGTCGATACTTGAATATACGGGCAAAAAGGTCGGCCTGATCGGCACAAATCAGAACATGATAGGTGACACGGTGATTCCCACCTCAAGAACGACGCCCGATTCACTTGAGTTAATGCAGCTGTTTGACAAGATGGCTTCAAATGGCGCCGATTACGTGGTCATGGAGGTGTCCTCGCATGCACTTGCACTCGATAGGGTAACGGCGTGCAGGTTTGATGTCGGAGCTTTTACAAATATAACGCAGGACCACCTTGATTTTCATAAAACTATGGAGGAATATCTTTCGGCCAAAAGCATACTGTTTAATATCTCCGCAAACGGTGTTATCAATATAGACGACAGCCGAAGCAGTTTTTTGCTTGAACACGAAAGGTGTGACAGAGTCATTACCTACGGCATTAAAAACGAATGTGACCTCAGGGCTTCTGATATAAAGCTCGGAGAAAAGGGTGTGGAATTTGATATAAGTTTTGAGGGCGAGACCATGAGGGTCGCGCTGCCGATACCCGGAGAGTTCTCCGTATATAATGCAATGACGGCGATAGGATCGTGTCTGGCAGCGGGCATTTCGCTCAAATGTGCGGTTGAGGGACTGCACAGCGCCTCGGGTGTTAAAGGCAGGATCGAGATTGTGGACACACCGGGCACGGACTATACAGTCATTATAGATTACGCACACACACCGGACGGGTTGCTGAACGTGCTTAATGCTATAAAAGGCTTTGCGGGCGGCAGGATAGTTACACTGTTTGGCTGCGGCGGCGACAGAGATGCCACAAAGAGGCCGATTATGGGAAAGATTGCCGGAGAACTGTCAGATTTCTGCATTGTAACAAGCGATAATCCGCGCAGCGAGGATCCGGATGAGATAATAAAGCAGGTGCTTGAGGGTGTAAAAGAGAGCGGCTGCGAATATGTGGCGATAACAAATAGATTTTCAGCTATTGAATATGCACTTGACCACGCGGAAAAAAATGATATAATATTATTAGCCGGCAAAGGTCATGAAACATATCAGGTGCTCGGAAACGGCACGATATGCTTTGATGAACGTGAAATTGTTAAAAAGCTGCTTGGCTGCGGATAAGGTTAATAATTCTGATTGGCCGCTTATCTTTAATTAAGGAGAGAATAATATGAAGTGGTGCATGAATATCAATAAGCTCAGTGAGATAGTGTCCGGAGAAATACACAATCTCAGCGGTGATGAGATTGTCAAGAATGTTGTGCGTGACGACCGCGAGGTTGACGAGGGAACTGTTTTTGTTGCGCTGAGAGGCGAGAACAACAACGGACACCGTTTTGCCGGGCGTGCTGTTGAAAACGGAGCAGTGTGCTGTGTGGTAAACCGAGATGAGGGAGACTTCGGTCAGCTGCCGGTCGTGGCGGTTGACGATACATATAAGGCGCTGATGGATATTGCTTCATTTTACAGAGACCAGTTCAGCATTCCTGTCGTCGGCGTTACGGGAAGCGTGGGCAAGACTTCTACAAAGGGAATGATCGCCTCGGTGCTGGGACGTGAGTATACCACTCTCAAAACTGAGGGTAATTATAATAACGAGGTCGGTGTTCCGCTGACGCTCTTTAGGCTGAGCGATGATGACGAGGCGGCGGTTATCGAGATGGGCATGAGCGATTTCGGAGAGATATCACGTCTGTCAAAGATAGTAAAGCCCGACACGGCGGTTATTACCAATATCGGTATATCGCATATTGAGCATTTGGGCAGCCGGGAGGGTATATGCAGAGCTAAATTTGAGATATTGGACGGCCTCGCTGTTGACGGAACGGTTATATTAAACGGTGACGACGATATGCTGTGGGCTAAAAACGGAGATCTCGAATATGAGACGCTGTATTTTGGTATTGAGAACAAGGCGTGCGATCTGGTCGCAAGTGATATAAAGCTGTACTCGTCAGGAAGCGAGTTCACAGCTAAGATCGACGGAAAACAGTACAGATTTGAGGTCAACGCCCCCGGGATACACCAGATTTACAACGCTTTAGCGGCTATACTGGTCGGCTACAGCTACAATGTCCGGGTGGACAGCATGATAAAGGGCGTGCATGATTTCAGGCCGGAGGGTCTGCGGCAGGTCAAGACAGAATACGACAGGTTCATCACGATAAACGACTGTTATAATGCGTGTCCCGATTCAATGGAGTCAGGGCTTGACGTACTTGTGCTGACAGCTGAAGAACGCGGCAAAGCTGCGAGAAAAGTCGCTTGTCTCGCGGATATGCTGGAACTTGGCGATGCTGCTGAGCGTGAACATCGCCGCGTAGGAAAAATGTGCGCGGAAAAGGGTGTTGACTGCCTTATAACAATAGGAAGCATGGCGAAAAACATCGCTTTGGGAGCGGTAGAGGCAGGCGTGAACAGCAGCGATGTATATGAGTTTGACAGCAACGAGGAAGCGGAAAAACGCCTGAAAAGTATTATAAAAACGGGCGATGTTATATGGATAAAGGGCTCAAGAGGTATGCATCTTGAGCGGATCGCCGAGGCTCTTGACCGGCTGGGAAAGAGCGGGCAGTAGTTTAAAAAGATGGGAGATAGTTTAATGCTGTATTTTGTAGGCGTAGTGATTGCCTGGGTTCTTTCACTGATTTTGGGAGCCTTTATAATCCCGGCGCTTAGGAGACTGAAATTCGGGCAGGAAATACGTGAGGAGGGTCCGGCGTGGCACGCGTCAAAGTCCGGAACTCCGACCATGGGCGGAATTATATTCATAGTCGGTGCTGTAGCAGCGCTTGCAGGGGTGTATCTTTGGGAGGCGATTGCAGGAACGCCGGATATAAGCTACTTTAATATTATCCTTATGCTCTTTCTTGCGCTTGCGTTCGGCGCGATAGGATTTGTTGACGACTATATCAAGGTTGTCAAAAAGCGTAATCTCGGGCTCACCGCAGCGCAGAAATTCAGCCTGCAGTTTTTGGTCGCGCTGGTGTTTTCATTCATTGTTGCGACTTTCGGAGAGGTCGGCACGGTGATAGAGATACCGTTCAGCGGTGCGCGCGTGGATTTGAGCTGGCTGTACATTCCGTTCGTGATATGCGTAATGCTGGCAACTGTCAACAGCGTGAACTTAACTGACGGCCTTGACGGACTGGCAACAACAATAACACTGATAGTATCACTTTTTTATACCGTTACGGCAGCGCAGATCGATAATACGGCGGTTGCTCTGTTTGGGTCTGTAATTGCCGGCTCACTGATAGGCTTTTTATTTTACAACTGGAAGCCCGCAAAGGTATTCATGGGCGATACCGGTTCGCTGTTTCTGGGCGGGGCTGTGTGCGCTATGGCGATATTGATGAGACAGCCGATCTCACTGCTTATCGTCGGCTTTGTGTATGTTGCCGAGACGCTGTCGGTCATTATACAGGTCACATCATACAAGCTCACAAAAAAGCGTGTATTCAAGATGTCGCCTATACATCATCATTTTGAGATGTGCGGCTGGCGCGAGACTGTGATAGTTTGTGTGTTCTCTGCCGTAACGCTGGCTTTGTGTCTGCTGATGTATTTTTGGGGCTAAAGTCTTGCTATAATTTTGTAACAAAAGGAGGGTTCTCGATTTGAATGAGAGAAGAAACGCGCGCGGCGGCAGCCGGAGACGGACAGCGCGGAGCCGTGAAGAGCGCATGTCGAGAGATCCCGTAAGAATGGATAATAACGGTTATGAGCGCAGCGGTTTTGAAAGGCCGCGCAGGAGTGAACCGGTGCGCACACGCGCTGCGGAGGCGGGAACCGAAGCGGGCGGAGGATTGCGCGGCGTTAGGGTCACAGCAAGAAATATTTTAAGGATCGGAGAGACAAAAATACGTCTCGGCGCGTTTGACTATCAGTTTTTGATCGTTACGATAATACTTATCGCTTTCGGAATGATAATGCTGTACAGTGCGAGCAGCTCCAGAGCGTATGCGGCACAGGACGGCGACAGTCTGTATTTTGTAAAAAATCAACTGGGCGGACTGGTGATGGGCATCATAGCTATGTATCTGTGTATGACGATAGATTACCATGTTCTTGCCAAGATATCACCGGTGCTTTACGGCGTGGGTATTATACTTCTCGTGCTTGTTCTTGTACCGGGTGTGGGAACCGAATCAAACGGAGCGACAAGATGGCTGTTCGGCTTTCAGCCGTCAGAGCTTGTGAAGCTGGTGACGGTATTGTGCGTTGCTAAATATCTTGATAAATACCAGGCAGAGCTAAGTAAGTTTTTTAAAGGATTTCTGCCGTGCCTGGCGATTTTTGGCTGTGTCGCGGTACTGCTTATGATGGAGCCGCACTTCAGCGCAACGATACTGATCGGCCTTACTGTGCTGCTTATGATGTTTGTCGGCGGAGCTAAGCTTTGGCACTTCGTGCTGCTGGCTATACCTGCGGTTGTAGGAGGTATAGTGCTGATTGCCACAGAGCCGTACCGTCTCCAGAGGATAACCTCGTTCTTCGATCCGTTTGCAGATAAGCAGGGAACAGGCTGGCAGATAGTTCAGTCGCTGTATGCGATAGGCTCGGGCGGTATATTCGGCGTTGGCTTTGGTCAGAGCCGCCAGAAGTTCAGGTCGCTGCCGGAGCCGCATAATGACTTTATATTCTCGGTTATCGCCGAGGAGCTCGGTCTTATCGGTGCATTAACGGTCATCGTTCTGTTTATTTATCTTATTATCAGAGGCGTGAAGATAGCGCAAAAGGCTCCGGATATGCTGGGACGGCTGATCGTTATAGGCTGCATAGGCCTTATCGGGTTTCAGGCGCTTATCAATATCGGCGTTGTTACATCCACCCTGCCGGTTACGGGAATGCCGCTGCCGTTTTTCAGCTACGGCGGAACCGCGCTGATGATTACTATGGGCGAGATCGGGTTGGTTCTCAATGTGTCGAGACAAGAGAGGGTGCTGTGATCAAAATGAAAATTTTATTTTCGGGCGGAGGCACTGCCGGGCATATAAACCCGGCGCTTGCTATAGCCAATTACATATGCGAAAGAGAAAGCTCTGAGATAGCCTTTGTGGGAACGCGCGAGGGTCTTGAAGCAGAGCTTATTCCGCGTTTGGGACATAAAATGTATTATATAAAGATACACGGCTTTGAACGCAGCTTTAATCTGCAGAACTTTAAAAATATTGTTGAGCTGCCGAAAAGCGTACTTGATTCCAGGAAAATTTTAAAGGAGTTTAACCCCGATATAGTTATAGGAACGGGCGGGTATGTCTGCGGCCCTGTGCTGTACGCGGCGTCAGGGCTTGGGATCCCGACCCTGGTCCATGAATCCAACGCATATCCGGGTATTACCACAAGACTGCTCTCCGGCCGTGTTGATACTGTCGCTGTCGGTGCAAGGGCTGCAGAAGAGCACATAAAAAATGCGCAAAATGTGCTGTATACCGGCAACCCGGTGCGCCCGGAGATACTGTCAACGGGTGAGTTTGAAGCAAGACGCAGTCTTGGACTTGACAAAAGGCCGTATATTGTGTTCTTTGGCGGGAGCATGGGTGCGCGCGATTTTAACCGTGTGGCAGCCGACTGGATTTCAGGGATTGCCGCAGAACATAAATATCAAATTATAATGGGTACGGGAAAGTTCAGGCAATACGACAGTGTTATCTCAAGATTTAAGGAAAACGGAATAGAGCTTGACGAATATAACGATATAACAGTCAGTGAATATATATACAACATGAATCTTGTCATGGCGGCAGCGGACTTGATAGTCTGCCGTGCCGGGGCAAGTACTCTGAGCGAGCTGACAGCACTCGGCAAGCCGTCTATACTGGTGCCGTCGCCGTATGTGGCGGCAAATCATCAGGAGCATAACGCCAGAGCTGTTGAAAAAGAGGGCGGTGCACGTGTTATCTTAGAGCGCGACTTCAGTCCTGAAACGCTTGGCGTTGAGATAAGCACTCTCGTGCAGGATAAGGAAAAGCTGACCGAGATGAGACACGGCGCCAAGAGAGCGGGCACAGTTAATGCGACTGAGAAAATTTACAAGGAAGTCAAGCGTCTGACAGGCCGATAGCTGTTTTCCTCACATTCCTCCGCCTGCCGCATACAATATTAAGAAGTAAGCGGTAAAAGGAGGAAACGTATAATGGCTGACAGCTATATATCGGTTAACGGAAAAAGAAAGCTGTACGGCACGGTGTCGGTTCAGGGCGCAAAAAATTCCGCATTGCCCTGCCTTACAGCGTGTTTGATGTGCGACAAGGGCAGCTGCTGTATAAGAGGCTGTCCGCATCTGTCGGACGTTGAAAATACTATAGAGATACTTGAGAGGCTTGGCTGCCGCTGCAGTTTTGACGAGAGCGGACATTCTGCCATGGTCTGCGCCGAAAATGCGTTTGGGTGCGAGGTCGAGCCGGAGATGATGAACAAGATGCGTTCGTCTGTTTTGTTCATGGGGGCTATTCTTTCAAGAATGGGCGAGGCGAGCGTCAGCTATCCGGGCGGCTGTGAGCTTGGTGCAAGGCCTATTGATATACACCTTGGGGCATTCAGAAAGCTTGGTGTTAAGATAGCGGAGGACGGAGGAATACTGCACTGCAGTATCCCGTCAGAGCTCAGGCCGTGTTCGGTCTCGCTGCTTTGCCCGAGCGTTGGGGCGACAGAGAATATAATGCTGCTGATGGCAAAATCAAACGGCGAGACTGTTATCAGAAACGCAGCACGCGAGCCGGAGATTGTTGATTTGCAGAATCTGCTCAATGCCATGGGTGCAAAAATAAAGGGCGCGGGCAGCGATATTATTGTAATAGAGGGCGTCAGCAGCCTTAGGGGCGCAGAGTTTTGCGTTATGCCCGACAGGATAGCGGCGCTTACATATATGGCCGGTGCAGCTGCCTGCGGCGGAGAAATTGAGCTTAAGAATATCAACATGGAGCATATCGCGATATGCAGCGCGGTGCTCAGGGACATGGGTGCGGTCATCAGGCGGTGCGAGGGCGGCGCCGTGCTGACGATGAAGCAGCGGCCGAAAGCGGTCAAGACGATTAAAACACTTTGCTACCCGGGCTTCCCGACAGACGCCCAGCCGGTATTCATGTCAGCTATGACAGTCGCGGACGGAACTACCGTCTTTATAGAGTCTATCTTTGACAACAGGTTCAGGCACGCGGCAGAACTTAACAAGCTTGGCGCGGATATTGACGTAAATATGTGTCAGGCAACCGTCAGGGGCAGGGAATATCTGAGCGGAGCCGATATCAGGGCGTACGATTTGCGCGGCGGTGCTGCTATGGTAATAGGAGGACTTATAGCCGAGGGTACGACCCGCATAAGAGGTATATCGCATATCGAAAGAGGCTACGAGGATATCGTCAGAGATTTTGGAGATCTTGGCGGTGATATAAGAATAATTATTTAAACACAAGAGGTAGTTACTATGCAAACGAGAAAAAGCACAAGACGAAGAACGCGCAGTGCCAAAAGACAAAAGATAGCTTCATTATGCGTTTTGGGTGCAGTTGCAGCTGCCGCGCTGGCAGTATGTTTTTTGCTTCTGGCGCCTATGTTCAATATTAAAAATATTGTTGTTACAGGAAACAGCAAAATAAGCAGCGAGACGATAATTGAAGGGTCACAGTTAAAGACGGGTGAGAATATATTCCTGACCTGGCTGCCGAGCTATGAGAAAAAAGTTGAGGGGCTTGACTATATAGAGGACTGCAATATCAGCAGAATACTTCCGGATACACTCGAGATTGCGGTGACCGAGCGTCAGCCTGCGGCATATTTTAGTATAGGTGATATACTTGCCGTAACTGATATGAACGGTGTGGTGGTAAGCCTCGTAAACGCTGCCGATACGGCGGAGATAACAGCACTAAAGAGCCCTGCGGAGGAGGAAGAAGCCGCGCCGACCGGAAGCCCGTCTCCGGACGGGGAGAGCGTTGACGAAGAGAGTACGGCGGACGGCACGATCTGGGGGTATGACGATGACGGAGATCCGATTTACCGGGTAAACGGCGGACACTATGAGTTTGACGAGGACGGCAACCGCTATTTTGTCGATGATACACCGAGTGCGTCCCCGGAGCCGACCTCTACCCCGGAGCCGGGTGACAGCCTGAGCAGGACCTCGTTTGGGACAATAATATATGATGCTCCGATAGTCCGCGGCGTGGGGATCAGTGAATACAAGGAGGGACGTGAGATAAAGAGCGATGACAGCGAGAAACTGAGCTCTGTGTTTGAATCGCTCAGGGCATTAAATTCAGCCGGGCTGCTCTCAAGGACGACCGAATTTAACGCCGAGAACGTCAATGATATCAGATTTACTGTGGAGAACAGGCTTGATGTTTGGTTCGGAACGTTTATGGACTTTGAATATAAGGCCAGGTTTGTGGCGTCGGTCATAGACAATTATCTGTCATCGTATGAGCACGCCGTGCTGGACTTCCGTGATTCAAGGCTGTATGTGCGCTCTGACAGCGCTGTTCCGCCAATGCCGGAGCCAAGTACAAGTCCGTCGCCGTCAGAAGATCCGGATTCTCAGGAGGCCGAGACAGAGCCGAGCCGGTCGCCCAATCCGTCGGCGTCGCCGGGGCGCAGCACGCGTAGCAATGCCACAGAGACAGACGAGCCTGAACCGACAGAATCACCGGAGCCTAACGATTCGGATGAATAAAAAAGAACAGCTTCTAAAATGCAAAATAACATTTTAGAAGCTGTTTTGTTTATGCTCGGCTGCGGGCGTTCACGGTGTCGATTACAAAGCTGACCAGGTCACGCGCCGAGTTGGGCTTGGCCAGAAGCCGCATTGCTTCACGCATCAATGCCAGATGTTGTTTGTCTGTCAGTAATTGATAGACTGCCTCGTCTATCGGGCTGGTGCGGCTTATTTTTATTGCTGCTCCGGAGTTGAGCAGGAACTCCACATTTCTGTCCTCCTGTCCGGGAATCGGGTTGTTCATAAGCATTGGTATTTGTTTTGCCAGCGCCTCGCTGGTGGTGAGGCCGCCGGGCTTGGTTATGATACAGTCGCAGGCGTCCATGAAAACGTCCACATTGCTGACAAAGCCGTAGTTGCAGATTTTTTTGCGCGTCTTAAGCAGATCGATTTTAGCTTTAAGCCGCTTATTGTTTCCGCATACCGAGACTATCTGAAAGTCAAGATCCAGACGGTCAAGCTCTTTTATCTCTTGAATGACGTTGCCAAACCCCATGCTGCCGCTCATGACAAGTATTGCCGGCTTAGGGGCGAGACCCAGAGTATCCTTCGCTTCCTGCTGTGGCATCTTTTTGGCAAATTTCGGGTCGATCGGTATCCCGAGCGGCAAGAACTTGTTTTCGGGGAAGCCCTTTTTAACGCCCTGTATAACAAGCCTCTCGCTTGCCGTGATATAGAAGTCGAGCAGACTGTCCTCCCAGTACGGGTGTATTGTAAAATCCGTAATAACACCTACGGTAAGCGCGTTTAGGCTTTCTATCGCAGAGATGTGAGTGACAAGAAGCGCCGCAAATATATGCGTGCATATGATAAAGTCCGGCTCCTCGCTTTGGATAAGCTTAATAAGCTTGCGTGACAGCACGCTGTTTGTCAGTCTTGCAAGCCCTCTTTGGCCTATGCTTGAATTAATGCTCCTGTTTTCACATATGCGGTATACCCCGCCGTATATTTTTGGTATAGCCTTGGTGGACATCAGATAGATCCTGTTCACTGAATCCGATAAAAGCGGATTTATATATTCATACACGTCCAGGAATTTACATTCTATGCCGTGTTTGTTAAATTCATCGTTTAAGACTTTTGCCGTCTGGTTGTGTCCCTGCCCGGCAGTTATTGATAAAATCAAGCCTTTCATTGTGTTCTCCTCTCCGTATCGCTGCCTATATGTGCACGGCGGTCTTTGGCTTTAAGAAGTATATTATTTTCTCCTTAACGCGCATATCCCATATCTGCTCAAGGCCGTTTGCGTAAAGCTCAAGCTGCACGCGGTATTTTTCGGCCTGAATACAGGCAGTGTCTGCGCTGCAGCTGTCTGTCTTGTAGTCTATGAGAACGATCCCGTTGTGTTCAAAAAAGAAGCAGTCAACCTTTCCCTGCACTATTATTTCGGGCTTGTCGCCGCCGCAGTCGAGACCGCTGTAGACTTTATCTGCACTTATCGGAAACAGCATTCCAAATTCACGTCTGAGACCGCCTTGTGCGGCGGCAGTGCGTATCCTTTGTGCAAGCCCGGTTTCAAAAAAGCTCTTTATGCCGGAGGTGTCCACCATGTCGAGCTGCTCCTGTGTCATTGTACCTGAGCTTATCAGCGCGGACAGCTGCTCGTCGATCTCCCTTTCTGTGCTTGTGTGCAGCGGATCTATGTGCTGCATAACAAAGTGGGTAAAGGTTCCGGCCTGCGCTGCTGTATCGGCATTTCCCGAGCGGAAGCTCCTGTCGGCAATGCTGCTGAGCACGGGCGTGTACTCTCCCTCGTATTCGCTCATGGTCTCATTCATGCTCCGTTTTATCTCGCTGACAGAGAGCTTGAGCGGGATCCTTGTAAGCCCGCGGTGCGGGTATGTATATTCTATTATCTCCTTTATATGCTCTGCGTAGCCCTCCGGTGCGCTGCAATGTTCAGAGTCGGCCTCGTCCGGCGTTTTCTGCTCAGCCTGCACAGTAACACTGCTTTCGTGTGAGTTAAAGACCGTTAGGCTGCCGATGCTGCCGTCTGTTTCCAGCTCGGATATATCGCTTTCCATGAGCTTTCTGAGCGGCTTTGCGCCTGCTGCGTCTGCAAACCCAAGAACTATCCAGTCTCTGAATACCACGGTGTTTTCATATGCCTGGCGGAAAATGTGTGAATTGCTGTCCAATACAGGGCGCAGCCAAGCTTTTGAGCGTCCGGCGTTCGTGCAGGACATAATGAGCTTTTCTTTGGCGCGGGTCATTGCAACGTAAAGGAGGCGTATTTCCTCGGCTCTGCTCTCCCGTGACTTTTTCTGCTTGATGAGCGCCATCGGCAGCGAGGGATATTTGATTCGCTTCTCGGCGTCCACATAGTCAAGTGCAATCCCCGCTTTTTCGTCGCATAGTACGGATTCGGAGACACTGACGCTGTGCTCTGTGTCCGCCAGGATTACGATGGGGTATTCAAGACCCTTTGATTTGTGTACGGTGGAGATCGTGACGGCGCTTAATCCCGTCTGCGTTCCGCCTGATACCTCGGCAAAGCGGCCGGCGTTTTTGAGGTAGTCCATAAAATCAAACAGTCCGCGAAGCGAGTTCTGCTCATACTTTTCAGCGTATTTAAGCAGAAGCTTTAAATTTGCCCGGCGTATTTCCCCTCCGCGCATTCCCTCTGCGATTGCCAGGTAGCCAAGTTCATAGCATATTTTGTAAATTATCTCATGGATTCCCATGTACTTTGCGGCTCTGCGCAGCGCTTCAAGAGCGTTAATGAATCCGGCGGATTTTGTATCGCCTTTTTCTGCAGCATCTTTAACGTACAGGTAGAAATATCCGCGCCGCCGGGAGCGCACGGCGGCGAGCTCGTCCGCTGTGAACCCAAATATAGGGCTGCGCATGACTGCGATAAGCGGGATATCCTGCAGCGGATTGTCTATGATTTTAAGAAAACTAAGTACTACACCCACCTCAACAGAGTCAAATAATGCGCTGCTGCTTGACGCCACCGGTATCCCATATTCCCTAAACACAGATTCATACGCCGAAGCGCGGCTTGTGTAGCGCATTAAGACTGCAATATCACCAAATTCACAGCTGCGCATTTTGCCGCTGTCTGCGTCAAGAACCTGCAGCTTTTCGTCAAGCACGAGGCGCAGTATCCTCTCTGCGATCGTTCGTGCTTCAAGGGTGTTCTTGTCTGCCTCCGGATTGGTTTCCCGAACATCGGTAAAGAGCACCTCGGTATTGTAGCCGCCTGATGAGGCCGGGTAGCTTGCTCCGCAGTTTAAGCGTTCGTCCCCGGTATAGTCAAGTCCGCCGGTCTCCTTGGTCATTATGCGCTCAAACAGATAGTTGACCGCGTCGACAACGCTGCTGCGGCTCCGGAAGTTGTCGGACAGGGTTATTAGCCGGCCGCTGCCCGGGTCATCCCTGTAGGAACTGTACTTTTCAAGAAACAGTTCGGGCGATGCATTGCGGAACTTGTATATCGACTGCTTTACATCTCCGACCATAAATATATTGCCTCTGCCGCCCGACAGCAGCCTGAAAATGGTGTCCTGTATGTTGTTTGTGTCCTGGTATTCGTCAACAAAAATCTCTTTGTATTTTTTGCCGAGTGTTTTGCAGAACTCAGTCGGATTTCCGTCACTGCCCAGAAGCAGTCCGATGAGCGTGTGTTCAAGGTCGTTAAAGTCCAGTGCTGAGCGCGAAAGTTTAATGCGTCTGTGCCTGCGCCTCAGCATCAGCACAATGTTTTTGAGCGTTCTCATTTCGGGATAAAGCGCTGCAATAGTTTTGGATATCTCTGCTTCATCAGTGTAGCTGAGCAGCGGATTTTTCAGTATCGTTTTAACATTGTCGCGCAGCCGCGATATCTTTTCGAGCGCTGCGGATATATACGGATCCTGCTTGTCCGCCTTTGAAGCGGCAGGCTTTCTGCCAAGACGCAGATTTTTGAGAGCGGCGAAGTACTCATCTGCGCTCTCGCACTCCGCAAGAGGCCTTATCATCTGCTCCTCCGCGAGGTAGAACAGGCGTATGCGGTGGTTATCGTCGAGTGCGCTTTCCGCCGTCTTGTTTATCTCTCGGTAGCAGTCAAGAAGCTGCCGCGCAAGATCGGAGGTCTCGCTCAGCAGGCTGCGCTCCCAGACTGTTTCGCGAATTGAACCGGTCTTATAAACCCGCTTGTATTCACGGACTGAATCGTTTAGCCATTTTGCGGGGGCTGCAAGGCTCTGCGAAAATTTGTATATGCTAAGTATTATGTTTCTTAAAGAGCTGTCGTTTTTTATTCCGCCGTGGCCGATAGTAAGGCTTGAGAATGAGCTGAGAGTGTCGATACGCTCGTAATAACGCTCCAGACAGTCGCTCAACGCCTCGCTTATGATCAGGTCGTTTTCCGGCTCGGAGCAGATAGAAAAGCCGACCGGTATGTCGGTTCGGTGAATGTTATTCGAGATTACTTTTTGGGCAAAGGCATGAACGGTTGAAATATCGGCGGAGGTGACCCTCTGCGCCTGGGCGGCAAGCCGCTTGTTGTCCGGCTGCTCACGCAGCTTTTTTTCTATTGCGGAGGCGATTTTGAGCTTCATCTCCGATGCTGCTGCATTGGTGAAGGTCAGTACAAGTATCTCATCGACCGACACAGGTTCATCCGGGTCGAGTATCATTTGTATTATGCGCTCAACAAGCACGGCGGTCTTGCCGCTGCCGGCCGCCGCCGATATCAAAACATTTTTATCTCCTCTGTAGGATATGGCTTCCGCCTGAGATTTTGTCCAGTTCATATAAATCCGCTCCGTATAAATTTAAGCATTGCTGCAATAGATCAATATCCGAGGCTGCCCTCTAAGGTCTCGTCATTATCTATCCATCTTTCAACGGGTATTACCTCATATTCATCCGGTGTTCTTCTGACGACGACATTCTTGATACCGGAATTTATAACAAGCCTCTTGCACATAGCACAGCAGCTCGCTGTCTCAACCAGTTCGCCCGTTTTTGCATCGCGGCCGACAAGGTACAGCGTTGCGCCTATCATATCGCGCCGTGACGCACTGATTATGCAGTTGGCCTCGGCATGTACGCTGCGGCAGAGCTCGTACCTCTCTCCGCGCGGTATGCCGAGCTTGTCGCGCATGCAGTAGTTAAGGTCGCAGCAGTTTGCACGTCCCCTTGGTGCGCCGGAGTATCCTGTCGAAATGATTTCATCGTTTGAAACGATGATAGCTCCGAAATTGCGCCTGAGACAGGTGCCGCGCTCTATCACTGTTTCGGCTATGTCAAGATAATAATTTTCTTTATCCACTCTGTTCATGTGTTTCCCCTCCGGCATAATAATATTTAGACTTATTATAATTTATTTTCACAAATTATTCAATAGTTAATAAGAGATTCGGACGAGAAATTCACGTTAAATTGACAAAATGGAAAAGCTGTGTTATAATTATAATTCATTTCATAGAATAAAGGGAGACAAACATATTAATCAGATTAGGAGGAAACATAGTGAAAAAATACGAATTTAGTATGAGGCTGATAGTTTTTGCTGTGTGCGCCGTTATCGCGGTTAACCTGTTCTATATCCCCGAAAGCGGCATGGTAGAAGCTGAAGAAACAGAAATGCGTGCAGTATGGGTGGCAACGGTGGCAAATCTTGACTATCCGGCGCAGGCGACCACAGATGCATGGCAGCTGAGAGTGCAGCTTGACGAAGTACTTAATAATTGCGAGGACATGGGTTTCAATACGATATTTTTGCAGGTCAGACCGTCAGGAGACGCTCTTTATAATTCGTCGGTATACCCATGGTCAAGGTATCTGACCGGAACACAGGGAGTCGCGCCGAGCGATGGATTTGACCCGTTGGAATATGCGGTTACTGAGGCTCATAAGCGCGGGATACAGCTTCACGCATGGATAAATCCCTACAGGGTCACAAATTCGTCTGCCGACAATGACAGGCTGGCTGCCAACAATCCGGCAGTGCTCAGACCGGACCTTGTCCTGACGGACAGTACCGGAAAGATGTATCTTAACCCGGGCGAGGCGGACTCGATAGAGATTATTCTTGAGGGTATCAGAGAGATCGTACGCAACTATGATGTTGACGGTATCCATATGGACGATTATTTTTATCCGAGCAGCGGTTTTGACGATTCCGCTTCTTATTATAAATACCAGGATCAGTACCCTAATAAGGCGGACTGGCGGCGCAGCATGGTAAATACGCTGATCTCATGCGCATACAGCGCTATAAAAGAGATTGATCCAAGCTGTATGTTCGGTGTGAGCCCGAGCGGGATTTGGGCAAATGCAAGCGATACGCCGGGCGGAAGCGATACTAACGGAAACAGTTCATATCACAGCCTGTATGCCGATACAAAGTATTGGGTCGAGAGCGGATTTCTGGATTATATAATGCCTCAGATATACTGGTATATAGGTCAAAGCGGATCAGACTACAATACGCTGATAAACTGGTGGGCAGGAGTGTGTGCGCCGACGAATGTTAAGCTGTATATAGGAGAGGCCGCTTATAAGGCCGCCTCAGGCTCTGACGCCGCATGGCGCGGTCAAAACGGGGTGAATGAGCTGCGCACGCACGTAGAAATGGGCAGGCAAAGCCAGTACATTGACGGATACAGTATGTATGCCTATTCGTCGTTTATGAACAATTCGAGCCTTTATAATTTGATTAAGGAGCTTAACCAAACTCCTGCCTCCGCTCCGACTTTGGGCGGAGGAGAGACTGCGCAGCCGACGCAGTCTCCGGCGGACGAGCCCGAAGCGGTTCCGACAGAAGCTCCGCAGCCGACACAGGCGCCGTCGTCATCAAGCGGTTCGGCGTCAAGATTTACGGATATGGCGGAATATGATTGGGCAATGCCGTATATTGACGCCCTGGTTGCTGACGGAATTGTAAACGGTATCAGCGAGACGCAGTTCGGGCCGGATATTTATGTGTCAAGAGCGGATGCGACAGCATTGCTTTACAGAACGCTTAAAGAGGTTGATATTGAGTTCACTGATAATTTTACCGATGTAACGCCGGACAAGTATTATTATGACGAGATAGGACAAGCTAAAGCTGCCGGTGTTGCCTGGGGCGTCGGGGGGAACTTGTTCAATCCGGACGGAACGCTGCTCAGGCAGGATATGGCAACTCTTGCATACCGTGTGCTCAGAGGCCGCCAGATTGTGTCGTCTATACCAAACACCGCAAAGGCGCTTAACAACTACTCCGACTGGAGCGATATTGACTTTTATGCAAGAGACGCTATCGCTTCCTGCGTAGAGAATAATTTAATGGGCGGCTACGGTGACGGCACGATAAGGCCGAAGGACTTTGCTACAAGAATTGAAGTTGCTTTGTTTGTCTATCGTATCGGCGAACTGCTTGATGCACAGTAAAGCGGATATGCAGTGCAGAGCGGCAAATTATCCGGTGAGCAGAGCGCGAATTGAATTATAGTGAAGCGGTTTCTGCCT
>DXIJ01000144.1 GCA_019112945.1 Candidatus Monoglobus merdigallinarum | reverse complement strand
GTATCGGTGCGGTCGTTTTTTCGGTCTTTGGATATTTGTATATAGTGACACGCGGGAAAGGCCGCGTTGTGTCAAGTTTTATCCCCAAGCTCAAGACCAAAGAAGAAGTCGAACTGGCACAGTCAATGCTGAAAGAGCATCAGGCCGAGATAGAACGGAAAAAGGAGAAAAAGGCCGAAAAAGCAAAGAAAAAGAGGAAAAAATAATAGTAAGATCAAAAAGCCGTCTAAACTGAAGTGTGCACCCCAAAAGCGCCAACTTTTGGGGTGCATATTAATATCAAATCAGGACGGCTTTTTTTAATGTTTCGCCGATAGGTTCGCGTATTATCAGTCCGGCAGCTTTGTCATAGGCGGTCGGGCTCTTGTTTATCAGAACAAGCTTATCGCCGGTAAAGTATTCCAGCAGTCCTGCCGCCGGGTATACTACCAGTGATGTGCCGCCGACAATAAGCATATCGGCGCGGGAAATTGCACTTATTGCGCCGTGAAGCTCTTCCGCGGGCAGGCTTTCCTCGTAGAGCACAACATCAGGCTTTAAAACACCGCCGCATTCGCATTTCGGTATCATTTCGGGATAGTGCCTTATGTACTCTGCATCGTATAGCCTGCGGCATTTTGTGCAGTAGTTTCGGTGCACAGAGCCGTGAAGCTCAAACACATTTCGGCTGCCTGCCGCCTGGTGCAGGCCGTCTATGTTTTGAGTAACGACCGCTTTGAGCTTGCCCTGCCTTTCAAGCTCTGCAAGCGCATAGTGCGCCGGATTCGGCTTTGCATCGGTTATCAGCATTTTACTGCGGTAGAATTTGTAAAACATCTCCGGGTGCTTTATATAGCAGGTGTGAGAGATGAGCTGTTCCGGAGAATACCGGGTGCCGGTGCTCCGGCTGTAAAGTCCGTCCGCACTTCTGAAATCGGGTATGCCGCTCTCGGTCGAGACCCCCGCCCCGCCGAAAAATACAATGCTTTGGGAGCTGTCAATAAGCCTTTTTAATTCTTCAATTTGTTTGTCCATGCTGATCAGTCCTTAAAATATAAATATCCCAAGCACAGCGCCGCCGAGTATATATATGATCGGGTGTATCTTGCTGAGCTTTTTGATATTCAGCAGAACAAGCACAGCTGCGCAAATGATTAGAGATTTGATATCCACAATATCCAGTATTTTACCGGTCACATAAAAACGGCTGAGAGTGATGACAGACGACTGCAGTATCTGATATGCCGCTGCCGCGATAAGTCCGGCCACCGCCGGGCGCAGTCCGTAGAACGCACGCTTTACCAGGCGGCTTTCTTCAAACTTTTTCATATAGTGCGCAATGATTATTATACATATAAGCGACGGCAGAACCTCGCCGAATGTGGCGGCCAGACTGCCAAATACACCGGCAGTGTTAAAGCCGGCATAGGACGCCATATTTATTCCGAGAGGCCCGGGTGTAGCTTCGGATACCGCTATCATGTTGGAGATATCCTCGACAGTGAACCAGTCGGGATAACGGCTTGAAATATCATATATAAACGGCAGAGTTGCCATTCCTCCGCCTATGGCAAATAAGCCGGTCTTGAAAAATTCATAAAACAGCAGCAAGTATGTCATTCAAGCTCCCCCTTTCTGAGCGCTCCCGCAATCAGTCCGGCAGCGATTGCGCCAATGACGACATATACAGATGATATCCCTAAGATTCCGGAAATTATAAACGCCAGAATAAAGATCACCAATCCGGTCAGATCCTTAACTCCCGACTTGAAGAACTTGATAACTGCGCTTATAACAAGAGCTGCGACGACCGCACGGATACCCGTAAACGCCTTTTGAATATATTCAAGCTCCGAAAACGTGTCAAGGAATGCGGATATTATTATGATGATAACCAAGGACGGGAACACCACTCCGACAGTTGCAGCGATCGCTCCGGGTATGCCCTTTTGCTTATAGCCTATAAATGTAGCTGTATTTACGGCAATAATACCCGGCGTACACTGCCCGACAGCAAAGTAGTTGAGCAGTTCTTCTTCACATGTCCACTTCTTGTTTTCGACTACCTCGCGCTGAAGCATGGGAAGCATAGCATAGCCTCCGCCAAACGTCATAACGCCGATCTTGGCAAAGGTAACAAAAAGCTCCAATAATGCTGACAAAATATAACAACCTCCAATTCAATACAGATATATCTACATGTTAGCATAATATTGCTTTTGTGTAAATACACAAAAATTATATTTAAGGAGCGCAAAGCCGCTGTATTTTTGTCAAGTTTTTGAATATTCGGATATTGACAATAAATATTGCGAGTTGTATAATATAAAAATAGCGTGAAATCAAGAGCGGTTGTTTTGCCTTTTACATTGCTTTTTGATATTGTGAAAAAGGAGATGTGTTATTATGATAAAAAACGGTTCTGACATCATACTGGAATGTCTGCTTGAGCAGGGTGTTGACACGGTTTTCGGCTATCCGGGCGGGTCAATACTCAACGTGTACGATTCGTTTTATAAATATTCCGATAAAGTCAGGCATATCCTGACAGCACATGAACAAGGGGCAGCTCATGCGGCTGACGGCTATGCCCGCGCTACAGGCAAGGTCGGCGTGTGCTTTGCGACTTCGGGCCCGGGCGCGACAAATCTTGTCACCGGTATCGCCACTGCGAATATGGATTCGGTGCCCATAATTGCAGTTACCTGTAACGTTGCCAACAGCTGGCTCGGAAAGGATACGTTTCAGGAGGTCGATATTGTCGGTGTGACAATGCCGATAACAAAGCATAACTTTTTGGTAAAGAGCGCTGCGGATATAGCGCCGACGTTCAGAAAGGCATTTAAGATAGCTGCCTCCGGAAGACCGGGGCCGGTACTCATAGATATCACAAAGGATGCAACGGCTGAGACGGCTGAGTATGAAAAACAGATACCCGAGAAGATAGACAACTACAAGCTGGAAAGCGGCGTTGAGGATTTTGACAAGGTCATCGATATGATAAATGCAGCCGAAAGGCCGCTTGTATATGCGGGCGGAGGTATCATCGCTTCCGGCGCGTCGGATGAACTGAAGAAGTTCTGTGATATTATAGACGCTCCCGTTACGCTTTCGGTGATGGGTCTTGGCTCATATCCGGCAAGCGGTGAGCGGTTTACCGGAATGATCGGTATGCACGGCTCTAAGACGACCTCGCTTGCAGTTAAGAACTGTGACCTGCTTATTGCGGTCGGCGCAAGATTTTCGGACCGCGTGATCTGCAACCCCGATGTGTTTGCCAGAAATGCCAAAGTCATTCATATTGATGTTGACAAGGCCGAGATAGATAAAAACATATTGACTGATGCTCATATAATCGGCGATGCCAAGGCTGCACTCTCTGAGCTTAACAAGCGTTTGTCCAAAAAAGACCATTCAGAGTGGCGCCGACGCATAGCTGAGTGGAAAGCCGAATACCCGGTCAAGTACAAGAGCAGCGAGCCGTTCTCGCCGGAAAATATTCTGAAAGAGATAAAGGCGGCGGCAGGAGACGATACATATCTTGTAACCGACGTAGGCCAGCACCAGATGTGGGCTGCACAGTTCTTCGGCATTGAGAAGCCGAGGCACTTTATATCCTCCGGCGGTCTCGGAACAATGGGCTTCGGTATCGGCGCGGCCATAGGCACTCAGATCGCAGAACCCGGCAGTACCGTCATAAACATATCGGGCGACGGCTGCTTCCATATGAATCTGCAGGAGCTTTCGACTGCTGCAAAATACGGCCTGCCGATAATAGACGTTGTTATGAACAACAATGTACTTGGAATGGTAAGACAGTGGCAGAAGCTGTTCTACGGCAAGAGGTTTTCAAACACCACTCTGGACAAGCCGACAGATTATAACAAGGTATCGGAGGGGCTCGGAGCCAAGGCGTATACTGTTTCAAACCTTGACGAGCTGCACAAGGCCATGGAGGCCGCGCTCGAAAACCGTGAGGGCCCCACAGTTATAAACTGTATCATAGACTCAGATCACACGGTTCTGCCGATGGTTCCCGGCGGAGAATCGATCGAGGAGCCTATTCTTGAAATAACGCCCGACGGCAAGGAGGTCAGATAATCATGAGTGATAAAAAGGAAATGCACGTACTGTCAATTTATGTAGAGAACCATGCCGGAGTTCTGAGCCGTGTTTCGGGACTGTTCTCAAGGCGTATGTATAATATCGACAGCCTTTCGGTCGGCGTTACGGAAAACCCGAATATTTCGCGAATGACAATAGTCACGCATGCCGATGAGAATACGTTCAGGCAGATCCAGAACCAGCTTGCAAAACTTGAAGACGTCAAGAGGATATGTGAGCTGCATAAGGATACGTCGGTTTTGAGAGAGCATGTACTGATAAAGGTCAACGCAAAGGATACCACGTCAATTATGCAGATGTGCCAGATATTCAGGGCAAATGTCGTTGATGTTTCAAAAGAGCTGCTGACGCTTGAGCTGACCGGAGGCCCCAGCAAAATAAGCGCGTTTATCGAGCTTATGGAGCAGTTTGAGATAGAGGGGCTTGTAAGAACCGGTCTTACAGGACTTAAGAGGGGATAGACCCGTACAGACGGAAAAATAATTAATTTTTATATAAATAGTTTTGGAGGAATTGAAAATGGCAAAATTGTATCATGAAAGCGATTGTAATTTGGGCTTGCTCGGCAACAAGACGGTTGCTGTTATCGGCTACGGAAGCCAGGGTCATGCGCACGCGCTCAATCTTAAAGAGAGCGGCGTTAAGGTTATCATCGGCCTGTATGAGGGCAGCAAGTCATGGAAAACAGCCGAGCAAGCCGGCTTTGAGGTCTACACCTCAGCCGAGGCTGCAAAGAGAGCTGACATCATCATGATTCTTATAAACGACGAGAAGCAGGCAAAGCTCTATAAGGAGAGCATTGAGCCCAATCTCGAGCCGGGCAAGGTGCTGGCTTTTGCTCACGGATTTAATATTCACTTCCAGCTTATTACACCGCCTAAGGATGTTGATGTTATAATGGTCGCTCCCAAGGGTCCCGGACACACTGTACGCAGTGAGTATGTTGAGGGCAAGGGCGTTCCGTGTCTGGTAGCGGTTGCTCAGGATGCAACAGGCAACGCGCTTGATATCGGACTGGCATATGCAGCAGGTATCGGCGGCGCAAGAGCCGGAGTACTGGAGACTACATTTAAGATGGAGACCGAGACGGACCTGTTCGGCGAGCAGGCAGTCCTGTGCGGCGGAGTTACTGCGCTGATGGAGGCAGGTTTTGAAACTCTTGTAGAGGCAGGCTATGACCCGCAGAACGCATACTTTGAGTGTATCCACGAGATGAAGCTCATCGTTGACCTTATTTATCACGGCGGCTTCAGCGAGATGAGAGCGTCGATCTCAGACACAGCCGAGTACGGCGATTACGAAATCGGAAAGCGCATAATCACAGAGGATACAAAGAAAGAAATGAAGAAAGTCCTCAAAGAGATCCAGGACGGAACGTTTGCAAAGAGCTGGATCACGGAAAATGCGGTCAACCGTCCGCACTTTAATGCAACAAGAAGAATAAAGGCTGACCACCAGCTTGAGCATGTAGGGGCTGAGATAAGAAAGCTCTATTCATGGAATGACGAAAAATAATTGAAATAAAGTAAAAAACAGAGGGTTTTTACAGATATTGCCGTATTGTTCGAACAATCTGTGAAAGCCCTTTTTGTAAACATGAGCTTTAGGGAGGCGAGGGGCTTGGATTTAATAAGAGCCGCAGCTGAAAATGCGGTTGAAATATTTGATTCCACGCTGCGTGACGGAGCCCAGGGTGAGGGCATAAGTTTTTCGCCCGAGGACAAGCTGGCGGTTGTCAAGGCTCTTGACTATGCGGGGATAGATTATATAGAGGCAGGAAATCCCGGCTCTAACCCAAAGGATATGGAGTTCTTCAAAAGGGTCAGGGAAAATCCTCCGCGCCGCGCACGGCTTGTGGCCTTTGGCTCTACCAGGAGAAAGGGGATAAGAGCCGAGGAGGACGAAAACTGCCTGTCGCTGCTGAAAGCCGGTACGGAGGCGGTCGCGGTGTTCGGCAAGGCATGGGATATGCATGTGACCGAGATAATCAGAACCGGCCTTGAGGAAAATTTAAACATGATCCGTGATACGGTAAGTTTTTTTAAAAGTAACGGACGTGAGGTCATATTTGACGCAGAGCATTTTTTTGACGGGTTCAAAAATTCGCCGCAGTATGCGATAGAGGCGCTCAGAGCCGCGCATGAGGCGGGCGCTGACAGGATAGTGCTGTGCGAGACAAACGGCGGCTGCCTGCCCGATGAGGTCGGCAGGATAACTGCCGAGGCCGTAAAAAGCCTGCCCGGCGCGGTCATTGGTATACACTGCCACGACGACAGCGGCTGTGCGGCCGCAAACTCTCTTGCGGCCGTCAGCGCCGGAGCGCGGCATGTTCAGGGTACGTATTTAGGATACGGCGAACGCTGCGGCAATGCGAATCTTTCAACGATAATACCGAATTTGCAGATAAAAATGGGCTTTGCCTGCGTGCCCGAGCAGTGCCTGGAACGGTTTACAAGAACTGCAAGGTGGGTGTCGGAGATCGCTAACCAGTCGCTTTACCGCGGGATGCCGTATGTGGGAGGCGCGGCATTTTCTCACAAGGCGGGAATGCACATAGACGCCGTGGCTAAGGAGCCCGGCTCGTTTGAGCACATCAGCCCGGAGACAGTCGGCAATGAGCGCAGATTTTTGATGAGCGAGGTAGCGGGGCGCGGTACTGTGCTTAAAAAAATAAGCAGGATAGCGCCTGAGCTTACAAAGGCTTCTCCCGAGACTGCGGAGATATGCAGTCTTGTTAAACAGCTTGAATTTGAGGGCTACTCGTTTGAAGCGGCAGAGGCGAGCTTTGAACTGCTTGTCAAGCGTGTGCTTGGCCGCAAAAAGACATTTTTTACACTGAACTACTTTAAGACAGTAGTTGACGAGCCGAACAATGACAGGTTCAGCTCATCTGCGATAATAAAGATAACGGTTGGCGACAAGACCGAAATAACTGCGGCCGAGGGCGACGGACCCGTCCATGCTCTGGATAATGCGCTCCGCCGTGCTCTGGAGGGCTTTTATCCGCTTATTGGCGGCGTTCATCTGACCGACTATAAGGTTCGTGTGCTGGAGCCGCAAAAGGCGACCGGCGCAAAGGTCAGGGTCTTGATAGAGAGTTCCGACGAGACAGGAAGCTGGTCAACGGTCGGGGTGTCGACCGACGTTATCGATGCTTCATGGAAAGCTCTGGTAGAGTCGGTAGAATACCGGCTGATGAAAGAAGAGGAAATCAATAAAAAGATAATTATATAATGCAAGGAGGCAGATATATGGGTATGACAATGACTCAAAAAATATTGGCGGCTCATGCCGGACTGAGCAGCGTCAAGGCAGGACAGCTGATCCGTGCCAAACTTGACATGGTGCTGGGCAACGACGTCACGACCCCGGTCGCTATAAAGGAGTTTAAGGCGGCGGGC
The DNA here is from genome assembly GCA_019112945.1 of Candidatus Monoglobus merdigallinarum. Classification (GTDB taxonomy): domain Bacteria; phylum Bacillota; class Clostridia; order Monoglobales; family Monoglobaceae; genus Monoglobus; species Monoglobus merdigallinarum. Next base: position 20,133 of record DXIJ01000144.1, on the reverse strand, counting down.
TTTGACAGTGTGTTTGACAAGGATAAGGTGTCGATAGTCCTTGATCACTTCACTCCGAACAAGGATATAAAATCGGCAGAACACTGCAAGATGTGCCGCGAGTTTGCACTAAAGCGTGATGTGACGAATTTTTATGATGTGGGAGAGATGGGCGTCGAGCATGCGCTTTTGCCCGAAAAAGGTCTGGTTGCGCCCGGAGAAGCAATAATCGGCGCTGATTCTCACACCTGTACCTACGGCGCTGTAGGAGCGTTTTCTACAGGCGTCGGCTCCACCGATATGGCGGCAGGCATGGCGACAGGAGAGGCTTGGTTCAAGGTCCCGTCCGCAATAAGGTTTAACCTTATCGGAAAACCGGCAAAGTGTGTGTCGGGAAAGGACGTTATTCTTCATATAATCGGCATGATAGGCGTTGACGGCGCGCTCTATAAGTCGATGGAGTTCGGAGGCAGCGGCCTTAAATATCTGTCGATAGACGATAGGCTGACAATGGCAAACATGGCGATAGAGGCCGGCGGTAAAAACGGTATTTTTGAGGTTGACGATGTGACAAAGGCGTACCTTGACGAGAGGGTAGACCGTCCGTATACGGTCTATATGCCTGATGAAGATGCAGAGTATGACGCTGTCTATGATATTGATATGTCCGCTCTGAAGCCAACGGTCGCGTTCCCTCACCTGCCTGAGAACACAAGAACGATAGACGAGGTCGGAGAGGTCAGGATAGACCAGTGCGTTATAGGCTCATGCACAAACGGCAGGCTTGAAGACCTCAGAAAGGCGGCTGAGGTGTTTAAGGGCAGGCATATAGCAAAGCATGTCAGAGCCATTATAATACCGGCGACACAGAAGATTTACCGCGATGCGATGAAAGAGGGCTTGTTTGATATATTCATGGACGCCGGATGCGTCATCTCAACACCGACCTGCGGCCCGTGCCTCGGCGGACATATGGGAATCCTGGCGGACGGCGAGAGGGCAATATCGACCTCTAACAGAAACTTTGTCGGACGTATGGGACACCCGGGCTCGGAGGTATATTTATCAAGCCCGGTAGTGGCCGCTGCTTCTGCGGTCAAGGGCTATATCTGCGGGCCGGATGAGCTCTGATAAAAAATTTCAGCAAATATAAGGAGGTTTTTCATGAAAGCCAATGGAACCGTTCATAAGTATTTGGACAATGTTGATACCGATGTAATTATTCCGGCGAGATACCTTAATTCCTCAGACCCGGCGGAGCTTGCGGCGCACTGTATGGAGGATATCGACGCCGATTTCGTAAAAAAAGTTAAAAAGGGCGATATTATAGTTGCACATAACAACTTTGGCTGCGGCTCATCGAGAGAGCACGCGCCGATAGCTATAAAGGCGGCAGGGATAGACTGTGTTATTGCAGCGACCTTTGCGAGGATATTTTACCGCAATGCGATAAATATCGGCCTGCCCATTATGGAGTGCAGAGAGGCTGCCGAGAACATAAATGCCGGCGATGAAGTCGAGGTAGATTTCGATACCGGCATAATAAAAGACATAACTACCGGACAGGAGTTTAAGGCTGAGCCGTTCCCTGAATTTATAAAGGATATCATCAGCAAGAACGGCCTGCTCAACTCTTTGAAGCAGCAGTAAAAAACCACTGCGCCGCATACGCTGAGCTGTGCGGCGCTCTATACAGACATGCGGAAAGAAAGGATTTAACATGGATATTAAGTTAGCGGTTGTAAAGGGCGATGGTATAGGCCCTGAGATCATAGCAGAGGCCGAAAAGGTTCTCGATAAAGTCGGTGAGAAGTTCGGACACAGCTTTACCTATACTGATATTTTGGCGGGCGGCTGTGCGATAGATGAGACGGGAGAGCCTCTTCCGGAGGAATCGGTAAGGATAGCTAAGGAGTCAGACTCTGTTCTCCTCGGAGCGGTGGGCGGACCCAAGTGGGATACTCTGCCCGGGCATTTAAGACCTGAAAAGGCGCTGCTGGGGCTGAGGTCAAAGCTTGGCCTGTTTGCAAACATCAGGCCGGCAAAGCTCCACGCTGCGCTTGCGGATGCGTGCCCGCTGAGACCCGAGATATCAAAGGACGGCCTTGACCTCGTTATAGTGCGCGAGCTGACCGGCGGCCTCTACTTCGGCGACAGAGGCAGAAGAGACGGCGGCTTGGGCGGTGAGGAAGCCTATGACGAACTGAAGTATTCTGAAAAGGAGATAGAGAGAATAGGCCGGGTTGCGTTTGAGCTTGCAAAAAAGAGAGACAGGAAAAAGGTCACCAGCGTTGACAAGGCGAATGTTATAGAGACTTCAAGGCTCTGGAGAGAGGTCATGCACAGGCTGGCGGAGGAGTACCCGGAGGTCGAGTATTCCGATATGCTGGTAGATAACTGCGCAATGCAGTTAGTCAGAAATCCGGCACAGTTTGACGTTATAGTCACAGAGAATATGTTCGGAGATATACTGTCTGACGAGGCCAGCATGACGACCGGTTCGATAGGAATGCTTCCGTCATCATCGCTGGGCGAGGGCACCTTCGGAATGTACGAGCCAATCCACGGCAGCGCGCCTGATATCGCGGGACAGAATAAGGCTAATCCGATAGCTACAATACTGTCGTGCGCTATGATGCTCCGAGACAGCTTCAGTCTGCTTGAAGAAGCAAAGGCCATAGAGACAGCGGTGACAAAGGTCTTAAACGACGGCTATAGAACCGCAGATATTATGGACGAGGGCGGAAAGCTGCTCGGTACGCGTGAAATGGGCGACAAGATCGCGGAAAATATTTAGTGAATCGGATAAAACGGACGGGCAGCACGCCCGTCTTTTGTCTTGCCAAAGATTGCGGGTTTGTTGAAAATGCCGCGGCAATGCGGCGGGAGACCATGAATTTTGATTATTAATACAGTTGACTTTGATTTCCTCAAGGGTTAAAATATATCTGTTATGAGTGCAGCAAAAATGACTAAAAAAGAGGACAGGCCAAATATCTGGCCGAATATATTTAAATATGTAAGGAGCTACATTCTGTGGGCTGTGTTTGCGGCAGGTGCAACGGTTATGGTTTCTCTGCTTGAAGTCTTAAAGGCAGACCTGCTGAGCGGGATCATAGATGCGGCGCAAAGCGGTGCGGCCCGGGAGATCATGCGTATGTTTGCGGCTGCGGCGGCGGTAATGGCCGCTATAATGCTCTGCGTCTTTTTAAGCAGGCTGTGCGCAGGAAAGTTCTCTGCGGGTATAATACACGACATCAAGCGCGACAGCGCAAGACGCATTTCAAAGATACCTATGGATTATATGAACTCGAACCGAAGCGGCGAGATGCTCTCAAAGATGAGCGCGGACGCGGACACCGTACAAAGTTTTATGGAGAATGATTTTATTGCTCTGATACAGCTTCCGTTTACGATATTGTTCTATTCGGTATACTTGATACGGCTGAACCCGGCATTGTTTGCGGCCTGCTTTCTGCCGCTGTGCGTATTGGTGCCGCTTGGTGCGGTGTTTGCTGTCCCGTTCAGAACCGCTTCTAAAAAATACATGAAATATTTGGGGCGCGTCAGTAATACCGTAGCGGATATGGTCGGAGGGATTTCTGTTGTCAAGTCCTATAATATGGAGTCGGAAATTGCCGGTAAGTACAACGCAGGTATAAAGCGCGCCACCGATATGGCAATAAACAACGATAAAATCCAGTACAAGGGTTCATTCTTCTTCAGTCTGTCGCGGCATGTACCGGTCTATATATGTCTGCTGCTGGGCGGATATCTGTGCTTTAAGGGCAGCCTGACGCTCGGCGGGCTGATAGCTTTTTCGACACTGCTGAGCCAGACGCTGAGTCCGCTCATCCGCACGTCACAGCTGTTTTTCAGCCTGCGCGCGGCTTCGGCCTCGGCGGAGAGACTGTTCTCTATCATAAACGAACCGACCGAGAGCGATGACGGTAAAGTCTTAAAGCAGCTGCCCGAGGGCAAAGCTGCTATTGAGTTTAAAAATGTGGAGTTTGGGTATGACCGGGATCGCCCGGTCTTAAAAAAACTTGACCTCTCTGTCGGCCTGCGCGAGACTGTAGGGCTTGCCGGAGCCAGCGGATGCGGCAAGAGCACGCTCTTGGGGCTGGTCTGCGGCTTTTACAGGCCGAGCGGCGGCAGCGTCCTGATAGGCGGCGAGGCTGATATAAATCTCAGCTCAATGCGTTCTTTGATTTCGTATGTATCACAGGAAGCGTATCTGTTTCCGTTCACAATATATGAGAATATAGCGATGGGCAAGCCGGGCGCATCGCGTGAAGAAGTTATTGCAGCGGCAAAGGCGGCTTACGCTCATGAATTTATTTTGAATACCGAGAATGGCTATAACACGGTTGTCGGCGAGCGCGGCTGCCGTCTTTCGGGCGGCCAGGTGCAGCGCATCTCTATCGCAAGAGCTATTTTGAAGAATGCGCCGATACTGCTTCTGGACGAGGCGACCTCTGCACTTGACGTCCATGCCGAGGCGGAGGTACAGAAAGCGGTTGACAATTTGAGCCGCGGCCGGACTGTGCTGGTCGTAGCGCACAGGCTGTCAACCATTAAAAATGCAGACAGGATCGCTGTCATTGACGACGGCAGAGTTAAGGAGTGCGGAAGTCATGACGAGCTTATGCGGCTTGGCGGGATCTATTCAAGGCTCTACAGCTTAAGTGCAGACAAGGACGGTGAGTGAAATGATCAATGCTGTTAAAGGTATCAAAAGCTGTTTTGTATTTATAAAACGGCATAAGGCGTATTATTTTACAATGCTGCTTGCAGGGATAGTTTTGATGTACGGCGCGGACGTGCTGTTTGCAATGCTTAACCGCGAGGTCGTAAACTCAGTGACGGCGTTTGAATTTTCGGGGCTTAAAACGGCGGTCTGGCTGGGGCTTGCTGCTATGGCTGCATATCTTTTGGAGATACTTGTGCGCTTTTTAAAAATGCGCTCTGTCAGGTTTATGATGTATGATTTAAGGCGCGACCTGTTCCGGCATATGGAGCTTCTGCCGGTTGAATATTTTGAGAAGAACCACAGTGCGGACAGTATTTTCAGGCTGAACAGCAACGTGGAGAATATGAAAAGGGCATACGCCTCATTTTTCGTAAGCGTGACGCAGGGTCTGCTGGGCGCGGTGCTGCTCAGCGCATTTGTGCTGGTCATGGATGTGAGACTTGGGGTTATCTCGCTGTTTTCATGCTTTCTTACGGTCTTTGTCAATGTCAGGTTCGCAGAGCCGCTGAGACGAATAGGCAGACGCATACAGAATTCGGAATCACGGCTTTTGAGCTGCCTTTCAGACCTTTTAGCGGGCTTTAGGGTCATAAAGCTGTACGATTCTGACGGCGCGGTGGTTTCGAAATATGAGGCGGCCAATGATGAGACAGCGCGGCTCAGGGTAAAGCGCATTGCGGGCGTCGGCGCAGTTGACAGCATGGGTAATCTGCTGAATTTTATAAACGGATTTGTGCTGATAACAATAGGCGCGCTGATGGCGGCCGCGGGGTATACCGATTTCGGAACGGTGTTTGCAATACTTTCGGTTCAGGGCAATGTCAGCAGTGCGCTGCTCGGCTTTGGCGGCGCGTGGGGAATGCTTCAGGAGTGCGTGGCAGCGGCGGGAATGATAAATGATATTTTTGAGATAAAGCCCGAACGCCGCGCACCGCTTGAAAGTTTAGAGCATAGCGGCAGCGGCGCATATATAGAGTTCAAGAATGTCAGCTTTTCATATAACGTCGTCAGCAAGGCTCTTGACGGACTGAGCCTCAGAGTAGATAAGGGTGAAGTCGCAGCCTTGGTGGGGCCGAGCGGAGGCGGCAAGAGCACGGTCATAAAGCTGCTGCCCGGATTTTATGATACGGACGGCGGAGGCGTATATATAGCGGGCAAAAACATAAGAGCATATTCAATAAGCGAGCTGCGCGATATGATATCATACGTTCCTCAGGACGCATACCTGTTTGACGCAAGCGTCAGGGAGAATATAAGCTACGGCAAGCCCGGGGCAGCCGAGAGTGAGATAATAGAAGCGGCAAAGGCGGCGAATGCAGACGGGTTTATTTCGCAGCTGCCTCAGGGCTATGACACAGTTGTCGGTGAGCGCGGCGAAAGTCTTTCGGGCGGACAGCGTCAGAGGATTGCCATTGCCAGAGCATTTTTAAAGAATGCGCCGATACTTTTGCTTGACGAGGCGACCTCAGCGCTTGACACCGAAAACGAGCTGATAGTTCAAAGCAGTATAGAAGCGCTTATGAAAAACCGTACGGTTATCGTTGTTGCACACAGGCTCTCAACAATAGAGAATGCCGATATTATATATGTTATCGAAAACGGAGCGGTTGTTCAGTCCGGAACACACAGTGAGCTTAAAGAGGCAGCCGGAACCTATGCGGAGCTTGTAAAGCTGGCAAAATAACCGGAGCCATGTAACAGTCAAATTTAACAGTTACATTCAGGCGGCAAAAAAGGGACGGATTTCCGTCCCTTTCATTATGAGCATAACATAAGCCGAGTTCTGTATCAGATGATTATCTATCTCGAACGTATGTCACCATACGCCTCAAGCCACCAATCTCCGGAGATGCCGGGCAGGCTTAACCTCCGATTCAGGTGTTGCTCCGAGTGGGGTTTACATCACCGGTAAGTCGCCATACCGGCGGGTGAGCTCTTACCTCGCCTTTCCACCCTTACCTGTCTTTGACAGGCGGTATATTTCTGTTGCACTATCCTTAGAGTCGCCTCCACAAGCCGTTAGCTTGCACTCTGCCCTATGGAGCTCGGACTTTCCTCACATTCGCACTTGGAATGCGCAATCATCAGTTATACTCACTGAATTTTATAAAATTAAATATGTCAAGGTTTGCATAAATCTTGCTTAAACGGGCGGATTGCCCAATCCGCATTTTAACGCATGGCCGCCAAATGTATAAATTCAAGGCAGTGAATTAACCTGCTGCCCCGGCCGCTGCGTTTATAAAATAGTTACTTTAATTACGCCGTCTATTGCCTCGATATCGTTCTTGACTGCGGGGTCAATCTTGCCCTGCAGGTCGAGCATGGTGTAGGCGTAATCGCCGCGGCTCTTGTTGAGCATATTGTCGATATTTACTCCCTTAGCTGCGATAAGGTCGGTGATATGCTTGAGCATATTGGGAATATTCTTATGCGCGATGGTCATGCGCTCGCCGTTCTTTTCGCCCATGTCGCAGTTGGGATAGTTGACGCTGTTCTTAATATTTCCGTTTTCGAGGAAGTCTCTGATCTCGTTTGCAGCCATAACTGCACAGTTCTCTTCGCTCTCAGGGGTCGAAGCGCCGAGGTGGGGCATGCAGATGACCTTGTCGTTATTAAGCAGCTCTGCGGTTGCGAAGTCGGTAACATAGCACGAAACTGTTCCGTCCTCAAGCGCGTCCTGGATATCGCCGATGTCTACCAGAGTATCGCGCGAGAAGTTGAGGAGTCTGACGCCCTTTTTCATCTTTGCAAAAGCCTCGGAATCAAACATTCCCTTTGTGGAGGGAGTAGCAGGGACGTGGATCGTGATATAGTCCGATTCAGCGAGCAGCTCATCAAAGTTTGTAGCCTTTTCGGCAAAGCGTGTAAGGTGCCAAGCCGAGTCAACAGACAGGTACGGGTCGTAGCCGACAACGTTCATGCCGAGGTGATGAGCCGCATTGGCGACCTGAACACCGATAGCGCCAAGGCCGACAACGCCGAGCGTCTTGCCCTGTATCTCGGGGCCGACAAAGTTTGATTTGCCTTTCTCGACTAAGGCTGCTGCCTGATCGCCCTCATCCTTGAGCGTTTTTGCCCAGTTTATACCCTGAACTACCTTTCTTGAAGACAGCAGCAGTGCGCAGATAACGAGTTCTTTTACCGCATTTGCGTTGGCGCCGGGTGTGTTAAACACAACAATACCCTTTTCGCTGCACTTCTCGAGCGGGATATTGTTTACACCGGCTCCGGCGCGTGCAACAGCCTTCAGGCTGTCGGGAAGCTCCATGTCGTGCATTTTATAGCTTCTGAGAATAATGCCGTCGGGGTTCTCGCATTCGTCGGAAATATCGTAACGCTTGCCCAGAACGCCCAGACCTTTTTTGGAAATCTTGTTCAGCGTTTTTATCTTATACATTATGAATTCTCCTTTTCAAACTTAGTCATAAAATCAACAAGAGCCTGAACACCCTCTATCGGCATAGCATTATAAATGCTTGCTCTCATGCCGCCGACTGTTCTGTGACCCTTTAGGTTTACAAGACCCTGAGCTTTTGATTCTGCAACAAATTTTGCGTTGAGCTCATCGCTGCCGGTGACGAACGGAACGTTCATCAGCGAACGGTCTTTCGGCACGACTGTGCCCTTAAACATCTTTGAATTATCCAAAAAGTCATAGAGCAGGTTTGCCTTTTCCACGTTCTTCTCATGCATTACCTTTACTCCGCCCATGTTCTTTATCCACTCAAACACCAGGCCGCAGATGTATATGCCGTAAGTCGGGGGTGTATTGTACATGGAGCCGTTCTTGGCATGTGTTTCATAATCGAGCATTGTCGGGGTGATGTCCTGAGCCTTGCCGAGCAGATCCTCACGGACAACGACTACTGTAACACCGGCGGGTCCCATATTCTTCTGTGCACCGGCGTACACAAGGCCGAACTTTGTGAAATCGACCTCCTCCGACAGAATACATGACGACATATCGGTCACGACGGTTCTGTCGCCGAAATCGGGCATTGTGTTAAAATGTGTACCGTATATCGTGTTGTTATAAGTAATATGAACATAATCCGCACCGTCAGTCAGCATTGATTTGTCAACCTCCGGAAGGTATGAAAAAGTCTTGTCTGCGCTTGATGCGATCTCGTTGGCCGTGATAAAGCGTTTTGCCTCTGCAAAAGCCTTTTTAGCCCATTGGCCTGTGGTGACATAGTCCGCACATTTCGAGACGGCGAGATTTAAAGGAACCATTGCAAACTGCGTTGACGCTCCGCCCTGCAGGAACAGAACCTTGTAGTTGTCGGGCACGTTCATGATCTCACGGAACGTAGCCTCGGCCTTGTCGATAACAGCCTGAAATTCCGGGCTTCTGTGGCTCATTTCCATAACCGATTGACCGCTGCCGCCCATGTCAAGCATTTCTTCCTGAGCCTTTTTGAGCACCTCAAGAGGAAGCATTGACGGACCGGCTGAAAAGTTGTAAACTCTACTCATAATTTTCTCCTCCGCTATAAATATATTCTTTAAAATTATTTTCCGTGATACTTTTGTAACTGTAAATTTGCTGTCCATACACCTAACTTTAACATTATATCTCTAAAAAAAGAAATCGTCAACCCGAAACGCAAAATTTTTTGACAAATATGGCCGCTCAGAGTTCTGTGCGTTGACATGAGGCGGCCGTGATGTTATACTAAACAAAATGCTTATTAACTGATACATAAGGCATAAGCGCGGCGCAGAGGAGGCGGGAATAATTGGAAAATAATTTTGTGCATCTGCATACTCATACGGCATACAGCCTGCTTGACGGGCAGGGAACCGTCCAAAGGATACTCGACCGCGCCGCGGAGCTCGGTCAGCAGGCCATGGCTATAACGGACCACGGCAATATGTACGGGGTCATTGAGTTTTACGAATATGCAAAAAAAGTAGGTATCAAGCCAATCCTCGGCTGTGAGGTATATCTTGCGGCGCGGAGCAGGTTTGACAAGACATATGAGCTGGACGCCGAGCGTTATCATCTGATTTTGCTTGCCAAAAATAATACCGGTTACAGGAACCTGATGAAGATTGTCTCGTTTGGTTTTACAGAGGGCTTTTATTACAAGCCGAGGGTGGATTTTGAGCTGCTTGAAAAATACAGCGAGGGTATAATCGCGCTCAGCGGCTGTATGTTCGGGCTGCTGTCGAGGCGGATACTGAGCGGTGATTATGACGGCGCAGCCGCGGCGGCGGACAGGTTTGTTTCAATATTTGGCAAAGGCAACTTTTATATAGAGATCCAGGATCACGGCCTGTACGACCAGAAGCGGCTGAACGCCGGGCTCATCAAGCTGGCAAGAGAGAAAGGGCTGCCGCTTGCCGCAACAAACGATATACACTATGTAAACCGCAGCGATGCTTACTATCAGGACGTGCTGATGTGCGTGCAGACCGGCAGGACGATCGACGACCCGGAGCGGATGAAGATGGAGTCGTCCGAGCTCTATGTTAAGTCGGCGAGCGAGATGAACGAGCTGTTTTCTGCCGTGCCCGAGGCGCTGGAAAATACTGTGCGCATTGCGGAAATGTGCAATGTGGAGATCGAGTTCGGAAAGCTGCATCTGCCGTCGTTTGACGTGCCGGAGGGATTTACCCCGTTTGAGTATTTAAAGCGGCTGAGCGATGACGGGTTCTCGGACAGATTTCCGAATGAAGCGGCGGACAAAAGCAGTGCGGTCTACCGCCGTATGCTCTATGAGCTTGACACGATAAACTCCATGGGCTATGTTGATTACTTTCTTATCGTGCGCGACTTTATCCGTTATGCGAGAGAAAACGGCATAATGGTCGGGCCCGGCCGCGGCAGCGCAGCCGGTAGCGTGGTGTCTTACTGTCTTGGCATAACTAATATAGACCCGATAAAATATGATTTGATATTTGAAAGGTTCTTAAACCCCGAGCGCGTCAGTATGCCTGATATCGACGTCGATTTCTGCTATGAGCGGAGGCAGGAAGTCATTGATTATGTTCACAGGAAATACGGCGCCGACAGGGTGTGCCAGATAATAACTTTCGGAACTCTTGCGGCGCGCCAGTCGGTAAGAGATGTGGGACGCGCGCTCAATATGTCATATGCGTCGGTCGACAGCGTCGCAAAGCAGATACCGTTTGAGCTGAACATGACGCTGAGTAAGGCGCTTGTGCTGAACCCAAAACTTAAACAGATGTATGACAGCGATGAGAACGTAAAGCGGCTGATCGATACCTCGTCCGCGCTTGAGGGACTGCCGAGGCATGCGTCTACGCACGCGGCAGGGGTTGTTATAACCGCAGAGCCTGTGTATAACTATGTGCCTCTGCAAAAGAACGATGATGTTATAACGACCCAGTTCCCGATGACAACGATAGAACGGCTGGGACTGCTGAAAATGGACTTTTTGGGTCTGAGGACGCTGACGGTCATACGCGATGCTGTTTTGATGGCTGAGCGCAATCACGGAGTTAAAATCGATATCGAGCGTTTGAGCTTTGATGATGAGGCAGTTTACAATATGATATCTTCGGGAGACACGGATGGTGTGTTTCAGCTTGAGAGCACGGGAATGAAGCGGTTTATGACCGAGCTCAAGCCGTCCGCCTTTGAGGATATAATCGCGGGGATATCACTGTACCGTCCGGGGCCTATGGATTCGATACCGCGGTATATCGCCAATAAGCACGATCCGGAGGCGATCTCGTATAAGCACCCGATGCTGGAGCCGATACTCAATGTAACCTATGGATGTATTGTGTATCAGGAGCAGGTCATGCAGATTGTGCGGGAGCTTGGCGGATATTCGCTTGGAAGAGCAGATTTGGTCAGGCGTGCGATGTCAAAAAAGAAAGCCGATGTAATGGCGCAGGAGAAGCATAACTTCATTTACGGAGTTATGGACGGCAGCAGCCGTGTGGACGGTGCGGTAAGGCGCGGAGTTGACGAAAAGACGGCGGAGGCTATCTTTGATGAGATGATGGATTTTGCATCGTATGCATTCAACAAGTCGCATGCGGCAGCGTATGCTGTTGTTGCTTATCAGACGGCCTGGCTCAAATGCCATTATCCGGCGGAATTTTTTTCCGCGCTGATGAATTCGTTTATAGACAGCAGTGCGAAGATAACAAAATATATCATGATTGCCAAAAAGCTCGGCATCGTAGTTATACCGCCCGACATAAACCGAAGCGGCAAGGGCTTTACGGTGTGCGGCGGTGAGATAGTTTTCGGGCTGGGCGCCGTCAAGAACGTTGGCGATGGCGTTGTCGAGGCAATAGAGGAGGAGCGCGGGAGAAACGGCAGGTTTGTATCGTTTACAGATTTCTGTGAAAGAACGGCGGGCAAGCGCATTAACAAACGGGCGGTCGAGAGCCTGATCAAAAGCGGTGCGTTTGACAGCCTAAACATAAAGCGCAGCGTAATGCTGTATGAATTTGAGCCGTTGATAGACAATGTAATAGGCTCCTCAAAGCGCGGTATGCCGGGACAGATAAGCCTTTTTGACCTAAACGGTGACGAAAAAGCCCGGCACAGCGCCGATAACTTCCCCGACCGTGCAGAGCTGCCCAAGAACGAGCTGCTTGCGATGGAGAAAGAAAGCATTGGTATTTATGTGTCGGGGCATCCGCTTGATGAGTTCGCAGAGCTTCAGTTTTCGCCGGGGATAACTACGGTCTTGTCGGTTTCCGAAAACGAGGACAAAAGCTATCATTCGGGCGACGGCGTAAGGATTATCGGAATAGTTACAGCCGTGAGGCTGCGGCGCACAAAGCGCGGAGAGATCATGAAGTATATCGAGGCGGAGGACCTGACCGGAAGCATTGAGTGTCTGGCTTTTCCGAATACCGTCAGGATATATGACAGCTTTTTTGAAAAGGATTCAAGGATAATCATAAACGGAGAACTCGATATGGGAGATGATTCGGCGCCCAAGCTGCTTATTCGCAGCGTTGAGCCGCTCAGGCATTTGAAAAAGACAAAGCTGTATATCAGGTTAAACGACGGCTCTGATGCAGAGATCAGCCGTGTCAGGGAGATCCTGGACAGCGCGGGAGGCAGCGCGGAGCTGTGCCTTTATATCAAGAGCAGCGGACAGCTCATAAAATCCCGCCGCGGCGTGAGCCTTGGCAGCGTTGATAAGCTCAGAAAGGAGTTTGGCAGCGATAACGTTAAAATAGTAGAAAAATAAAAGTTAAGGCGGTGGAGAAATGAGAGACGGCAGTACAAAATCAAGAGTTCTGGACGTGCTGACGGAGAACATGAACAGCGCGGTCTCGGGAGAGGATTTAGCAGGGCTTGCCGGAGTGTCGCGCAGCGCCGTATGGAAAGCTGTTTCAAGCCTCAAGCAGCAGGGCTATAACATAGAGGCAAGGCGTAACCTCGGCTATATATTAAAGCCGAGCAATGTTATCTCAAGGAGCGGGATAGTACGGCATCTCAAAGAGCCAAAGCTGGGAGAGTTAATTGTTATAATGGACGCAGTGGATTCCACAAACAACGAGGCAAAGCGGTATGCGGCAGCTTCCGCACGCGGCGGAGCAGTGGACAGGATCTTCATAGCCAATGAACAGACTGCCGGCCGCGGACGCCGCGGACGCAGCTTTTACTCGCCGCCGGGGACAGGCGTGTACATGAGCTTCCTTATCCACCCGGATATGGCGGCAGCCGAAGCAGTCAGGCTGACAACCGCAGCTTCGGTCGCGGTGTGCAGGTCGCTTGAAGAGGTTTTCGGAGTGCAGCCGCGTATAAAATGGGTCAATGACGTTTATTTGAACGATAAAAAGCTGTGCGGAATACTGACCGAGGCAATAAGCGATTTCGAGACCGGAATAGTTCACTCGGCAATCGTAGGTATAGGTGTAAATCTTTCGACCGACAGCTTTCCCGATGATATTTCGGGGGTCGCCGGAGCGGTATGCCCGGGCGGAGACGGTTCCGAGCGCAGCAGGTTCATCGCCGCGCTGATAAACAGCTTTACCGGAATGTTCAGTACCGAGAACGGAGTCATGACGCTGTGCAGCTATATTGACGAGTATAAAAAGCGTTCTATGGTAATAGGGCGGCGAATAAGGATATTAAATACGGGCGAGCTTGCCGAGGCGCTTGATGTGGACTCTGACGGCAGCTTGATCGTGCGGACGGACGGCGGCGGGGTCGAACGTCTCAGCGGAGGAGAGATATCTATCAGGCTGTCTGAATAAACAGCAGCGGTTTGATTCAGTAAAACAGAAATGAGGTAGGACTATGAGAGCAAAGGTTGGAGCGTTGGGAGTTATTGTTTTGCTTGCAGCTGTTTTGTGCCTGAGCATTACCGGGTATGCGATAGATTTTAATATGGAGGAGACCTGCGAATCGGTGGTGGTTGTGCACTCGTATAACTCGGTCGGTTCGGGCTTTGCGGTGTCAAGTGATAAGATCATAACCAATCATCACGTTTCGGACAACACTACGACATATACGATCGAGACCAGAGACGGCAGTGTGTATTACGGCCGGCTGCTCGGCTCTGACGAGGCAAACGATTTAAGCCTGATAGAGGTTTTGGGCGGCAATCTGCCTACGATACCTCTGACAGATGAGGTGCCGCCTCTCGGCACGGACGTCTATGCGGTCGGCTCGCCTCAGGGGCTTGGCTTTTCGGTCAGCAAGGGTGTATTGTCCTCTGCTGACAGAGAGCTGAATGGTGTGAGGTATCTCCAGACCGACGCGGCGGTCAATCCGGGCAACAGCGGCGGTCCGCTGCTGAATGAGGCAGGACAGGTCATAGGCGTTAATAATATGAAGGTCGAGGACGCAGAGCGTATTTCGCTGGCGATACCAATGAGCCGTGTGGTTGAGTTTTTAAGAGGTCTTGGCGTTGACGTTCAGCTGTCAGCTGCGCCCGGAGCAATGGCGGACAGCGGCACGGTCGTAATTCAAAGCTCAGAGGTTTCGGGAGATGTTCAGGAATCGTATGAGCAGTATTCAAACGCGCTCAGAAATCAGTATACGCAGATCGTGGACACTGTCGAGCTGCAGAACAGAGCCTTGATGATAGGGCTTATTGCGATGGCAGCGCTGTGTTTTATATTTATGCTTGTTATGCTGTCGCAGAAAGAGAAGCTAAAGACCGCAGAGGTAAACCTTAATAAGGCGATAGCCGCTCTGCGGCGGCAGGGCGCACAGCTGACCGCCCTGAGCCGTATGATGAGGAACGGCTCAGAGCAGCCGGGTTCTGAGCCGCCAAAGAGACCGAGTGCGTTTGTGGACGGGATGCCTCGTCGAGGCAAACTGCGCTAAGCTCCGACTTATTTTTGGCAAAATAAGTCATCCGCGCGCTGCGTTGCCTCTCCTCTTCAACCCGAAGTCCGCATTCGCTGGGGCTTCGGGTTGTTGCATAGGTATTCCTTTGGGGTCGTTTGACAAACTTTCTTAAAAACACTCCCGCGCCTGCGCGCCTACGCGTTCGCCTAACGGCTCACCTACCGCAGCTTGCACTTATCCGAAAGTTTTTAGGATAAACTCAAATTCATCTAAGTAATCTAACCAAATAACAATTTTGGTTAGTGCAAACTGCGTTCGCCTGCCGAAGTTTTGTTCACAAAGCATTTAACATTGTGACAAGATACATGGCTTGTTTTGTCGCATTGGAAATTCAGATTTTAAATGTTAACACTATATTCATTGAATTTTAAGAATAATTGTGATATTATATTCGGTAGCTCAAAATTGTTTGGGCGGTGCCGGTGTGCTGCTTTGTGCTGCGGCGTTCGGTATTTGTAAAGTTAAAGGAGGGCATATATGAAGAATAATAACAGCGACCCGCTGGTTAAAAAGACCTCTATCGGCGGTCAGGCGGTCATAGAGGGCGTTATGATGAGAGGCCCGGAGAAGATCGCAACGGCAGTCAGAAAGCCCGACGGAGAGATTATAGTTGACGAGCAGGAGCTTGGCAGCGGCCGCAGGAGCAAGTTTGTGAAGCTTCCGATTATCAGAGGCTGCGTTGGCTTTTTTGATTCTATGATTATCGGAGTGAAAGCGCTTATGTTTTCGGCCAAGTTCTTTGAAGTCGATGAGGACGGCAATGAGATTGAGCAGGAACCCGGACGCTTTGAGGCATGGCTTGAGAAGAAGCTTGATTCCGAGCGCGCAATGAATGTTGTTATCTATATATCGGTAATTGTTTCAATGCTCTTATCGATAGGCTTGTTTATACTGCTGCCGACGTTGGTCGCAGGGTTTCTGACGGATTTTCTGAATGTGCATAACAATACAGTGCTCACACTTATTGAGGGGCTTGTCAGGATTGCGATATTTATTCTGTATCTTAGCCTTGTTTCACGTATGCAGGATATCAAGCGTGTATTTATGTATCACGGAGCCGAGCACAAGTCGATTTTCTGTTACGAAAAAGGCTTGCCGCTGACGGTCGAGAACGTGCGCGTACAAAAGCGGTTTCATCCGCGCTGCGGCACAAGCTTTCTTCTCATCGTAATGGTCATAAGCATACTGGTGTTCTCGATAATACCGTGGCAGCAGGAGGCTTTTACACATATCCCGTTTATCGGCGGAATATTTGCGGTCATGCCGTGGGCGATCTGGCGGCTGATTCTCAGATTGCTGCTGCTGCCGGTCGTTGCGGGGCTTTCATATGAGATTATCAAATTTGCCGGCCGTCATGACAACCGGTTCACACGCGCGATAAGCGCACCCGGAATGTGGTTCCAGCATATTACCACAAACGAGCCGCAGGACGATCAGATAGAAGTCGCTATCGCCTCGCTCAAGGCGGTCATACCCGAGGATAAGACTGCCGATATCTGGTGAGCAAATAAGATTTAAAGCGGTGATTGTATATGAAATTAAAGCAGCTGCGCAGAAATGCGCATGAAAAGCTGAAAGAGTGTGCAGGAGTTGCTTCGCCGGAGCTTGATGCGGACTTGATTATAATGCACGCGCTTGATTTATCAAAGGAAGAGCTTTTGACTAAGGATCCGGAGGTTTCAGATGCCGCTGCTGTTCAGGTAAACGCATACATAAACAAGCGGCTAAAAGGCGTGCCTGTTCAGTACATAACCGGACGGACGGAGTTCATGTCTTTAGAGTTTGAGGTGAACGACAGCACTCTGATACCCAGACAGGATACTGAGATTTTGGTTGAAGAAATAATAAAACGCTGCCGCAGCGCGGGCGCACAGCTGCATATATTGGATATAGGCTGCGGCTCCGGCTGTATAGGCATAAGTCTTGCAAGGTATCTGCCGTCGGCAGTTGTGTGCGGGATCGATATATCCGAAAAAGCGTTAAAGACCGCGTCAGCCAATGCGGAAAGGCTTATGGTCTCGGGCAGAACTCGCTTTGTCAGACATGACATAAAAGATGGGATAGACGGTTTTGAATCGGATGTTATAGTTTCAAACCCGCCCTATATCCCAAGCGGTGAGATTTCACAGCTTCAGACCGAGGTAGCGGATTTCGAGCCGCGCTCTGCACTGGACGGCGGCACGGACGGCCTGGATTTTTACAGGCTGATCATTCCTGATGCTGCGGGCCGCGGTGCACTGGTGGCATTCGAGGTCGGGACAGGTCAGGCTGATGCCGTTGCCGCAATGATGAAAAACCATGGCTATAGTGATGTTGAGATCATACCGGATCTGTCGGGGATAGACAGAGTGGTTCTGGGTCATGCTCAGTGATATGTTTACGGTCGGCTGTATGCCGGCCTTTTATTTTTGCAGCAGCGCCGCTGCGCTGCGCTTATTGTCCCGCAGGTAGCGGCTCAGGCAGAAAAGTCCGTCGGTATTGCCGCGGGAAATATGGTTGGTGTCCTCCAGGCACGAAAGGCTGGCTCTGTAGCCAAGCTCCTTAAGTATCGGCATAGACGATTTTGAGATCGCTCCATATGGATAGGTATAAACGACCGGAGTAATTCCGCAGTTCTCTTCAAGCAGCTGCCGGTTTTTTTGGGTATCCTCCGTTAGGATTCGGCGGTAGTCCTCATCGCTCTCCCCGCTGTTTTTGGACGCGCCCTTGCGTGCTCCGGGGTTTGACTTGTCAGGCAGGCTGTGCATATCATAGCTGTGGCTTGCGATCTCGTATCTGCCGCTGTCGGCCATGTTTTTGACCGTCTCGTAGTCTGCGTATGCGTATTCGGGATTATCGTCCGTCAGCGATGAAAACTTTTCGGTGTAGCTGCCGACTATCGAAACTGTGCATTTCATGTCATATTTTTCGAGTAAGCTCAGGCCGTAATCATAGTTGTTCACAAAGCCGTCGTCAAAGGTGATTGCTACCGGCTTATCAGGCAGATCGCCGCTTCCGTCTACATAGTCTATGACCTCGCTGATGAACACAGCTGTGTATCCGTTGTCGCGCAGAAACTTGAGATCGTTCTCAAAGTCGGAAACATTGATGACATAGGCGTTGACCTTTGAGGGGTTCTTTGTCAGAGAGTGATACATTAAAATAGGCAGCTCGACATACTCATCGGAGCCCGTCTCTGAAAAGCCGGATACAGCCTTGCTGTGAGGAGCGGCAAAACGGCATATCCCGAGCGTCAGCAAAAGCAGCACAGTAATCGCTGCTGCCGCGGCTATGATCAGAGTTTTAAGCTTAAAAACGTACATAAAAAAACTCACCTCAATACTAAATGATATTAGAGGCGAGTGTATTTTATTCTCAATATTTTATCTCGTATGTGTAGGCTTTAGCGAGTGGGCTTTGGTTTTCGTCCCAGTAGAGCAGCTTGAGGTACGAGCGCGCTGCTTCGGGATCAATCTTGATCTGTTCTCCGCTGAATGTGCTTGTTACCGTGCCGCCGGCGGATACCGAAACATCTGCCGAGAGTATATCATAAAGCATTACCCCTCCCGTTTGATCCTCGGAGTATGAAGCGAGCCGCAGCGTGCCGCGGCAGTCGCTGCTGCTCGTTATTTGTACCGAGACGGTCGCGCCGTCAAACGAGGCGGTAAAATTCGGACTGAACGAGCTGAAATATGTACCGTTTGTAGTGCCGGACCCCGGCGCCGAAGTCGCAGACGGCGTAAAATAATCGGTCATAGCGCGTAAGTCCAAAAGCCCGTAGCCGAACTCCGGATTTTTGCCGTCATCGCCGAGGTGCTCGCAGGTCTGTGCGAGGATTTCAAGAAAACCGTCGGAGTTTATATTTCTGTCATAGCCCTTGGCGATTGCAGCCGCCGCTGTGATATGAGGTGCGGCATACGAGGTACCCGAGCCGCTGCCGTAGGAATACCGGAGCCTTCCGGAATAGTTATTGAGCGTAGTGCTGTAAACTCCTGAGCCGGGAGCTGCTGCGTCCACAGTTTCATTGTACTGGCTGTTTACGGCTCTGGTCTTGGTGCGCGTGACAGAGCCTACACCAATAACGCCGTCATACGCGGCGGGGTAATATATTTTCCCGGTGCCGTCGTTGCCTACTGCCGCCACAACGATTGCGCCGCTGTCTAATGCTTTGTTTACTGCCTCTCTCAGAGTTGATGAATCCGCATCGTATGTGAGGCTCATGTTTATAACGTCGCAGCCATATATATCGACCGCATCATTAAGAGCACGTGCAATGACTGAGATAGTTGCCTCCCTGTCCTCAAAAGCCTTGAGCGGTATGATCTGCACGCGCGGCAGAATCCCCGCAGTACCCATGCTGTTGTTCATGTCCGCCGCGATAATGCCGCTTACAAATGTAGAATGTCCGGAGGTGTCGTAAACCCCGGAGCCGGTGTAGTCTTTGCTCTCTGCAATATTTGATGTAATATCCGGGTGCCGCGAAGGGTCGCCGGTGTCAATGATGCCAATTTTTACCGAACCGTCAAAGCTCGCTTTTGACCAGGCATATGGTGCGTTTATCATCTGTGTTCCCCACTGATTTGTAAAGAACGGGTCATTTGGAATATAATCATCTGTATCCTCGGACATCAGAGCTATAAAGTCCGGTTCCGTACTTTCAAGCAGCGCGGCCTCGTTCTCCGGAATGCTGGCGATGCCGTCGGGTTCAATATACTCGGCTTCGCCGCTTTGATAAAGCCTGCTTATGTATTCATTGGTTACTTTATATGCAGCATAAATGTTTTCGGACGGAATGACCGGCGTCAGTGTACCGTCTCCGTTTGACGGCCAAACCGGCGCATGACTGAATTTTATGATATAGCTGCCGCTTTCTCCCTCAGCATAAACCGCGCCTAACGCAGAAATAATTATAAGGCATAACAGTATAGCCGCTTTTATATGTTTAAACCGCATAAATGTATTCTCTCCGCTTCAAAAATCTAAATTATGTCATATTATAACATGCTTCAAAAGCGTTTTCAATATAAAAACTGTTAACAATAATTTCTTTTGATATTTGCCGCCTTATACTGATTTACAGATATGTAAGCTGCAATCAAAATTTTTGCTATTGTTA
>DXIJ01000143.1 GCA_019112945.1 Candidatus Monoglobus merdigallinarum | reverse complement strand
ACTTAAACTTTAACACAAAAAGTTTCTATTCGCTACTTTTTTTCTTACATATTTTGTTTTCGGCTTCTATTTCAACAAAATATGTCCGTGTGTAACATATCTATTGTAAACCTACAGTATTTGCTTAAAATTTACATTTTTACTATTGTTTTATTGAAAGCGGTATGTTATAATGGCAAAATCAAGAGTTTGCCGCATTGTCTGCGGCAGATGTGTGGAGGAATGCTGATTGGAAAATACTTCAGAGTTTGAACGCACTGCGGGAGAGTATGAAAGCGGGCTGACGGCGGAACAGGTCAGGGAGCGCACGAAAAACGGCGACGTCAACACCGAGGTCAGCTCATCGACCAGAACATACGGCGAGATTATCAAGGCCAACGTGTTCACATACTTTAACTTAATATTCGTTATTCTTGCGGTGCTGCTTATTTTGGTGGGGTCTTTCAGGGATCTCACGTTTATGGGAGTTGTGTTTTTCAATACTATTATCGGCATAGCACAGGAGTTTCGTTCAAAGCGCGCACTGGACAAGCTGAAGATAATCAGCGAGCCCAAGGCGCGGGTAATACGCGGCGGTTCCGAGCAGACAGTGCCGGTAGAGGAGCTTGTGCTGGACGACCTGGTCGTGTTTTCTGCGGGCAGCCAGATCCCGGCTGACGCGGTGGTGGTCTCCGGCAGCGTGCAGATGAACGAATCGCTTATAACGGGCGAATCCGACGAGGTCTTGAAAAAGCCGGGCTATGAGCTCTATTCGGGCAGTTTTGTTGTCTCGGGCAGCTGCCGTGCAAGGCTCACCAAGGTCGGCGAGAACTCGTATGTATCTCAGCTGACGAAAAAGGCTACCAGGGACAGGCGCGAGGAAGAGTCCGAGATGATACGCTCGCTTGACAGGCTGGTAAAGATTGTGGGAATAATCATCATACCTATCGGGCTTACGCTGTTTATCCAGCAGATGTTCTTTACTCCATCGGGCTTTAAGGACAGTATAACCGGCATGGTGGCGGCGGTCATAGGCATGATCCCCGAGGGGCTGTATCTTTTGGCGAGCGTTGCCATGGTCGTTAGCATTATGCGGCTTGCGAGGCAGCAGGTTTTAGTCAGGAGCATGAAGTGTATAGAGACACTGGCGCGGGTCAACGTGCTGTGCGTTGATAAGACCGGAACAATAACTGAGAACCGTATGAACGTCAGCGAGCTTGCAGCGGTCGGAGGACACGACTATGACAGCGTCAGGGGGCTGCTTTCAAACATGACGGCCGCCATGGAGAATGACAATGCCACGATGGAGGCGCTTAAAGAATATTTTACGGGAGGGACGGGAACGAAGCCGGAAAAGGTGTTCTCGTTTTCGTCAAAATATAAGTACAGTGCATGCGTTCTCGGAGGCCAGAGCTATGTTCTGGGCGCGCCGGAGCTGACGCTGAGGGAAGAGTTTGAGAACTTTAAGGAGCAGGTAAACGGTTATTCATCAGAGGGCTACAGGGTTTTGGCGTTTTCCAAGTATCACGGAGAGCTCAGCGGCAAGGCGCTGACCGAAAGGGCGGAGGCTCTCGGGTTTATACTGCTTGAAAACCCGATACGTGAGACGGCAAAGGAGACGTTTGAGTATTTTGACCGTCAGGGCGTTGAGATAAAGGTCATATCGGGCGACAATCCGGCAACCGTTTCAAGAGTGGCGGCAGAGGCCGGTATAAAAAATGCGGACAAGTATATCGACGCTTCAACTCTTACTTCGGATCAGGCGATATATAACGCGTGTATGGAGTACAGCGTTTTCGGCAGAGTTGTGCCCGAGCAGAAGCGTCAGTTTATAAAGGCGCTTAAGGCGCAGGGTAAAACGGTCGGCATGACCGGAGACGGCGTCAACGACGTGTTGGCGCTTAAAGAGGCAAACTGCAGCATAGCCATGGCCTCCGGAAGCGAGGCGGCGTCACAGGTGTCGCAGCTGGTGCTGGTGGATTCGGACTTCTCAAAAATGCCCTCGGTAGTGGGCGAGGGGCGCAGGGTGGTCAATAATATAGAGCGTTCGGCGAGCCTGTTTTTGGTGAAGAACATTTTCTCACTGCTGCTCTCGCTGTTCTCAATGGTCGCGGTCAACGGGTACCCCATGGAGCCGTCTCAGGTCTCTCTCGTGTCGATGTTCACGATAGGCGTGCCCTCGTTCTTCCTGTCGCTTGAGCCAAACAGGAATTTAATCAAAGGCCACTTTCTGCCAAACGTCTTTAAAAAGGCCGTGCCGGCAGGGCTTACCGATTTCTTTATCGTTGCGCTCTTTGTTATATGCTGCGAGGCCTTTCATATAGACGATACATGCTCGTCAACGGCGAGTGCGATCCTTGTTTCCGTAATCGGCTTTATGGTGCTTTTCGATACGGCAAAGCCGTTTAATCTGTGGCACGGGATACTTATCTTCGGACTTGCCGCGTGCTGGCTGTTTTGCGCGGTATTCCTGAGCGAGCTGTTCGCCATGTACAGAATGACCTGGCAGTGCGTGCTGATACTGGTGGTGTTTATCTTAGCGGCGATACCGGTATATAAGTTCCTTAGCCTTATCGCAAACACCGATTTCTGGCGCGGGCTGCTTGAACGTCTGAAGAGCTTCCTGCGGGCAAAGCTTAATTAGGATTTTTGCCTCAGACGATATAACAGATAAATAAAGAAAATGCGGCGCGGCGCCGCATTTTTTGCTGTCTGCCCGGGCCTTTGGGCGGGCAGCCTTTTTTTTTAGGCATACTTGCCGCAATCCTGCAATATAATTAAGCAAGTCCGGCAGCACGGTAAGGCAAATCTAATACAGACGGGAGATAATCTATGAGAGCCGAGAGATACAAAGAGAGAGCGCACAAGGCCGATACAGAGGAGTTTGTGTACAGACGGGTCGGCCTGCTTATCAAGCGGGCGGCGGCTGTAACCGTCATGATAGCCGTCGGAGCATTTATATACTCGTCCGATTTTGAATTTGGGAAAAACTGCATAGACGCATTGGGGCGCGCCGTGAAGTATGAGTTCAGCTGGGCGGAGGTGTGGGCTGATATAAGCGGGTTTGCCGCCGGGATATGGAGGTTCTGGGTTGAGATTTTTTAGCAGGATTTCCGGGGTTTTAAAGGCCGCATGGCTGATCCCGGTAGGTGAAAAGGCTGCGGTGTGTCCGTGGTTTATTGTGCTGGCGGCGGCTTCCGTTGTCGGCGGATATGCCGGGATGTTTTTCGGAGCCTATGCCTTTGCACTGCTCCATGAGCTTGCGCACCTCTGTGCGGCGCGTCTGCTCGGCGTAGGTGTGGAGCGTATTGAAATACTGCCCTTTGGCATATGCGGACGGCTCAGTCAAGGCTTTGTAAAGTCGCCGGTAAAGGAGGTTATGATCGCGGCTGCGGGGCCGCTTATGAGCGGAGTTTTGGCGGCTTCGCTGTGTATGGCGGCAGAGCATGCAGGGCCGCGCGTGAATACCGAGGTGCTCAGGTA
The DNA here is from genome assembly GCA_019112945.1 of Candidatus Monoglobus merdigallinarum. Classification (GTDB taxonomy): domain Bacteria; phylum Bacillota; class Clostridia; order Monoglobales; family Monoglobaceae; genus Monoglobus; species Monoglobus merdigallinarum. The sequence continues at coordinate 8,890 of DXIJ01000143.1, read as the reverse complement.
CTCGCTCAATCTCAATCTCTCATTGATGATAATAAACCTGATACCCGCCCTGCCCCTGGACGGCGGCAGAATAGTCAAAGGGCTGCTGTCGCTGAAGTACGGAGGGATACGCGCGCTCAATATAATGGTAAAACTCAGCCGCTTCCCGATAGCCGCTGTACTTGGAATATCCGTATGGCTGCTGCTGACCTCGGAGTTTAATATGCCGCTGATATTGATCGGAGCCTTTCTGCTTGGGAACCTGGCGTCAGAGCAGAAAAATGTGGGCATGAGCACGCTGCGCGAGCTGCTGTACTACAAGGACAGACTTGAAAAAAACGGGTTTTCACCGGTGGTTCGTCTGGCCGCCCACAGCTCAGTCAAGGCGAGGCTGTTCCTGAAAAGGCTGGGATTTTACAGATATCATATTATAGATGTGGTAGATGACGACGGGCATATACTAAAGACCATAACCGAGAGCGAGCTGATTGGTGCGCTGATAAACCGGAGCATAAGGATAACCGTCGGCGAGATATAATAAAAGCAGGCGCAAAAAAGCCGCTGCCTTTGAAAAACAAAAGCGGCGGCTTATTCTTTAGTCTCCGAAGCAGATTCCCATTTGCTTTGCGGTTATGACCTCGTTGCAGTCGGGCGTGACGACCTTGAGTTTGCCGGCAACTTCGCTCAGCGGTACGGGAACGATCTCGTTCTTCTGCAGGGCTACCATGTATCCGTATTTTTCCCGGGCAATGAGCTGCGCCGCGCTGGTTCCGAGACGGGTGGTAAAGACCCTGTCATACGGACACGGACTTCCGCCCCTCTGGAAATGTCCGGGAACACAGACGCGTATCTCGTGCTCATACTTTTCCTTGATCTCGTCTGCGATCCTGTAGGAGATAGAGGGCTGCGTCATGGCTGCACGTCTTGCTTTAAATTCTTTCTTTTTAAGGCCTGCCTCCTCCTGAGAGACAGCGCCCTCGGCAACAGCGATAATAGAGAACTTCTTGCCGCTCTTTGTGCGCCTCTCCAGCTCTCCGATAACGCTGTCTATATTATAGGGGATCTCGGGCAGAAGTATGACGTCGGCTCCGCCGGCAATACCTGCGTACAGAGTGAGCCAGCCGACCTTGTGTCCCATGACTTCGACGATAAACACCCGTCCGTGAGAGGTGGCGGTTGTGTGAATGCGGTCGATTACGTCGGTCGCCACATTGAGCGCGCTGTAAAAACCGAAAGTCATATCGGTGCCCCAGATGTCATTGTCAATGGTTTTGGGAAGCCCTATAACGTTGAGCCCCTCCTCGCTCAGCAGATTGGCGGTCTTGTGCGTGCCGTTGCCGCCGAGAACAACTATGCAGTCAAGCCCCAGCTTTTTATAGGTCTTTTTCATTTTCTCGACCTTGTCAACATTGTTTTCGTCAACATCGCGCATACGCTTAAACGGCTGGCGCGAGGTTCCCAGAATCGTACCGCCGATTGTGAGTATGCCCGAAAAATCCCGCGGTGACATGAGCTTGTATTCGCCCTCGATAAGACCGTGATATCCGTCTACAAGCCCGTATATCTCCACATTGTCTCCGAACTGCTCATACAGAGCCTTTCCAACCCCCCTGATTGCGGAATTGAGCCCCTGACAGTCTCCGCCGCTGGTTAAAATTCCGATTTTTTTCATAACAATGACCTCCTTATATTATAAGCCTTTGATACGGATGACCGCGAAACAGGCATTCTTCGGTTGAATTTTCCGCTGTTATCCATACATTGTAAAAAACTTTATTTTATTGTAAAAAAACTGTATTTTAAAGTGATAAACCGCATAACGCGCGGTATATCTTAATTTATTGCAACGGAATGTTCACGCTGCTAAACAGTCTGCCCATGACCGAATTTGTGTACCATACCACCTTGTCTCCGTCTAAAATCGGTTGACAGTCCATAGAGAGCCGGAGCGGCGCTGAGTATATTTTATCGGCGAGGGCGCCGTTTTCGTCTATAACGGCATATTTAAGAGCTTTGCTGTGAGAGAAGCTGACGCCTGCGTTAAACTCCTGCCACAGCACCATGAAGTATCCGTTTTCCAAATCAACGAGATACGGCAGGCTCGCGCATAGGCCGCTGTTTGAGTAGTCAGTCAGCCGAATGCTGCTTGTGTTGTTGATGTCTCCGCGCTCGCAGGTGAGTATAACTATGTCCCTTGTCTCATCCGTGCTCGGCATTGTCGGGAAAGAAGAGTCTCCTAAGCTTTCAAAGCCTAAGGCGTTTGCTGCGGCGATGTAGTTGTTCTCGCTCACGGCAAATCCGCCCACGCTGACGCCTGTGTAGTTATTGCCCGTATTGCCCGGGATATCGAGCAGTATCGATTCGCTGTATGACCCGCCGCTGTATTTGTTCAAAACCACGCCGCGCGGATATGCGTCACCGTGGTCGAGCAGCACATGGGAGTCCCCGTCATAGAGCACGAACTGGTTGAAGGAATGGCTGACGTGGTTTGGCTGAAACTGCCCAAGAGAGTTTTTGACCGTCATAGAGTCTGTGTCTATTATAACGGTCAGCTGTGACTGATGGTTCAGACCGTCCTCGGTGAGATAACGCTCCCTTGAAGTATGAAGCACCAATTCTTCTCCGTTTTCGCTTTCGCACATTTTCGGGCAGCCCGCATCAAAGGGAATGACTGTATAGCAGTCGTTTACAGAGACCGAGGCCAAGCGGTTAAAGTCTTTGTCATACTTGATGATGCGTATGACCTCTTTTGAATCGTCCTCCTCGGGGTTTTCCTGCCCGAGTGCTATATAATTGTAATTTTCGCCCGCATAAAAGGCGCCGAATACGGGCAGCTCCATATTAACGGTGCGTGTGCCCGTCAGGTTATAATCACTGTCATAGGTATCGATATTTATAACGTTGTTTTCGGTGTCGGCATCGACAACGCACAAAGAGTCCCCGTCTCTAAAGATATACGACTTAGTCGGCGTCTGCCAGTTTCTTGTGCTTGAGTTTAGGCTCATATGCCGCATTTCGCCGCTGCCGCTTGTAAGCGTCATGCCATTGCCGAGCTCGGTGTACACGCAGACGGAGTTCTTCTCCTCCGACCAGTAAACGTCAAACGGTATGACCTCGCCAAGGTCGCGCAGCTTGTAGTAGTTGTTATCGTTTATGTTGTACGCAGTAATCTCTACCGTGCGCCCGTCAACCACAAGTGCGGAATCGGTGGGATACGCCGTCTCGCGCACACTGTTTGATGAATTTCCGGCATCTGTGCCGGAATAGTCTATGCCCGTGGTCAGTTCTATGCGGTTTTCCGCTTCGTTCCACCTGACATCAAACGCCGCAGACGTTCCGGAAAGTGCCGCCGCAAGCTCGCGCAGCTTGAAGTAGTTGTTGTCGTTTATGTTGTAGGCACTGAGCCAAACATCTATATCGTTGATGTAAACATCGGAGGCTGTGCGGCTTGCCCGCAGAGGCTCCGCCTGCGCCTGCAAAGAGAAAAACGCCGCCGCGAATATAATCAATAAGGATATAGCTCGTTTCAAATTCCGTCACTCCTTTAAAAGTTATTATTCTTTCGGTCACTGATAATTATCATTTTCGATTATATCATAAGTTTTATTACGTAGCAATAGGCGGACTGTGATTTTTCCGGTTTCCGTTTCTTTATGCAAACTCAGTCAAGACCCCGTCCTCCTCGCAGAAGATACGGTACCTGTGAACGCTGCGGCTCAGCACCTGCACAGGCTTTAAGTATTCTTCAAGCGCGTTCAGTGCAAGCTCGGGCTTGAGGTTTTTCTGCCCTCCTGCCGCAAGGATCAGCTCGAACTGTGTTTCAAAGCCGCCGCCGGTCTGCTCCTCCGACACAAAAGTACAGCCTTTGATATAATCCATAAGATTGACTGTATTTTCGCCTTTTTTCTTTGTTTTTTTCGTTATTGCGACTTCCGGCAGGGCAAAGAAGTGGTCAAGCGCGGCCTTGCCGATTTCACTGTCGCTGATAAGGCTTATGCGGTATGCCGCCGAGACTATGGCTGACGCATTGTGCTGCGGCTCACCCGCTGAGATAATGCGGATATCGGGCGGCAGGCTGCGGTTTAGTCTGTCAGTTATCTCGCCGTCCGTGACAGCGTCCTCAAAGTCAATGTCAACACACTCCCTCTCCCCCGTGACGCCGACCGGCAGAGGAAGAGAGAACGTGATTTTCTGGTGCGGGTTAAAGCCGTTTGAATATCTTACCGGCAGCCCCGCCCTGGTTATCGCACGCGTGAAGCATCTTAGCAGGTCGAGGTGGGATATGAACTTTGCCATATTCAGCTTCGAAAAAACCAGCCGTTTTTTACTCAAAGCAAACACCTCCCGAAAACTCCGCGGCTCCGCAGGCGCTGCACGCGCTGCGGCAGTCGGGAGTGGTTTTTTCCTCGTATGCACGCTTGTGCTCGCGCATTAAAAATTCCTTTGAAACGCCGATGTCGGCATAGTCCCAGGGGAGGATCTCATCATACGGTATCCTCCTGTTTGCGTAAAATTCCGGGTCAATATTGTTTATGCGAAACGCCTCAAGCCACTTGTCAAAGTCGAAAAAGTCGCTCCAGCCGTCAAATTTGCAGCCGAGCTCGTGCGCCGTCACCAGCACCTTGGACAGGCGGCGGTCGCCTTTTGCAAACACGGCCTCAAGCAGGCTGATGTCGCTGTTGTGCCAGTTGTATACTATTTTTTTTGAATTTATGTTCTTCTTTAGGAATGCGGCCTTATTCTCCATTTCGGAAATTTTGTCCTGAGGCTCCCACTGAAACGGTGTGAAAGGCTTTGGCACAAAGAACGAGGTGCTCAGCGTTATACTCACGCTGCGCCCCTTTCTGTCCTCCGGGGGTATCGAGAAAAATCCCTCGTCGATAACCTTTTTGCCAAGCTCTGCAATGCCGCGAACATCATCATATGTCTCTGTCGGCAGCCCGAGCATAAAGTACAGCTTTATGCGATTGTATCCGCCTCTGAACGCTATGCCGGAGGTTCTGATAAGGTCATCTTCCGTGACGTTTTTGTTTATAACGTCCCGCAGGCGCTGTGTTCCGGCCTCGGGGGCAAAGGTCAGACCGCTCTTTTTGACTTTCTGCACTTTTTCAAGAAGCTCCATCGAGAAGTTATCAACCCTCAGCGACGGCAGCGACAGGTTTATGCGCTTGTCTACCGTCATATCGAGAAGCCCGTCGATAAGCTCGTTTAAATTTGTGTAGTCGCTTGTGCTGAGTGACGAGAGCGACATCTCCTCGTATCCTGTGTTTGCAATACAGGCGGCCGCGGTGTCAAGCAGAGTGTCCGTGCTGCGCTCGCGTACAGGCCTGTATATATACCCGGCCTGGCAGAAGCGGCAGCCCCTTATACAGCCGCGGAAGATTTCAAGCATTATCCTGTCGTGTACGGTTTCGGTGAAAGGTACCACCAGCTGCTTTGGTATAAACGTTTTGTCAAGATCCATTATGATACGCTTCTTAACCGTTTTCGGGATGCCCGCACGGTTTGGCTCAAAGCGTTTTATTGTGTTGTCTGCATTAAACTCCACATCGTAGAATTTTGGTACATAAATCCCGCCGAGAGCGACCAGTGACATCAGAAACTCGTCGCGGTCTTTGCCGCTTCCTCGCCACTGCTTGTATACGTCAAGTATCTCGTTGTTTACGTCCTCGCCCTCGCCGAGTATGAAAAAGTCAACAAAGTCCGACAGCGGCTCCGCATGGTATGCGCACGGGCCGCCGCAGCACACAAACGGGTCGTCCTCCGTCCTGTCGGCAGCCATGAGCGGGATCTCCGCCAGGTCGAGCATGTTCACGATATTTGAGTAGCTCATTTCATATTGGAGCGTAAAGCCCACAATATCAAAGCTGCGCACCGGCAGACAGCTCTCCATTGTAAGAAGCGGAATGCCGGCAGAGCGCATTTCCTTTTCCATATCATCCCATGGTGCGAATACTCGCTCGCATACCGAATCGCTGCGCTCGTTCATCATATGATACAGTATCTTCATGCCGAGGTGCGACATTCCCACCTCATAAACATCAGGAAAGCAGAATGCAAACGTGACCATGTCGTCCGTAATGTCCTTGTGAACGCTTCCGAACTCGTTGCCGATATACCGGGCGGGCTTCTCCACCCTGCTGAGGCAGCTTTCGTATTTTGATTTGTATTTGTCTGAATATTTTTTCATTAATATCTCCAATCAAGCCGTCAGTTTTTTGTATTTTCAGGACGCCTACCCGGGGATTTGCTGTCCGCGGTAAGCGTTAAGATTGTTCTTGAACTCTTTCGGCGGCATACCGTATATCTCTTTAAAGATTCTGTTAAACGTGCTCAGGCTTTCAAAGCCCGACATCTCGGCGATAACAGTGAACTTTTCATTCGTGGTCCTAATCAGCGTCGAGGCGTATTCCGCCCGAAGCAGCCCTAAATATTTACGAAAGTTAATGTTTAGGCTTTTTGAAAACACCCTTGAGACATAACTCTTGCTGACAGACAGCTCAGAGGCGATAGAGTCAAGCGTCAGAGGCTCTGTAAAGTGCTCTTCGACATACTTGACTATCTTAAAGCCGATGTCCTCGACCGGGCGGCTGTGCGAGGCCGAAAGGCTCATATACTCAAGCAGTCGCTGCATTATTACTATCGTCCAGGCGATCTGCAGATTTACAGGCAGCGCGCCGCTGATTTTTTGAAAGGCATACGCTGCGTCCTCGTGGACGCTTTCCGCACTGAGGATCGGGTTTTCAGGCACGCTGTCGGTCATATCGGGAAAGAAGTTCGTATAAAACCTCTTGGAGCAGATAATGAGTATGGCGTCGATCTCGCTCTGCTGCGGCTGCTTAAAGTAGCTGTGGATCATATTGGGAAATATGACCGCCGCCTCCCCGGCCTTTACCTCGTATGATTTCTCGCCTATCGTTATGTGCTGCGTTCCGCTTCGCATATATAATATCTCAATGTCGGAGTGAATGTGCGGGCTGAAAACTACTTCGTACTTATTGTTTTTTACCGAAAAATCCCGCTTCCGGATCTCGTAAAACGGATGCATATGCCGCCTCCTTTAAATATGGCATAGCTATACTATAACATATTATTGCCCAAAGTGCAACGCTTGAGTTGGGACAAGATTATAATATTTTTCCGCCTGTCCCGTATTTCCCTAAATCTCAGGCGCTCGTCCGCACCCGGAATATATAAATTTAACAAAATTGGATAAAAACTATTGACGTTCAGGCTTTGCATGATATAATATATCTGAAGCTTGAAAGATAAGTTGATTTGAGTAAAACCAAGGGGGTATAAATGATGAAATACAGCGATATAACAGTCAGCGATTCCATAAAATATGTCGGCGTCAACGACTACGATCTTGACCTGTTCGAGGGCCAGTATATAATACCGAACGGTGTTGCGTATAATTCATATGTGATTTTTGATGAGAAGATCGCCGTTATGGATACAGTGGATAAAAGAGCGTGCTCGGAGTGGCTTGAGAACCTTGAGGCCGAGCTTGGCGCAAGAGTGCCGGATTATTTGGTGGTTCAGCATATGGAGCCTGACCACGCAGCCAGCATTCAGGTCTTGGCTGAAAAGTATCCGGATATGGAGATTGTAGGAAACGTAAAAACGTTTGCTATGATAGAGAGGTTTTTTGATATCGATTTAAGCGGGCGCAAGGTCACGGTAAGCGAGGGCGATACGCTGAGCCTTGGAAAGCACAATCTGACGTTCGTCATGGCGCCCATGATCCACTGGCCGGAGGTAATGCTCACGTATGAATCCAGCGAGAAGGTGTTGTTCTCCGCTGATGCATTCGGAAAGTTCGGAGCGCTTGACACGGATGAGGACTGGGCTTGCGAGGCGCGCCGCTATTATTTTAACATTGTCGGAAAGTACGGGGCTCAGGTTCAGGCGCTTCTGAAAAAGGCTGCTGCGCTTGATATCAGCATTATCTGCCCGCTGCACGGTCCGGTGCTTAAAGAGAATTTGGGATATTATATCAATCTGTATGATATATGGAGCAGCTATCGTCCGGAGCAGGAGGGTGTGTTTATTGCATACGCTTCTATTTACGGAAACACCAAGGCCGGAGTCGAATTCCTGGCAGATGAGCTCAGAGAAAGGGGCGTTAAGGTAGCTGTTTCGGATTTGTCGAGAGACGATTGGGCTGAGGCCGTCGAGGACGCTTTTAAATATGACAGGCTGGTTGTCGCTTCGCCGACATACGACGGCGGTATATTCACCTCTGTCCATGAGTTTATCGAGCATTTAAAGGCTAAGACGTACAGAAACCGCCGCGTTGCGATTATTGAAAACGGAACGTGGGCGCCTATGGCCGGAAAGAAGATCAGAGCTGAGTTTGAGGCAATGAAGGATATCGAGATCATCGAGCCGGTAGTTACGATCAATTCAGCGGTCAAGGCGGAAACAAAGGAGGCCTTGTCAAAGCTGGCGGACGCGATTGCTGCTGCAAAATAAGCTGCATTGAGCGCAGGTGTTGGCGATTAGGAATATTATTGCGATATAATCATCTCACAGAAAAATCATTATTTTAAAGGAGTATTGCAATATGTATGTCCGTAACAGCGCCCGGGCATTTGTTCTTAATGAGAAGAATGAAATCCTTTTGCAGAAGTTTGAATTTCGTTTGAAATAACCACAATTCGGGGCAATCGCAAGGTTGCTCCTTTTTGTTGCCCGAAAGGAGGAATAATCTATCATTTTGCAGTTTCCTTTTTACAAATAAAAATTTTCGGAAAATTTTTGAAAATTTAAAAAAATGTAGGTTTACAATAGATATGTTACACACGGACATATTTTGTTGAAATAGAAGCCGAAAACAAAATATGTAAGAAAAAAAGTAGCGAATAGAAACTTTTTGTGTTAAAGTTTAAGTACCAAAAAAAACCAC
>DXIJ01000001.1 GCA_019112945.1 Candidatus Monoglobus merdigallinarum | reverse complement strand
GTACTGGTTCACTATCGGTCGCCAAGGAGTATTTAGCCTTGGGGGGTGGGCCCCCCGGATTCCCACAGGGTTCCACGTGTCCTGCGGTACTCAGGATTCTGCTATCTCCGCTCTGATTTTCGCTTACAGGGATGTTACCTTCTATGTCGGGACTTTCCAGACCTCTTCAACTAATCATCACTTCAAATATCGCAGTCCTTCAACCCCAATGATAAATCATTGGTTTGGGCTCTTTCCGCTTCGCTCGCCGCTACTAAGGAAATCGATTTTTCTTTCTCTTCCTCCGGGTACTAAGATGTTTCAGTTCCCCGGGTTACCTCCATACACCTATGTGTTCAGTGCACAGTGTCGGGACATTACTCCCGACGGGTTTCCCCATTCGGACATCGACGGGTCATCACTCGCTTGCAGCTCTCCGTCGCTTTTCGCAGCTTACCACGTCCTTCTTCGGCTCTTGGCGCCAAGGCATCCACCATATGCCCTTTCTAGCTTGACCTTCTTTCGCCTTCGATGGTCTTCCTAATGCATATTGTTTCTGCTTGCATCTATACAATTTTCAAAGATCCTTTGGTGGAGATGAGCGGATTCGAACCGCTGACCCCCTGCTTGCAAGGCAGGTGCTCTCCCAGCTGAGCTACACCCCCAATTCGACCAACAAATAATATTATACCATATTAAAAACGATTTGTAAACCCCTTTTTTAAAAATTTTCTTATATTTTAGCTTCGGATACGCACCGCATTTGCTTTTAGATAAGAATACCGGGCAGAGCACGCCCGGCAGATAAAATCAATTTAAACTTCCTGTATAAAATCCAATGAGATATATGGCATAAATCATTCCGCCTTGTATTGCTCAAGCATCTTTTCTATATCTTCCTTAGGTCTGAGGCTCAGGAACGAAAACGGCTTTGTCAGTGATTTCTCTATCAGCTCTATGCCGCGTTCCTTTTGCCCGAGCTTTATCAAAACCTCGCCGTAGCCGTAATATGCTTCAGGAAAGCGCGGCTCAGGGTCTCTTGACAGGAGCTCCTCATAAATCTTAGCCGCCTCCTCAAGCTCACCCATCAGGCTGTATGTATCGGCAAGGTTGTCCGCTATGATATTGTCATCACTGTTATAATCATATGCTTCCTGATTAAACTTCAGCGCTTTTTCATAGTCGCCGGTGAGGTTATACATTATACCGAGGTTTTGGTAGATTATCGTATTTTTATAATCGGCATTGTATATTTCCTCCAGCTTATCAACTGCAAGCTCAAGGTCGTTGTCTTTCCAGGCAACAAGCGCCTGCAGCGACATTATTCTGTACCTGTCGGCGGTTTTCGGTTTGGTCAGCATGTACGCATCGGAGAACACCTTTTTTGCCGCAGCAAGCTGCCCGCAGCGCAGGCAGTTATAGCCGTAGAGTATTTTGTCGCCCACGCCGAGGTTTCCGACCTTGTCCGCTATATTAAAAATCTTTAATGCACCGTCATAGTCGCCCTTGGCGTATTTTTGTTTGGCAAACAACGCAACTATCCCCGCGCGCTTGAAAATGATAATCACAAGCAAAACCAGCAAAAGCAGCTTCAAAATCTCATTAAACATTACGCTTTTCTCCTTAGTAAAAAATATCAGGTAAGGCTTCCCGAAGTTCTGGGATACGGCAAAACATCGCGGATATTGCCGACCCCCGTCACATACATCACAAGCCGCTCAAAGCCCAGTCCGAAGCCCGAATGCGTGCAGCTTCCGTATCGCCTGAGGTCAAGGTAGCGGCTGTACGCCTCAGTATCAAGCCCCAGTTCACGCATACGCTCTTTTAGAACCTCAAGACGCTCCTCGCGCCGGCTTCCGCCTATTATTTCACCGACGCCCGGCACAAGACAGTCCATTGCGGCAACCGTTCTGCCGTCATCATTTTGGCGCATATAAAACGCCTTTATCTCTTTCGGGTAGTCGGTGACAAACACAGGACTGTTAAAATACTTCTCTGTCAGCCAGCGCTCATGCTCAGTCTGAAGATCCATACCCCAATGCACCGGGTACTCAAACCTCTCGTCTGAGTTCTCAAGCAGACGCACCGCCTCGGTATACGTTATCCTCTTAAAATCACTTTTGAGCACGCACCTCAGGCGCTCAAGCAGGCCGCTGTCCACAAAGCGTCCGAAGAACTCCATCTCGTCCGGATTTTTCTCAAACGCCAGCGATATCAGATATTTCAGCAGCTCCTCGGCAAGATCCATATCATCGCTGAGGTCTGCAAACGCCATTTCAGGCTCGATCATCCAGAACTCCGCCGCATGCCTGGACGTATTGCTCCGTTCTGCACGGAAAGTCGGCCCGAACGTATATATATCCCCGAAAGCCATTGCAAAGTCCTCGCCCTCAAGCTGACCGCTCACGGTCAGAGAAACCGGGCGACCAAAAAAGTCATTTTTCGGCTCGTATTTTTCCGTATCCGGCACTGTTGTGACCCGAAACATCTCGCCTGCGCCCTCACAGTCGCTCCCGGTTATTATCGGTGTGTTGACATACACAAACCCTTTTTCCGAAAAGAACCTGTGCACGCCCTGAGCCAGGGTCGAACGCACACGAAACACCGCTGACAGCAGATTTGTCCTTGGCCGCAGATGCGGTATCGTCCTTAAAAATTCCGCAGTGTGCCGCTTCTTTTGCAGCGGATAATCTGTGCGGCTCCTGCCCTCTAAAATGACCTCCTCAGCCCGCAGCTCAAACGGCTGCGGTGTATCGGGCGTTTTTACAGGCACACCTCTGACTGTCAGCGCAGTGCCGACGGTCAAGTGCGTGACCTCATCAAAATCATCAAGTCTTTTTTTCTCGGCAACAATTTGCAGGCTCTTAAAGCATGAACCGTCATTCAGTACGATAAAACAAATATTCTTTGAAGCGCGAACAGTCCTTACCCAGCCGCTGACACACACAGTCTCTCCGCTGAAATCTCCGCTATACATCTCTCTTATCTTCAATCAGCACACCGCCCCTTGCCTATTAATCCAGAGTTAAGCTCCGGTTTATCACAGTATAGTCCTTGACAAGCTCTGCGCGCGGATAACCGCGGCTGTTCTCTACAGAGCTTATGTAAAAGCCGCGTCCGTAATAGAACCTGATAAGCGGCGTAACATGCGAGCCGGTGTGCAGCCTCAGATACTTAACTCCGGCGTCACGCATTGCCTTGTCTACAACGCTCATCAATATTTTTCCTATTCCGTTGTTCCGCTCACTGCTCTTGACTGCGAAACGGCTCAAATATGCCTCGTGATTTCCGAGCAGTTCAACACGTACCGCTCCGACAGGCTCATCATCGATAAATACGACATATACCTCTTTTTCTTCTATATCCCGCTTAACGTCATCATAGGTCTCGTTAAGCGCTTCTATGTCATAATTAAGCCCCGCCATTTCACAGTACTTCAAAAACGCGTCCTTTGTTATCTTTATAATGGCCGGAATATCATCAACAACAGCACGCTTTACCTCAAACGCATATAACTTATCCATTATTTGCTGTCACCAACCATCAGCATTGCCATAACGGCCTTTTGAGCATGCAGCCTGTTTTCGGCCTCGTCAAATACTACGCTGCGCGCGCCGTCGATAACGTCCTCTGTTACCTCAAAACCGCGGTAAGCCGGGAGACAGTGCATGAAAATACTGTCAGGCTTTGAATATGAGAACAGCTCCTTGTTGACCTGGTAGTCCTTAAAAATTTTGACGCGCTCGGCCTTTTCGGCTTCCTGACCCATGCTTGCCCAGGTGTCTGTATACACAACGTCTGCATCCGTTACCGCCTCTATCGGGTCATTGGTCAGCACGACCTTGCTGCCCAGTCTTTTTGAATCCTCGACTGCTCCAGCAACTATCTCGCTGCTGCACTCATAGCCCTCAGGGCTTGCAACACTGATATCCACACCGGCCTTTGCGCAAGCATAGAGCAGCGAATGTGCAACATTGTTGCCGTCGCCGACATATGCAAGTTTAAGGCCGCGCAGGCGACCCTTGTGCTCCTTGACTGTCATCAGGTCTGCCAGCGCCTGACACGGGTGGAGCAGGTCGGTAAGACCGTTTATTATCGGTATGCTTCCGTACTCTGCCAGGTCAAGCACATCCTGGTGGTCGAAAGTTCTTATCATTATGCCGTCCACAAAGCGGCTCATTACATTGGCGGTATCATATATCGTCTCGCCGCGGCCGAGCTGGATATCGTTCGCGCTCAGGAACAGCGCCTGTCCGCCCAGCTGATACATTCCGACCTCGAATGAGACCCTGGTTCTGGTAGAAGATTTTGTGAATATCATACCAAGAGTTTTACCCTTTAATATGTGGTGCTCAATACCTTGTTTATTTTCCTTTTTAAGTTTTGACGCCAATGATATCAGCTGTGAGAACTCTTCGCTGCTGATGTCATGCAGACTGATAAAATGCTTCATATCAAAAAACCTCTCTTTCGCCGTAGCGGCTGAATTATTAAATCTATATCCGGTAAAAACCCGCACTAATCAGCGTGCAGGGCTGCTTACCGCCTTTTCAATCTCGGTTATCAAAACATCGATATCCTCTTTACTGACTATCAACGGCGGAGTTATCCTTAAAACACTGCTGCCGACAACGCCGACCAGCACGCCGTTTTCTCTGAGCCTTGCGCCAACCTCGGCTGCTACCGGCTCTTTGAATTCAACTCCGCACATAAGGCAGAGGCCTCTTATGTCGCCGATCATCGGGCAGCGTTTTTTAAGGTCATTCAGCTTTTCAAACAAGTACGCTCCCGAGCGCGCCGCGTTATCCATAACGCCGTTGTTTATGAGCTCGTCGATAACGACCAGTCCGGCTCTTGTTGACAGCGGGTTTCCGCCGAATGTTGTGCCGTGGTCGCCAGGATGAAACGCCGAAGCAAATTTTTCATTAGCGCATATCGCGCCGATCGGCACACCGCCTCCAAGACCCTTGGCAGCAGTGAATATGTCCGGGCTGACGCCATAGTGCTCATAAGCAAACAGCTTTCCGGTCCTGCCGACGCCGGTTTGTACCTCGTCAACGATGAAAGCGATATCATGCGCGCGGCAGAGCCTCTCCGCCTCTTTTACAAACTCGGCGTCAAGCGGGTGAACACCGCTCTCTCCCTGAATAAGCTCTATCATTATACCTGCGGTCTTATCGCTGACCGCGCGCGTGAGCGCCTCGACATCATTTGGCTCTACATGCACGAATTTTTCGATAAGCGGCAGGTACGGCTTTTGGTATTTTTCCTGACCGGTTGCCGCGACCGTTGCCAGTGTGCGGCCATGGAACGAGCTCTTGAGCGTTACGAACTCTATTCTGTTATGCTCGCCCTTTTCCACCTGATATTTTTTTGCGAGCTTTATTGCACCCTCGTTGGCCTCGGCGCCTGTGCTGCAAAAGAACACTCTGTCGGCAGCGCTGTTCTTCACCAGTGCCTCGGCAAGTCTTGCCTGATTTTCTACATAGTACACACTTGAAGTATGGATAAGGCTCGATACCTGCTCGGACAGTTCTTTTGTCAGCCTTGGATAATTATGTCCAAGAGACGACACCGCTATACCGGCGAAGAAGTCTTTGTATACCCGCCCGTCCGATGCGGTGAGTTCTATACCACTGCCCGAAACAAAGCAGAGCGGCGTTCTGTCGCCGAAAGTGTTCATGTAATATTTTTTATCAAGCTCCCTGACCTCGCTCAGGGTCAGATGTTTTTCTGTCATTTTCATTATCTCCTTTTAGGCGTCCGACAACATATTCATAGCCGCCGTCGGTGTGCGGCAGCAGACAGCCGGAACAATCCTTGATTTTTCCGCCGTTGCTGCCGTCGATAATTTTATAATTACCTCCGCAGCTCAGGCTGTATAAAGGACAAAAGCAGAACAGACAGTTGATCCGTTCCGCCTTATGACATGGATAATATTCGCATGTTTTATTTTCAAAAAACTTATAACTCATATTAGTCCTGAAGCGCAACGACGACCTTGCGGCTTGGCTCATTGCCTACGCTGTACGTCTTTATACGGCTGCTGCCCTGAAGCGCAGCGTGTATAATTCTCCGCTCGTTCGGAGACATAGGCTCCAGCGTGACCGCACGCCCCTCTCTTATTACCTTACGCTCCAGACTGTGCGCAAGTTTTACAAGTGTCTCCTCACGCTTTGCTCTGTAGCCCTCGGTGTCAAGATTTATCTTTATATATGAATTCTTTTCTTTATTTACATAAAGACTTGTCAAATACTGTACCGCATCCAGCGTCTCTCCGCGCTTTCCTATCAGCAGACCCATCCTCTCGCCTGAAACCGTGAGATTAACCGCACTGCCGCCGTTCTCAGCCGTAACGCTCGCATCGTCAAGACCCATCATGCGTATAAGGTTTTCGGCAAAATACTTGGCGTCGCTCACCGACTTCTCAGTGACCTTACGGTTCTTTGTCTCCTTTTTCGGCTCAGCCGCAGCAGTCTCTGCGGTATCTGCAACTGCCTTTCTCTCGGGCGTATCTTTCTTACGAACCGCCGCAGCCTCTGCCGCAGGCTTTTGAGGTGCAGTCTGTTCCGCCTTTCTCTCGGTCGGCTTAGCCGGCGGCTGTGTTCTTCCGTCAGCCGGTCTCTTAGGAGCTGCCGCGCTCTTTGCTGCGGCCTCGCGCTCCTGTCTTGCGGCGCGTCTCTGCTCGCGCGTGCGGCGCAGACGTTCCTCCTCCTCAGCCTCCTTTGTGACCCAGGCGGATATTATGACCTCTCTGCCCAGCAGTCTGCCCAGCAGACCTTTTCCTATCTCACGCTCAACGGTATATGAAAGCTCATCAACGCCTACGCCCAGTTCCTCAGCCGCAAGTTTTAATGCCTCTTCCTTACTTTTTGCGTTTTTTTCTATTTTTCTTGGCATTTTCAATTTCCTCCTTAATATCCTCATCGGACACCCCAACGTTTATGACCTTATTCAGCAGGATCTGCTGAAGCAGCTGAATAATGCTGCTGAGTATCCAGTAAAAGCCTATTGCCGCAGGCAGTGTGAACGCGATCCACGCCGAGAACAGCGGCATCATTATAAGCATTGTCTTCATTGTATTCGGCTTTTCCACACCGTTCTCGTCCTTTTGCGGCGGAGGCGCAGGCTGCATACGCTGAGTAATCTTTGAACTGATGTATGAGCTTCCTCCCGCTATTACAGGTATGAGCCACAGGCCGATAGTATTCCAGTTTATACCGCCTGCCGGAAGCTGTCCCAGCACAAGACCCAAAAGACCCCAGAGATCCGGCGTAGCTGACAGGTCAACCCCGCAGAAGTCAAAATCTATAAGCGTATAGGTGTTCCCTGTCTCGGTGATGAAGTGACTGTTCATTATATCCGGGTTGTCAAACAGAAAACGTGCCACCTGTATCTCATACTGTCCGAAACTTTTATATTCATTTGCTCCGAGTGCGGCGACCGAATCAAGGTTCATTGACGAGAGCAGAGAACTTACAGCGTCCGGATTTACCGCGTTCCACTCATCGATGGCGCTTACAATCCGCCAGATATCCTCGCTTGCAACACCCATTATATATATGATGGGCTGCTTTACTACCCAGTAAAGCGCCATAAGTATCGGCAGCTGTATCAGCATGGGCAGACAGCCGCTCATCGGATTTACATGATACTTCTGATATAGCTTCATCGTCTCCTGATTCAGCTTTTCGGTATCGTTTGCATACTTTTTCTGAATCTCCATCAGCAGCGGCTGCAGCTTCTGTGTTTTAAGCATAGACTTCTGCTGCTTGACCGTAAGCGGCATTAGTATCATTTTTATGATGATAGTAAAAAATATTATGGCAATACCGTAATTGCCGCTTATAGTGTACATTAATTTAAGCACCCATCCGAGGGCAAGCATAATATAGGACATTAAATTCTCCGTTCCGCCTTAGCCTGACGTTTACTCAGCCCGAGGCTTATCTATCGTGAATATATTTTAATTTATACCAAGCACTCAAAAATCTACGGGTAATCTATACCGCCGCGGCTGAACGGATTGCACCTTAAAATGCGCCATACCGCCTTTATGCCGCCCCTGAGCGCGCCGTATTTTTGAATAGCCAGCACGGCATACTGGGAGCACGTCGGATAGAACCTGCATGTCGGCCTTAGCTTTAGCGGTGATATATACTTTTGGTAAAGCTTAATTATATAAATCAAAAATCTTTTCATACTACATTAAAATCTGCGGCTGCCTCAAAACAGACCGCAGCCCGTTCTATTAATATATCATGAACAGGGATATTTTGCAACTGTTTACGGAAAAATTTTATAAAATTTTAACACAAGCTAAAGAGATTCCAAAATCTTTCGGGTGCACGAAACAAAATCCCGCTCGAGCTTTTTATGAGGCGCATTTACTGCAGCGGCACGCGCCACTATGACAAGATCAAATCCGCGCCGGTTTTCGGGCAGTGTGAGCACATGCACCTGATACAGCGCACGCAACCTGCGCTTGGCGCGGTTCCGTCTGACCGCACAGCCGACTTTCTTTCCGGCAGTGAGCCCGAGCCTTGAATATCCCAATCTGTTTTTTAAGGCGTACATGACAAGCGTCGGAGCCACAGCAGATTTTCCGCGTTTATACAAGCGCCTGAACTCAGTGTTATTTTTTAAACTTATGATCTTATCCATACCCGCCTCCCGGAACATAAATTTATCCGATAACTTTAAAGGGCGCCTCAAGGCGCCCCCTAATCAAAGTAACCAATTTAAGCGGACAGTCTTTTTCTGCCTTTAAGTCTTCTTCTCGCCAAAACCTTGCGGCCGTTCCTGGTGCTCATTCTCTTTCTGAAACCATGAACCTTAGATCTATGTCTCTTTTTGGGTTGATATGTTCTAAGCATTTATATCCCTCCTTCAAAACTTCGGCATATTATTTTCGAATTCAAGTTATCCGGCGGAAGATCAACTACTCCGCCGACAATCTATACCATTTTAGCACGTGTTATAAACATTGTCAATAGTGAATTTTGTATAATTTTTGCACCGATAAATTTTTTTAAAAAAATTTTTTCGGGATTTCAGCACATATTGTTATTTTAAAACACAGACTCAACTACATTTTGTACTAAAAATTTTTGGATACGGTTCGGCAAAATTTTTTGGCCAAAATGGTGTTGAAAAATACTAATGTTTCTGTTAAAATATATTTACATAAATGTAACAAACCGCGCCGCAGCGCAGATTTACAAAGGTGATACATTGCGGTGTCCTTTACATATTATTATCAGAGGAGATTTAAGCTTTGGAAAACGCAGATGTGATTAAAATTTGGGGAAATGTTACACGTCAGCTGAGAGACGAGATGTCAAACGTTGCGTTTGACACATGGATCAAGCCGATAGAGCCTGTCGGTCTTGAAAATACCGAAATCAAGCTCCGCATACCCGGCGGCCGCCAGAAAGGCAGCCTGAGCAGGAGCCTTATTATGACAAAATACAGGTCTTTGATAGAGAGCAGCCTGAAAAATGTTACCGGGAGGAATCTTGATCTCAATATCTGCCTGGAGGCGGGTGACGAGCCAAACGACGACCCTACCATGCACGAAAATACCCTGAACCTTAGGTACACGTTTGAAAACTTCATAGTCGGCAACAACAACAACCTGGCTCAGGCCGCGTCGCTGGCGGTGGCGGAAAACCCGGGCAACAAGTACAATCCGCTGTTTATCTACGGCGGAAGCGGGCTCGGAAAGACGCATCTTCTGCAGGCTATAGGCAACCACTTTGTGAAGCACAACCCCGACAAGAGAGTTCTTTATACAACAAGTGAAAAATTTACATATGAGCTGGTCGGCGCCATACGCGAAAAGACTAATCAGGACTTCCGCAACAAGCACAGAACGGTAGACCTGCTGCTGATGGATGACGTTCAGTTCCTGGCGACAAAAGAGCTGGCGCAGGAGGAGTTCTTCCATACTTTCAACACGCTGTACGAGGCCGGAAAGCAGATAGTCCTGACCTCGGACAGGCTGCCGTCCGAGACGCCTCATCTGACCGACCGCCTAAAGGGCAGGTTCCAGATGGGACTGCTTGCGGATATCCAGCCGCCCGATTATGAAACGCGGCTTGCTATCCTTAAAAGCAAGATAGAGGACGAGTACTTTACGTTTGATGAGGAAATCGTAGAGTACGTCGCAAACAATATCACCTCAAACGTCAGAGACCTTGAGGGCGCTCTCAAGAGGATCCTTGCATATGCCGGTATCGAGCGGACAAACACGATATCAATGGAGCTGGCTCAGAAAGCGCTTAAGGAGATACTGTCAACCCTGCCGCAGCGGAATATCACTATATCGACCATAATCGATGAGGTCGAAAAATACTACCGGCTGCCTAAGGGTTCGCTGATAACCAAGAAGCGTTCAAACGATATCGCGTATCCCAGACATATTGCGATGTATATCTCAAGAGTTATACTTGACGAATCATACTCGAAGATCGGCGACGAGTTCAGGCGCGACCATTCGACTGTGATGAACGCCGTTAAAAAGATAAAAAAGATGGTGACTGAAGATCCTGAGCTTCAGGAGATACTTGACGAGCTTGTCGCCAATATAAAGAGGGACTGAACTCATGAAAACATTTGATACAATAGCTGCAATTGCCACCCCTGCCGGAACGGGTGGCGTTGCCATTATACGGATAAGCGGCGCGGACTCGGAGAGCATTGCCCAAAATATAGTCAGCGCCAAAACAAACAAAAGACTTTGCGAGTTTGAGAGCCATAAACTGACGCTCTGCCGCATACACCGCGCGGGCGACAGCAGCGCGGAGCTTGACGAAGCTCTTGTTGCGGTAATGCGCGCACCGCGCTCGTACACCGGTGAGACGGTGGTTGAGATAAACTGTCACGGCGGTTTTTTTGCCGCCAACATTATTTTAAGAGAACTGCTGGACTGCGGCGCACGGCTTGCAGAGCCCGGCGAGTTCACACGCCGCGCATTTATCAACGGAAAGACTGACATGATAGGCGCAGAAGCGGTCATAGATATAATCGAGTCGGGCTCGGGGCTTGGGCTCAGTAATGCTGCGCGCTCGCTGAGCGGCGCACTGAGCGATAAGATAAACGGTATACGAGAACTTATCATGGAGATTACCTCCAACATTTCAGCGGCAGCGGACTATCCTGACGAGGTCGATCCCATTGACCCGGCAGGTCTGCGCAGCAGGCTGAAAGATGCGCTTGACAAGATAAACGCGCTGATTGACGGTTTTGAAACAGGCAGGATACTCCGCGACGGCATTCATACTGTTATTGCGGGAAAACCGAACGTCGGCAAGTCCTCGCTGCTCAATGCCATCACACGCTCGGACAGGGCTATCGTAACCGATATTCCGGGCACGACCAGAGATACTATAGAGGAATATATCAATATTAAGGGTGCGTCGCTGCGTCTTTTGGACACGGCGGGCATACGCACCGATGTTGCGGACAGGGTGGAGCAGATTGGAGTTGACAGGGCGCTTAAGCATATATCCGCAGCCGATTTGTGCCTGTTTGTGATAGACAGCGGCTGTGCGCTCGATGAACAGGACAGAAAGATTGCCGAAGCTGTTAAGAATAAGACCACTATCGTAATTCTTAACAAAACCGACAAGAAACCTGTTGTTACACCTGAAATGCTTGCGGATACGTTTGGGTTTTCGCACTCGGACATAGTCGAGACCGCAATACCCGAGGGCTCAGAGCCTCTCGGTATTGAAATGATAGAGGAGCTTATAGCAGATAAATTCGCGCTCGGAGAGATACGCTCCGGCGATGTGTTTATCTCAAACGTCAGGCAGAGAGATTCGCTGGTTAAGGCGCGGGATTCGCTTAAACTTGCAGAGGAGAGCGCAGACATGCCTATAGACTTTTTATATATAGATTTGGAGGACGCTCTGTCAGCCCTCGGCGAGGTCACCGGACAGACGATTCAAGAGGAAATAATCGACCAAGTATTTGAAAGATTTTGCGTCGGAAAGTAACAGGACATTTTTGAAAGGACATAAAATGAGCATACAACTGAGCAATG
Source organism: Candidatus Monoglobus merdigallinarum (assembly GCA_019112945.1). Classification (GTDB taxonomy): domain Bacteria; phylum Bacillota; class Clostridia; order Monoglobales; family Monoglobaceae; genus Monoglobus; species Monoglobus merdigallinarum. The sequence goes on along the minus strand of DXIJ01000001.1, from coordinate 1,991 downwards.
AATTTATCGAAAAATATGTACGGTTTTCAAATCCGCAGTATATTCAGGTTTACTTATACTTAAAATACCGGTTTGATACAGACGGTGAAATCCCGTCCTCGGAGGCTGTATCCGGCGAGCTGTCCATACCTGCGGACAGGGTCAACTTTATCTTAGGCTACTGGCTCAGTGAGGGCAAGCTCGAAAGGTCGGGAGACGGCAGCCTTGTATTTACGGAAAGCGATACCGAAAAGAAGCATAGCCGTCCTAAGCTGCGCAAGCGTTCCGACCCCAAGATGCGGCCGTCTTACAAGAGCAGCGAGATAGAAGCCGCTGCCGAGAAAAACCAGGTTTTATCCGGAATGTTTTATCAGGCGGAGAGCATACTCGGTCATCTGCTCTCCGGGAATGATATGGAGCTGCTGTACTCGTTTTACGACTGGCTCGGGCTGCCGTGCGAGGTCATCGTCATGCTACTGAGCTATGCGGCAGGCCAGGGAAAGACCGGCAAACGGTATCTTGAAACTGTTGCCATGGACTGGTCGGATAGAGGTATTGACACGTTCGACAAGGCTGAAGAATATATATCTGAGCTTGAAAAAATAAACAGCAGCGAGCACAAGATACGCTCTATTCTCGGTATCTATGACCGTGCGCTCACCCAGACCGAAAAGAAATATATCGGGAGCTGGACGCGTGAGCTCAAGATAGCCCCCGAGCTTGTCGAAGCCGCATACGACCGTACGGTGGAAAACACCGGAAAGCTGTCCTGGGCTTATATGAATAAGATCCTTGTATCATGGCACGAGAACGGCATTAAAGACAAAAGCGGCGTTGAACGTGAGAACGAGATTTTTGAACAGACAAAGAAGTCGCGCAGCTATAAGCCAAAGTCGGAAAAGAGTAAATTCAATAACTACGAGGACACGAACAAAACCGACTATGCTTCACTTGAAGAAGAGCTGCTAAACAAAATGCTTGACAGTTAGAAAGGCGGTGCAATATGAAATCAGCACATGCTCTCGCGGTCAGCGAGCTTGAACAAACCCGTGAAAAAAACAGGCGGGAGCTTGAAAGACGCAGAAAATACGTCCGTGAGCACGAGCCGATGCTGTCTGAAATCGAGGCAAAGCTCATGGAAGGCGGAAACGCTCTTTTGCGCTGTGTTTTAAACGGCGGCAGAGATTTTGAGAATATTAAAAAATTCATTCAGAAAAAGCAGAGTGAAAAACAGGAGCTGCTGGAAAGCATGGGGCTCCCAAAGGACTATCTTGACGAAATTTACGACTGTCAAAACTGTCATGACACCGGTTTTGACAGCAGCGGCAGAAAGTGCTCCTGCCTTGTCCGGCTCACCGCGAAATACATCGACCTAAACTCAAACATGACCGAGCTTATGAAGTCGCAGACATTCGAAAATTTTGATTTTTCGCTGTATTCGCCAAACCCGGACGGACGCAAGACCTCGCCTTTAGAGCACGCGACAAAGGCGTATAATATTGCTAAAAGTTTTGCCGATGACTTTTCAAACGGACGCAACATAATCCTGATGGGGAATGCAGGAACAGGCAAGACCTATCTCTCCAACTGCATAGGCAACCGTGCTCTTGCACGCGGCAAAACCGTCTACTACCAAACCTCATACAAGCTGTTTGAGCTGCTTGAAAACCTGAAATTCGGGAAGTATGACGATTCATCCGAATACGACCGGGCATTGAGTATAAAGAAATACGTTTACAGCGCCGACCTTTTGATAATTGACGATCTCGGTACCGAGTTTGTGACTCAATTTACCGCCGCCGCGCTGTTTGACCTGATAAACACGCGCCTGCTTGACAGTAAGGCGACCGTTATTTCTACCAACCTCAGTCTCGAATCCATGGAGAATATGTACAGCACACGCTTTACGTCGCGAATCTTTGGAGAATTTAAGATGATTTTTATGTATTCCGAAGATTTAAGAAAAAAGAAAATCAATAGCTAATCCATATTTTAAGACCGGCAGCGCTGCC
>DXIJ01000142.1 GCA_019112945.1 Candidatus Monoglobus merdigallinarum | reverse complement strand
GACCGGAATTTTTATTTCAAGCTCGCCTACGCAGGGCTTGAGCACGTAATATCTGTGTTCTTCACCTAAGATCTTATCTACTTCCACACATTTGATGACGCCTGCTCCGTGCATGGGGTAGGCGACTTTGTCGCCGATTTGAAACATAAAAAACATCACCTTTCTAAATTGGTTCCAAAGGAACTTGTATATAATGCTTCAGTCAACCGAGTCAAATACACCGCAGATTAAAACAAATCTTTTGATATCTGAAGTATGCTTGAGTATTGACAAATCTTTATATTTTTAAACTTTTGTACAGCTTTAGAGCTGATACGAGGAACAGCTATTCTTGCAAAACCCATTTTTTCTGCTTCGGAAATCCGGTTTTCCAAAAAACCGCAGGTTCTTATCTCGCCGGTAAGGCCGACCTCGCCTACAGCCACAAGGTCGTCCGGCAGAGGCCGGTTCTTAAAAACAGAAGCTATAGACAAAATGACTGCCAGGTCTGCCGCAGGCTCTGTCATTTTAAGGCCTCCGACGACGTTTATATATGTGTCGTATGAGGAGAGGCGAAGCCCGGCGCGTTTTTCAAGTATAGCAATCAGCATCATGGCACGGTTAAAGTCAACGCCTGTTGTCATACGCCTCGGGTTGCCGAAAGCTGTGGGCGTTGCCAGAGCCTGGATCTCGGCAAGGACAGGACGCGTACCCTCCATCGTACAGACAATGCAGCTTCCGGGGACATTCGTCGGACGTCCCGACAGCATAGCGGAGGATGGATTTTTTATCTCGGTCAGGCCGCAGCTGTTCATCTCAAAAACTCCGATCTCATTCGTGGAGCCGAATCTGTTTTTGATTGCGCGGATAATCCGGTAGGAACGGTTTTGGTCGCCCTCAAAGTATAAAACGCAGTCGACGATATGCTCCAAGACTTTAGGACCGGCAATCGAGCCCTCCTTAGTCACGTGCCCTACGAGAAATGTTGCGATAGAATATGTTTTTGCTATCCTCATCAGCAGTGCCGCAATATCTCTGATTTGCGAAACACTTCCGGGGGCAGAATTTATATTCGGGTTAAACATAGTTTGGACAGAATCGATTATAAGCAGCTCAGGCCGTTCTCTTGATATACACTCTATAATGTTTTCAGTATTTGTCTCGGAATATATTTTAAGATTGCTGCACTCAATTTCAAGCCTGTCGGCACGAAGCTTGATTTGCCTGAGAGATTCCTCGCCAGAAACATAAAGAACACGCTTTTCCTTGCCGATATGCCGGCAAATTTGCAGCAGGATCGTTGATTTTCCGATACCGGGATCCCCGCCCAGAAGCACGAGTGAGCCCGGGACCAGCCCGCCGCCGAGAACGCGGTCAAATTCTGACAGTCCGGTGCTTGTGCGATCTTCCTTATCCGTGGAGATATCCTTTAAGTACTCCGGATGAGAGCCGTCCCCGGCAAAATCAAGAGCATCGGCAGCAGACGCTTTAAAGGCGCGTTTTTGACTTTTGCCGCCCGTACCGGTAATGACTGTTTCTTCGACAAGGGTATTCCAGGAATTGCAGGCTGTGCACTTTCCCATCCATTTTGGAAATTCATTGCCGCACTCAGTGCATACAAAAACTGTTTTACTTTTCATGTTGCCTCCGGAATTTATCACTGATTTCTACTATAATTATTATTTCCTATATTGTAAATTATATCATAAATAAATAATTTTGTCCAATTTTTTTTAAAATCAATTTTTTATGTCTAAACAGAGCGGAGGAGACTTAGCTTTTAACGTTATTTGAAATATGTGCGTATTGTATATAATCATAACGTTATTTTTAACTAAAATGTAATAATTTTACACTTGAAAATATGTGAAGATTATTATATAATTTTTCTTAATTGTTAGGGGTGAGCTTGTGCATACATATTTTTGGGATGTTTTAAAAAATGCAGCCGAGTTATCCCTATTTTTTATTGGCTTATATTATGCTTTAGCCGGTGTGTTTTCGTTTTTCCGTAAGTATGAGAGGCCGACCGGGGAGAGTACGGAGCACAGCTTTGCGGTTATAATTCCGGCACACAACGAGGGGGCGGTCATCGCCCAGCTGCTTCAAAGTGTTGCAAAGTGCAATTACAGCAGTGATTTGATTGATGTTTATGTTGCGGCCGATAATTGTGATGACAATACTGTATTTACGGCAAAGAAGCTCGGCGCCTCCGTTGTTGTCAGGAATGACGGTGAGCCGAATAAGTCATCGGCGATAATGACTGCACAGAAGTATATAAAAGAGACGATGCGCAGGGATTATGATTGTTTTGTATTTCTGGATGCTGACAATACAGTAAGTACATCGTTCTTTTATGAGATCAACCATATGCTATGCTGCGGCCACGGTGTTGTGCAGGGCAGAGTTGAGTGCAAAAATCCAAACAGAAGCTGGTTCACCGCCGCTGAGTCTGTCTGGAACAGTATTGAGATAAGATTCGGCCGCCTGGCACCGTATAAACTGGGGCTTGGTTCTAAAATATGCGGTACGGGGTATGCGGTAAGGAGCGATATACTCGATAGGTATCCGCTGTGCACAGACTGTTTGGCTGAAGATATTGAATATACCATGAGGCTGGCTGTGCATGGTATAAAGACTGCGTTTGCGGATAATGCGGTCGTATATGATGAAAAACCGGAGTCGCTGCGTGTATCGATGCGCCAAAGGCTGCGCTGGGTACAGGGGATAGTTGATGTCCAGGGCAGATATGGAACGCTGCTTTTGAAAAAAGGGAAGCTGCTGACCTGGCTGAGCCTATACGGAGATTTTCTTGGAGTATTTACCTATGGATTTTTTTGTGTTGTATCGCTGTTTTCAACCATATCGATAATATACGATATGAGTTTTGCGTTTTGTGAGTTCTGGGTGAAACCTATTGCTTACATAATGCTCAATATATATCTTGGTATCGGTGCGTTTTCGGCTTTTTTTGGTCTGTTATCCGAAAAAAAGCTCAATCGCTCGGTGATATTTAATTTGTTTGGCTTGCTTGT
>DXIJ01000141.1 GCA_019112945.1 Candidatus Monoglobus merdigallinarum | reverse complement strand
ATCAGACATTTTAGACAATTCATAAATATTCATAAAGTTCTCCGTTCTGCCGCTTAATGCGGCTGTAATAAATATCATGCAGCAAAAATCATTACCGACTGGATCTTCGGTAAAAATTATAACGTTAATATTATATATTAAAGACCGGCAAAGTTCAAGAGCTTTTTTAAAAAATTGCCCCGCCCAATATTTAAAAGCTCAAAACCCATATTTTTATCGTTGCCTTAAAGCAAAAAATCAGTAATTTTAGATGAGAAAATAATTTTTCGGAAAATAACGAAAATTCATATTAAAAATTTTAAATCATAAGGCTGCGCAAAAACGCCGTAAAACCGTTAATTGTGGATAACTTTGAATTTCGGTTGAAAACAACTGTGTTTGATAATTAAAAACGGTGGATAATGTGTATAACTCTGTTGATAACTTGATTTTACGGGATTTATTTACTGTGGAAAAATTTGTTGATAAATTTATTGTGTGTTTGAAATATGCAATTTGTTAACAAAATACAGGTTACACTATATCAAAACAGAGACTTTTTTTGAATTATTTTTTGAAAAAAATTACAGTTATTTTGCACATAAAAATTAAATCAACAGCCGCAGGCTATTGATTTTCATCAAGCTTTTTCTTTATTCTTTGCAGAGCGTTGTCAATGGATTTGGTCGGCTTGTTGATTATTTCCGATATCTCGCTGTACGTCAGTCCCTGCAGGTGCAGTATAAGCACTCTTTTCTCAAGCGCGCTCAGCTTTTCGTTTATTTCTTTTTCAATGCTTCGGAGCTTTTCGTTTTTGAGATAAAGGCTCTCGGGGTCAACCGCTTCACGTCCGGCAAGCGTTTCCGAAAGCGTGCGCTCGGATATATCCTCAGACATCGGCTTGTTCAGTGAAATATAAGTGTTAAGAGGCTGATGCTTCTGTCTGCCGGCAGTTTTTATCGCCGTGTAGATTTGCCTTTTGATGCAGAGCTCGGCAAAGCTTGAGAAAGATGACTGCTTGCCGGGGTCATAATCGCGTATAGCCTTAAACAGCCCGATCATGCCCTCCTGCACAAGGTCGTCGTTGTCGCCGCCGGATATAAAGTAGGCTTTGGCTCTGGACTTAACTAAATTTTTATACTTGTTGAGGAGGTATTCTTCGTATTCTCTGTTGTGTTTGGCAAGCATAACAAGCTCTTCATCGCTGATGTTTTCAAGGTCTTTTTTATCCATGCGAATTCCTCCTGTATAAATAGTATAAAATCAGGCTGTCAAACAGCCTTTGACAGCCTGATTTTCAGTTTATAAAAGTTATTTAACAAGCTCTAGCGTCTCTCTTGCAATAGCGAGCTCTTCGTTTGTAGGAATGACCAGCACCTTGACCTTTGAGTCCGGAGTGGAAATGTACATCTCTTTTCCTCTGAGCTTGTTGCTTTCCTCATCTATTTTGATGCCGAGATATCCAAGATACTCGCATATCTTGCCGCGTGTTGCGCAGTCGTTTTCACCGATACCGCCGGTAAACGTGATTGCGTCAACTCCGTTCATTGCAGCAACATATGAACCAATGTATTTTGCGACACGGTAAATAAATGCGTCAAGTGCGATCTGAGCGCGCTCGTTTCCGTCCGCAGCGGCAGCAGACAAGTCTCTGAAATCGCTCGAAACGCCCGAAATTCCCAGAACGCCCGATTCCTTGTTCAGAATGTTCAAGACCTCGTCAACCGTCAGGTTCTCGTTGTCAGCAATAAACTGCACAACAGCTGCGTCAACATCGCCGCTTCTGGTTCCCATTATCAGGCCCTCAAGAGGCGTAAGTCCCATACTTGTGTCAACGCACTTTCCGCCGATAGAAGCCGATATGCTGGCACCGTTTCCGAGGTGGCAGACAATAACCTTGCAGTCATTTTTGTCAAGCTCTGCAAACTTTATGGTTCTTCCGGATACAAACTTGTGGCTTGTGCCGTGGAAGCCGTATTTCCTGATGCTGTATTTTTCATAGAATTTATACGGTATAGCATACATATAAGCCTTAGGGCTCATGCTTTGACCAAAGGCTGTGTCAAATACTGCGACCTGAGGCGTGCCGGGCATTGCGTCCTCACAGGCCTCGATGCCGATAAGGTTTGCCGGATTGTGAAGAGGTCCGAGTGGGAAGCAGTCCTTGATAACCTTTTTCACATCATCGTTTACTATAACAGAATCGCTGTAATATTGTCCGCCGTGCAGAACTCTGTGTCCGACAGCGGATATCTCGCCGGTGTCACTGATAACACCGTGCTCAGGATGGACAAGCGCGTCAAGCACCATTTTGACTGCTGTTTTATGCGTAGGCATGTCCTTTTCCTCAACATACTGCGGTTTGTTCTCCGGCGTATGCGTAAGTTTTGAACCGTCAAGGCCTATTCTTTCGCAAAGACCTTTAGCCAGAACCTCCTCGGTGTCGGTCTCGATCATCTGATATTTGAGCGATGAGCTTCCGGCGTTAATAACTAAAACTTTCATTATAAACTTCCTCCGATAATTTTATATTTTTATTCCATATTCTGAGCCTGCACGCATGTGATAGCTACAACTCCTGCGATATCCTCCGCACTGCAGCCTCTTGACAGGTCGTTGACCGGCTTTGCCATGCCCTGTGTCATCGGGCCGTATGCTTCAGCCTTTGCCAGTCGCTGAACAAGCTTGTAGCCGATATTTCCGGCATCGAGGTTCGGGAAGATAAGAACGTTTGCTTTTCCGGCAACATCGCTGTCCGGAGCTTTGAGTGCAGCAACGCTGGGAACGATAGCCGCGTCGAGCTGCAGCTCGCCGTCAAGCTTTAGGTCGGGAGCCAGCTCCTTAGCTCTGTCGGCAGCATTTTTGACAAGATCTACCTGATCGGATTTGGCACTGCCGTAGGTCGAATATGAGAGCATAGCAACTCTCGGCTCAGCACCTACCAGGCTTTTGAATGATTTAGAAGAAGATATAGCGATCTCGGCAAGTTTTTCGGAATCCGGATACTCGTTGAGTCCGCAGTCCGAAAATACAAATGTACCATTGTTGCCGAACTCACAGTCGGGAACCATCATCAGGAAGAAAGCCGATACGACCTTTGTGTCCGGAGCCGTCTTAATGGTCTGCAGAGACGAGCGCATAACGTCAGCCGTTGCATGAACGGCGCCTGCGACCATACCGTCAGCCCGTCCGGTCTTTACCAGCATACAGCCGAAGTACAGCACATCCTTAACCTTTTTGAGTGCCTGGTCGGGAAGCATACCCTTTTTCTTTCTGAGCTCATACAGACCGCTGCCGAGCTCTTCTGTAAGCTCGCTGGTATTCGGGTCGATTATCTGTGCGCCCGAAATATCAACGCCTTCTGCCATGCTTTTTATCTTTTCTTCGTTTCCGAGAAGTATAAGATTTGCATAACCCTCTTTCAGGATCTGCGCAGCAGCGTCAATGGTTCTGCGTTCCTCGCCCTCGGCCAGAACGATCGTTTTTTTGTCCGCCTTAGCTTTTGCCTTGATTTTGTCCATGAATTCTGACATTTACATAACCTCATTTCAGTGT
>DXIJ01000140.1 GCA_019112945.1 Candidatus Monoglobus merdigallinarum | reverse complement strand
CCCAGCTCAAAAAATCAAAAATACGATTTGACGGATATTGTTCGAAACCCGAGCATTACCGAAATAAGTCAAATCGTTCCAAATACTGAAAGTATAACTATGCAGTACGGCGATGTATATAATATATCGGTGTCAACACAGCCGAACAGCACGAATGACGTCGTGCTCTGGAAGTCAGCAGACGATTCTGTTGCCACCGTCTCAAGAGGCATAGTGCAGGGCAACAAGATTGGAACTACAGTGATAACCGCGTTTTCACAAAGCGGTTCTGCTTCAACAGAGATTAAGGTCACCGTCTTGCCGAGACAGACCGATATTCCGGCTGAATCGATAACGCTTGACAGTGCAGGTTATGAAGTTTTAAAGGGCAAGTATGTAAATATTGACGCAGCGATCGAGCCCGTAAATTCAACCGACAGTTTGATATACTCGTCTTCAAATGAAGAGGTTGCGACTGTGAACAGACAGGGTAAGATAGTAGGAGTTTCCGCGGGAACGGCTTATATTACGGTCATGGCGTCAAGCGGCATAACTGAGACCGTGCCGGTCACAGTCACCGAAGCCTCCGGTGAAAATAAGCTGAGCCTGGCTGCCAATGTCTACTATAACGATCCCGGCTATAACGGCAACGAGACAGGTGAGCCTATAACCGTTACCGGTGACGGACAGTATACATTGTCATTTGATGTAAACTCTGATCTGTCAGATAGGGCAAAGGATGCCGGAATAGAGTTCCTGAAAAATCTGACGTCAATATATATTAAGGACAATGATGTTACAATGGGCAGCGCAGTCAGATCACCGCTTGACGGCTGCCTGATAAGATATGATTCCGTCAAGGTGAACGGTACGCCTCTGACGCTTATAAACAGTGAGTTTAAATCTGCAATCAAGGACAGCGGCATATTTGACACTAACGATCCGATAAACGGCTGGGACGGCTCTGCGGTCGAGGAGGTCACGACCTCGGATCACACGGTCAATTTTACTACGGTTGAGGATCCGGCCAAAATAGAGATAACATTTACATTAAAGGATTTGAAGTTCAGTGAAGAGGTATCTGCGGGGGATATCCCGGCAGAGGCTATAGTTCCCGAGGCAGGAGTGGATATCACATTGACCGAGGGGCAGGAGCTGAATCTCGGGGTGAAACTAACGCCTGATAATACAACGTCGCTTGTTTCGTTTACATCGTCTGATATGGGTGTTGTGATGGTAGATGACAGTGCGGCTGCGGTTGATGAAAATGGGTGTGCATATGCCTGCCTGAAAGGAGTCTCAAGCGGCAGTGCGGTTATAACGGCTATGACTGACAACGGACTTAAAGCGGTGCTTAATGTCACAGTCGGGGTTTATCCGTTCAGCAGCGTTGTGCCGGTCGTTGAAAACGGTGTTTTGAGTTCTGTCACGGCGGTTGCAGAATACATACCGAGCGGAGAGTTTGCTGTAATCGCAGCGGTTTATGATTCCGGCGGAGCGGTAAAGGCCTGCGAAAGTATGCAGCTTGACGCTTCAGCTGTAAGCAATGGCATTTTGAATGCGGACGGCTTCAGCTTGAATGTCGGTGAGGGCGATACGGTCAAGGCGTTTATCTGGAGCAGCACCGGCGATATGATTCCCATGAGCAAATAACGGCTTGAATTAAAAACTCTTGAAGCGGCAATGCTTGACCGTTTCAAGAGTTTTTTAGCTATGCTGATGTTTCTGTGCCGCGTCTTTTTTTCAGCTCCTCAGTGTTTTTAAGAACACGCTTTTTGCTGAGCGGATATACAAATGCGAGTGTTGCCGCAACCAAAATAAAGCATATTGCGGGGATCAGGGTCGAGGTCGTGTACAGGCCGTTTAAAACCTCGGGGGTTTGTGCGGGAGCGGTGTTGTCGTAGCCGATTATCGTAAGCGCCCAGCCGCCTATTCCTCCGGCCAGTGCCTGACCGAGCTTTCTTGCGAACGAATATACGGCGTACACGGTGCCGTCCTCTCTTTGATAAGTCATGACCTCCTGGTAGTCGGTAACATCGGTTATGTTTGCCCAAATCACCGCGTTAAAAAATCCGAGACCGATATAACCGATGCTTGACAGCGCGAGATAGAGCCATTCGTTTTTGACCTTCATAAAAAACAGCAGCAGATAAACCGCTCCGGAAAACAGCATTGACACGGTAGCCAGCTCTTTTTTGCCGAATATCGCGCTTAGTCTGACGCTGAGCGGCGTCACTATAAGCAGCACTACAAGGCTTGAAATAAGAGTGAATGCCGAAATGGCAGACGCATTCCTGAAATAGTCGGGATAAAGGTAATTGTTCATAGAGGCGATGACGAGCTGGCTGAGAAGCAGGAATACTGCCGCAATGATTATTCCCCAAAGCGCACGGTTTTTGACAATCCTCAAAAGCGCTTTCAGTGCTGAGCTCTTTTCGGGCGCCTCCTTTTCTACCCGAACTCTTTCGGTGCAAAGCCTGTAGCAGATGATATAGCATATAACAGCCAATACCGAGAAAACGCCTGCGATTATTGTAAAAATATAGTTGCTGCGTATGATCTGGTTGCCCGCGCTGTCTGAGGTGTAAATAATAAGCGGAGTGATAACTCCGATAGTGAGGCTTGCAAGCGTGGCGCCGGCGTTTCTGTATGTGGAAAGGGAAGCGCGCTCCGAGGCCTCAGGCGTTATTGCGGCCGCCATTGAGCCGTAGGGGATATTGATAGAGGTATAGAAAACGCTTCCCCAAAGCAGGTACGTTATATACATATATATTATCTTTACGGTCATTGACGCATTTGCAAGTCCGCCCTGGTATATCAAAAAACTGGAGATTGCAACCGGGCCGCACATTCTCATGATCCAGGGCTTGAATTTTCCGTCCTTTGTCGGCTTTGCCATATCAACTATCCTGCCCATTGTAACGTCTGTGACAGCGTCAACAAATCTGGCGATAACGAATAAAGTTCCGACCGCCGCTCCGCTGATGCCTAAAACTCTTGTATAAAACACCATCAGGAATGAGCTGGCAAAGATAAAGGTAAAATCATTGCCGAAGTCACCAAACAAATATCCTATCTTATCTCTCATGCCAAACGGTCTGACATTCTTTTCCATTCGACTGCCTCCTTAATATCTGCACGAACTTGTTGATTTATAATCAAGTGCAAGGCTCTCCCATCTTTTTTTGAATAAATATGCGGCATTTTTTGGCTGTCTTGCTCTTGTAAATATGCCTTTTTTGTTGCCGTCAACCCTGAGGATCCCCTCGGTTGTTTGAAAGTCGGCAAAGTTCCATACCTGCTCGCCTTTTACGGAATCGAACATGTCAAATACCTCAAACTGCATATTAAGATACTCCTCCTGATATTCCTCAGACCACATAACGCTGGGAAGTTTGTGAAGCCCCGGCATTGTGTCTGCGCCGAACTCGGTAAATATGATCGGCTTGTTCGGAGCCGCCTTTTCCCACTCTTTCAGCTCATCTATGAGCTGCTCCTTTGCATCCGAGATCTCATAGCCGCCGTTTACGTACCAGCCGTAATACCTGTTGAGCGACAGAAAGTCGGAAAAACCGTAGCATTTGCACACTGAGGGAGTGGAATTCATGATAAGCGCAAACGTCCTCGGCCGCTTCTGAGGGTCGGTCTTGAGTGCGTGAATGAATATCTCTTCAAAATATTTAACTGCGGAGTCTGAGGTCGTCTCCGGCTCGTTGAAGAGACTCCAGGCGATCACGCATGCGTGATTTTTATCGCGCGTTATCAGTTCGGAGACAGCGGCTTTGTGATTTTCTTTGGTTTGCGTCTGTACGATATCGCGTGAGAAAAAATCGGTTTTCTTGCCTGACGATGCTTCAAGGAAGTTCATCAGGCTTTCGAACATTCCAACGGCGGCGACCTCGTCTATTACCAAAAAACCCTCTCTGTCCGCCATCTTGAGTATCTCCTCCGCATACGGATAGTGAGAGGTGCGGAACGAGTTAGCACCTATCCACTTCATAAGTTCAAAGTCACGTTTCGCCACCGGCAAAGAAAAGCCCCTGCCGATTATATCGCTGTCCTCATGCTTGCCGAAGCCTTTAAGGTAGACCGGCTTGTTGTTTATCAGAATATCTCTGCCTTTTATTTCTACGGTTCGTATCCCGATATCCTCATAGTATTCATCTATTATGCTGCCGCTTTTTAATATCCTGAGCCTGAATGTGTACAGATATGCGTCCAGCACATTCCAAAGTCTTGTGTTTTCAATGTGAATAACGCCCTCCTTGCCGGTTGTCTCGGCAACGATACTGCCGTCCTTGTCAAAAACCGAGACCTGAACCGTGTTATCTCCGTTTGTTGTGACGCTGTATTTTGTTTCGCTGCCGTCCTCTGTAAGTTTATGCTCAACGCTTAAGTCGAGTATCGATTCCTTTGGAACAGCGACGAGCTTTACGGCTCTGTTGAGTCCCGAATAGTTAAAGAAGTCAAAGAAAGGCTTGGACATTTTTCTGCCGTTTTTAAGCAGCTTAGTGCTGCCTGCCGGCAGGGAGGTCAGGCTCAGTTCGTTATTAATTTTAACGGCAACACGGTTTGGCTTATCAAATTTTACCAGGCCGTCAAGCCTTGCTGCGAACGGCATAAATCCGCCCTCGTGAGATACCGTTTTTTTGCCGTTGATATATACCTCGGCGCGGTGGGCAGCTCCCTCAAAGCGCAGAAAAAGGCTCATGCCCTCCCATTCTCCGGGCACGATAAAATCTCTTTCGTACCAAAAGTCGCCCGTGTACTCCCTTGAATTTTTATCGGTGAAGAAGTCGTTAAAACTTGCGGGCACCGGCATTAAAATATAATCGCTCAGGCCGTACTGCCATCCGTTTTCCTCTCCGCAGGCGCCGCTGTCAAATTTGAACTTCCAAAGACCGGACAGGTCAAACAGCCGTCTCGTGCTTGTATTTCTTGGATATTGTAACGCTTGTGTGTCTAACAATGTTTTACCTCCTATAGTTTGATAATATTAAATAGTATTCTGCATTTTCAAAAAATTATTATGATTAATAAATTTATTATTTTTAACTTATAATATAAGCATTGAGCCGAGTTTATCGGCTGATACGATATAAAAATCTGAAAGGAAGATAAAGATATGGAAATGACACTGCGCTGGTACGGGAGCGGATATGACACTGTAACCTTAAAGCAGATAAGGCAGATCCCGGGTGTTACCGGAGTGATAACCACACTGTACGGCAAAGCTGCCGGGGAGGAATGGAGCCGCGATGAGATACGCTCATTAAAGAATGAGGTCGAAAGCGGGGGACTGCACATTTCCGGTATAGAAAGCGTTAATGTTCATGAGGATATCAAGGCGGCGGCGCCGAATAGGGATAAATATATTGAACGCTATATAAGGACGCTTGAAAATCTTGGCAAGGAGGGCATACACCTCGTGTGTTATAACTTTATGCCGGTGTTTGATTGGACAAGAACAGAGCTTTCGAGGGTTCGGCCTGACGGCGCGGCTGTGCTTGCATATTCTCAGGAAGCGGTTGACAAAATGGTTCCCGAGGAAATGTTTGCCTCGATATTGTCCGATATGAACGGGACGGTCATGCCCGGCTGGGAACCGGAGCGTTTGGAAAAAGTAAAGGAACTGTTTGAGCTCTACAGAGGTGTTGATGAGGAGGTCTTGTTTGAAAACCTGAAATATTTTCTCGAAGCAATTATGCCGGTATGCGGCAAATATGATATCAATATGGCGATACACCCGGACGATCCTGCCTGGAGCGTTTTCGGCCTGCCGAGAATAATCACGTGCAAAGAAAACATACTGCACATGCTCGAGATGGTCAATGACCCGCATAACGGCGTTACGTTCTGTGCGGGATCGTATGGCACAAATTTAAAAAATGACCTTGTTGAGATCATCAAGGCAGTAAAAGACAGACTGTACTTTGCGCATGTCAGAAACCTAAAATTCAACAGCCCGGGTGATTTTGAAGAGGCTGCGCACCTTTCAAGCGACGGAAGTTTTGATATGTATGAAATTATGAAAGCGCTTTACGATATCGGCTTCAGCGGCCCTATTCGTCCCGACCACGGCAGAATGATATGGGGGGAGACTGCAATGCCCGGATACGGCCTGTACGACAGGGCGCTTGGAGCGTGTTATTTAAACGGCTTGTGGGAGGCTATTGATAAAAACAAAAAACAATCTGCTGAGAGGGCGTGTTTATAAATGAAATTAACTTTACAAGACTTAAAAAAACCGAATGAATGGATAAAAATGGGTTATGAAATACCGGATTTTGATATAGAAAAAATGCGGCAGCAAACAAAATGCGATCCGTTTTGGATACATTTCGGAGCCGGGAATATATTTAAAGCATTTCAGGCGGCAGCCGTCAATAGGCTGCTGTGCAGCGGGCAGCTGGACAGGGGGATAATCGTTGCCGAGGGGTACGACAGCGAAATAATCGATAAGGTATTCAGGCCTCATGATAATCTAAGCGTGCTTGTTACGCTCAAATCAGACGGCAGCGTCCGCAGGGAGGTCATAGCAAGCGTGGCGGATGCATTGGCGCTGGACAGCGGAAACACTCAGGACTTCGGCGCGCTCAGAGAAATGTTTTCAAAGCCCTCGCTTCAAATCGCAAGTTTTACGATAACAGAAAAAGGCTATAGTCTGACGGATTCAGCGGGGCGGATTTTGCCTGAGGTGCAGCGTGATTATGAAAAAGGCTATTATGAACCTATCTCTTATATCGGAAAGGTAACAGCGCTGCTGTATGCAAGATATTTAAGCGGCGCAAAGCCTGTTGCAATGGTCAGTATGGATAATTGTTCGCATAACGGCGACAGACTGAGAGAAGCGGTTTTGTCGTTTGCGGGCGAGTGGACAAAAAGAAGCATATGCGAAGCGGGGTTTTATGAGTACGCCGGCAGTGACAATGTATCATTTCCTTGCACAATGATCGACAAGATAACGCCGAGACCGGATCCGAAGATAGTTGAACTTTTGAAGAGTGACGGGCTGGAGGATATAAAGCCGGTCGTTACGGCAAAAAATACCTATGTTGCTCCGTTTGTCAATGCAGAGGAATGCGAGTATTTGGTGATTGAAGATGTTTTCCCAAACGGACGTCCGGAACTTGAAAAATGCGGGTTCATCTTTACGGACCGCAAAACTGTTGACAAGACCGAAAGGATGAAAGTCTGCACCTGCTTAAATCCGCTCCATACTGCGCTTGCGGTCTTTGGCTGCCTCCTTGGATTTAGGCTTATATCTGATGAAATGAAAGATCCGGATTTAAGAAAGCTGGTTGAGGGAATAGGTTTAAGAGAGGGGTTGCCTGCCGCTGCCGATCCCGGGATCATTGACCCGCGGGAGTTTATTGAAACGGTCATCAATATAAGGCTGCCCAACCCGTTCATGCCCGATACTCCGCAGCGGATAGCCTCCGACACATCGCAGAAGCTGGGCGTGCGCTTCGGAGAGACTATAAAGGCCTACTCTGAGGCTAAAGGTCTGAGCGTAGGTGACCTCAGGCTGATACCGCTGACGATTGCGGGCTGGCTGCGGTACCTCACGGGGATCGATGACAGCGGCAGAGAGTTTAAATTGAGCCCTGACCCTATGCTTGATGAGCTGTGTCCGATTGTTAAGCAGATAGGGGACGGCACTCCCGATAAAATCAAACAGATAATAAAGCCGATAATATCAAATACGGCGATATTTGGTATCGATTTGTGCAGAGCGGGGCTTGCTGATATTATCTGCAATTACCTGCACAGTATGATGCAGGGGAACGGTTCGGTCAGGAAAACCCTGAAAGAAGTCGTAAACTGAAATTCTGATGTTTAAAAGCCGTCCCGCCGTGCTGCGGGGCGGCTTGTTAAATATTCATAAATTGTTTACATAATAGCTATTGCCTTGTAGTCAACTCCAAGTGTTATAATAACAGCATGAAATTATTGTCGGGAAGGTGAGCCTGAGTGAACGGTTATATTGATAAGGTGCGCAGGGTAATAGATGAAGTGAGCGGCGTTATAATCGGCAAGGATGAAATTGTCCGCGAAGTAATGCTGAGCTTTATTGCAAACGGGCATATACTGCTTGAGGACATACCTGGAGTGGGCAAAACTACTCTGGCTCTGGCTTTTTCAAGGGCGCTCGGACTTGAATGCCGCCGGGTGCAGTTTACCCCGGATGTTATGCCGTCTGACCTTACAGGCTTTTCCGTGTACATGAGGAACTTGGAGAAATTTGAATACCAGCCCGGAAGCGTCTTTTGCAATTTGCTTCTGGCCGATGAGATAAACAGAACATCGCCAAAGACGCAGTCAGCGCTGCTTGAGGTCATGGAGGAGAGAAAGGTTTCTGTTGACGGGGAGACCAGACCGGTGCCAAGCCCGTTTCTGGTCATTGCGACGCAGAACCCTTTCGGAAGCGCGGGTACTGAGCTGCTGCCCGAATCACAGATGGACAGGTTCATGACGTCTATGAGCCTTGGCTACCCTGATTTTGAAAGCGAAGTGGCAATGGCGATGACGGTAAATGAATATAACCGCGCAGACACTGTAAAGGAGGCTTTAAGTAAGGACGAGCTTATTAAAATACAGCATGACGTTCACGATATTTATATTAAGGAAAGCGTATACCGCTATATCGTTGCACTTGTCGCCGCCACAAGACAGTCGCCGTATCTTGAAAAGGGTGCAAGCCCGCGCGCAACCGTTGCGCTTGTGAAAATGTCAAAGTCGGCGGCCTGGCTTGACGTAAGCGAATATGTTACACCGGATCATGTTAAAGACCAGTTTCCGTATGTGGTGTTCCATCGAATAGTTTTAAGCGCGGAAGCCGGAATAGACGGTGTGCAGAAAGAGCAGATAATCAGCGAAATTCTTGATTCGGTCGAAAAGCCGCCTTTGGGAGAAAAACTTAAATGAAGAAGTTTTTATTGTTTCTGTTTTTGCTCGTGCTGCTGTATCTCTCGGCAATGTTCAGAAGCCCTGCATTGCTTATGCTATTCTTAATGATTGTGCTGGCTATGCCTGTGTTTAGGCTTATCTGCGGGCATATAAGCAAAAGGATTACGGCGGAATTTGAAAAGAATATGTATTTTTCCGTAAACTCAGGCGAGAAAAGGCTCGGTCTGAAAATCATTAATCCCTGTGTGCTGCCTGTGAATAGGCTTGGGATTGAGGTGAGCTGCGGATACGGAGCCGGTGAAGAGAAACGTTTGGTATATTATACAGCTGTCTCAGAGCGCAGCAGTGACATAAACGGCCTTAAAGTTTCCGTCCCGTATTGCGGGATCATGAGCGTTAAGCTCAAGCGTCTGGCTGTTTATGACTATTTAAAGGTGTTCAAGGCTAAAAAATGGGTTGAAGAGAGTGCGGAGATCGTCGTTTTCCCGAGAGAAGAGGCAATGAATATTGTGCTTCCGGCCTATGCGCTCGGCGGTACAGGGCATTACAATATGCTCAGGCGCGAAATCCTGAGCGGCAGCAGCCGTGATTTTAAGCAGCTTCGGGAATACCGCAGCGGAGATTCCGCAAGATTTATTCATTGGAATCAAACTGCAAAGACCGACCAATTGTGGATCAAGGAATATGAAAAAGAATTTGAGCTAAGCGCTGAGATATGCCTCTCCGGTGCGCATACCGAAAAAATTGACGAAAAGCGGCTGAGCGCATTTTATGAAGTTTTGTCTGCATTGGTTTTGGGGCTGCTGCGCTGCATTAAAGGTGTTTCGGTATCTTGGCTGTCAGACAGCGGCGGGAGTGTAAGCATTGCCGTCGGCAGCGAAAAGGAGTGCCGTGATATGCTGTATTCACTGTACAGAGAGGGCGGCGGCATTAGGAGCATTGACGCTCCTTTGGCAAGAGACGCCGGAGAAAAACACTTTATACTTGACCTTGATTTAAGGCTGCATTGCGGCAAGGCAAAGGTGTTTGAATTTACGCAAAGCGGTTATAAAGATGAGATAAAAAGCGTGAGCTTGACTGTATGAGGCATATTATTTGCTTTTCGCAAAGTGAGGTTTAGCAAAAATAAAAATGATAGTAAATACAGAGAGTGCAGAAAACAGAAGCAGTAGTTTTATTTTTGACATTATTTTGCAAAGCTGCGGACTTTTTGGACTGATATTGATTATAAATTCTTTTGCGGGCGTGAGTATAAGCATAGTACTCATGCTGCCTGTATCTGTATTGCTGACAGGCCTTTATCTTTACATATATCAGTTCAAAAGAAAGTTTTTTCCGTGGTTTTTGTTTATCATGGCCGTTTTGGCAGCGGCTGTTATACTGATATGGTTTGAGCCGCTAAAAATTCAGCTTCGGGCTTTGGCAGGCTGTTTCGGCGGCGGAATTACCTCGGAGGAAACCGATATTACGGCTTTGATGCTCATCATTGCCGCAGCGGCAGCGTTATTGCTGGTCATAGCTGAAAACATCCCAAACGGACATACGGCCGCATGTGTGCTGATTACCGCCCTGGTTATAACGGGTCCGCTGCTTGGTATTCATGTAAGTATCCCTGCTGTATTATTGCTTCTTGTCTTTCAGCTTGGTTTTTATGTTTCAAATATTGTGCGGAAGAAAAATGTGCTTATCCGGTCTAAAGACGGGCGTACCGTCGGTATAAAATGCGCCGCCGCCGCAGGAGCGGTTTTCCTTGCCGCGCTCACGGTTGCTGCGCCGGTAACATATATGGGAGCGGCAAGCCTGTATGAAATGATATATTCTGCTGAGGAGTACGCGTATAAATCATACTTGAATTTAACGGGAGCTTCGCCGCAGACAATTCAGGGCGGGCATATAAGCCGCATTAATAATTATACGAATGATTCAGAGCAGCTTGTTGTGCAGCTGACGCACAGGCCGAGTGAGCCGATTTACTTAAAGGGCTTCACAGGCGGCGATTACTCGGACGGCGAATGGTCAAGTTCCGATGACAGCGCGCTGCTTTCGGAAATACGTGACAGCATAGATAATTACTATTGGGCAAGCCAGATAAACAGTATGTATTCGGGTATGTATTTTGTTATGAACGCAAGTATGCAGGGAGACGACCTGCCGGAGCCGAAAAGCATGTCGCTCAGATACGCGGGCAGTGCGCGTATGAATTTTTATATGCCGTATTTCGGACGCTGGGTAAGTTTCGGCAGCTACGGAGGATATACATATCAGTATTATGACCGCGGTGATATGAATATAGACTGGGACAATGTAGCAGATGATTTTGTAGCCCAAAGAGACAGATATTATTACCTGAAGCAGTCGTATGCAGGCAAAGCGCGGACGGCGTATACAGGAGTGCCCGAGGAAAGTCTGCCGCGGCTTGTGAGGCTCTGCGAGGAGCACCCAATGACAGATATAGGCGAGATAACGGATTTTATAATAAGCGAGCTTGACCGCAGGACCGAATACAGCACAACACCCGGCTGGTCGGCTCTTAACACGGATATTGCAGAATACTTCTTGTTTGAGCGCAAGAGCGGGTACTGTGTGCACTATGCAACTGCGGCGACACTGATGTACCGGTTGTACGGCGTGCCGGCACGGTATGTTTCCGGATATATAGTTTATCCGTCTGATTTTGAGCGCGGTGAATACAGAACGTACAACGCTGTTGTTACCGATAAGGCCGCCCATGCCTGGGTAGAAATACTGCTTGACGATTACGGCTGGACGCCGGTTGAGGTTACGCCGTCGGTCGGTGATATAACGGAGCCTGTGTATCCCGGCGGTAACAGCGAAAGCAGCGGCCTTGATGCAGAATACAGCTTTTCGGTAGGCTATGCACAGCCTGACGAGGAAAACGCAGAGGCGCCGGCGTCGGAAAACGAGACCGGGAATGAAAGTACTCAAAACCGGGATATATATCTCGGGAGCAATTCTTTTGCTGTTTATGCCTCAATCGCTTTGCCGGCCGTTATTGTTTTGCTGCTGCTCAGCCTGCTGCTTCTCCGCCGCAGACGCAGACTGCGCCTGATTGATAAGGCCGGCTGCCGCCGCAGCTTTCAGATGATAGTCGATTTAATGCTCTTTTGCGGAATGATAACGGATTATTCCGCGGTTGAAAAAGAATTTCCCGAATATCTTTCAAGGAAGATCCCGTCAATAAGTATAGACGATGCCCGCCGGTTGTTGAAAATAGTAAATAATGCGGCATATGGACAAAACGCACCCGGCTTTGAGGATAATAATTTTGCAAAGTCGGTTTACAAAAGGGCGGCAAACCATGTCTATAAAGCTCTTAATCCGATACAAAAGTTCCGCTTTAAATTTGTAAAGGTATTTGGCTGATATTTAATATTTGGGCATGAGCCGTAAAAATCCTGCGGCTCATGTCTTTTTTTGCCGGTTTATA
>DXIJ01000139.1 GCA_019112945.1 Candidatus Monoglobus merdigallinarum | reverse complement strand
ATCCCATTAAATGCAGAAAATCCGCCCTTTTGAGCGGATTTTCTATGTTTATGCCCTTGAACGCTCTGGGCGATTTTTTGGACACCCCCATACGCAATCATTTTATATGTCGAGTTTTTTTACAGCCCCATCATTTTTGTTCTGCGCATAGATATAATTTTATTAGATCAGCGGCTGCATATCACTGTCCCACAGCATAATGCGGACATTCTCATTGTCTGTTATCCTGCTGAGCTCAAAAATATACTGAGGTTTATCCGCTTCGGTCACAAGACTGAATATCTCAATATCCGCAAGGATACCATCATCGGTATATTTTGCGGCATAGATATAATTTACCTCACCCGCAGCCGTGCCGTCCGGCGCTGTCACGGTTATCATGCTGTTTTCAATATCCGAGACCGACCAAGCTGAAACCGGTGCTGCAGACGGTGTCACTTCCGGTATCGGCAGCGGAGTATTACTTGGCACCGCTGTTGCTGACGGCGTTTCCACGGGGCTCGCTGTCGGACTTGCGGTCGGCGTCGCTTCCGGTATCGGCGACTCTTCCGCATCCTCTTCAAAGACCGCGGTTATATAGTAAAGATACGCAACCGAACTCTTTGTTATCTCATATGTTTCATTCGCCTTTACGTCAATCGTCAAAAGACCGGTTGAAGTGTCTCCGGTAACCTTTGAGCCGTCAAGCTTAAATTCCGCTTTCTCTCCCGGAGCAAACACAAATGTTATACTTCCGTCTTTTGGTGCGGTAAAGCTGATCAAAGCACTCGAGCCTATCTCATAACATCTTGTAAGCACTTCTCCGCCGTACTCTATAGAGACCTTGTTGGTTTTCAAACCGCCTCCGGTTATAGAGAAGAAGTCACTGTCTGTGCCCTGTGTCGTAAAATTGTGCGTAAGCTCTGAGCCAACCGGCACATACGGGGTAGGCTTGGGCGTTGCCGTCGGCTTGGCCGTTGCATTTGGGTCTGTCGTTGCCGACGGGTCGTACTGTTCATATTCAAGTGCCAGATAGTACAAATATGAGACCGAAGCTCTTGTTATTGTATATTCCACGCCCTGCAACACCGGGAACGTAACCAGCCCTGTTGCCGGATCCCCCTTTATTGTCTCTCCGTTGACAGTCAAATTCACCGAACCTCTATAGAAATTTGCAACAACAGTCATCATTCCGCTGTGCTCAGGAGTAAACTTAATACTCGCGTTCCCCTCAAACTTCAAAGCCTGAGTAAGATTTGCGGCATCATAACGCATAGCACCGAAAAGATCTGTAAGCGAACCTGAAATATCATAAAAATCACTGTCTGTCCCCTGCGTTGTGAAATTATGAATAATTCTATTCTCCGATTCCTCCGGCGGCTGCTCTATGGCAAATGAGGCGTCTCCTCCGGCGTCAACAACCGCCGGGCTGTAATTCTCAACAGCACTCTGGAGCTCCGGGATAACATCATAGTTAGTATCCTCGACCGCGTTGTCAAAAACGTACTCAAAGTCGCCGCCGTCCATGCGTCCGGCAAACTTCTTGACCTTGTCTGTTCCGTCTTTTACTGAATCCGCCTGATATGAGTACATTGTATCCGCCGTGTCAAAATTGCTGTATACCGCACCGCCGTTCAGAGCCTTGACCGTATCGGGGACTTTCTCCCCGGGAGACGAAACAATATAGCAGTCAAACTGTCCCTCATCGCTTATTCCCGGGGTATCGTCAGGCGTGTCCAGCTGGGTAACAAATCTGACGCAGTCGTCAATAACGTTGCCGTAACCCTTTATCATACCGCCTGCCTGACCGGACAGCGTGCCGCTTCCCTTATACGTTCCATCCTTGTATATATCGCTGCCCTGCTTGGAAATTATCATAGGTCTTTCACAGTATCTGAAGTAGTTGTTCTCAGCATATATTGAAGAGCCCTTTGCCGCACCGATTCCGTATTTGGATACTCCGTCATAATAGTTATTGTACAAATGCACATCACTGCCAACACATCTCGGGTGACGCGAATCCGAATGGTCAAACCAGTTATGGTGATATGTCACATGCGTCTTGCTGCTTTCAGCACTCGGGCTGTCGGTAAAACTTGTCTTTCCGGAGTCCCAAAAATGACAGTATGATATCGTCACATAATCCGATTGGTTCTTCATATCAATGCTTCCGTCGCCCTTGGACTGATCATCATCAGGACCGTGTGCGCCGTAGAAAAAATCAAGATTGTGTATCCAAACGTTGTCATTATTAGTGTCAAGTGCCACCGCATCACTGTCCGTGCCGCCGCCGTACCACATTATCGCAAAGTTGCGAAGCTCTATGTTACGAGACTCCTTAAGCGTTATTCCAAAGCCGTGGATAGCCGCGTCCTCGCCAATACCCTCTATAGTGACATTCTGAGTATACCTAATGCCGAGCAGGTATTTTTCCATGCCCTCCGGCATATCTACCCTGCCGATAATACGCACGATAAGCGGCGTAGTAATTTTATTGCGTTCCCTATACTCAAATATACCGACAAGACCCAAGCCGTATTCAGGAGTTTGGTCGATCATAACCCTGTTGACATTGCCCTGTGAGATATATATGATATCCGCGTTCTGCTTTGGAGTGCCGTCCGGATTATATCCTCCGCTGGCATCCTTGGCCGGAGACTGCTCGCTAAAGGCAAAACCCTCGCGCGTGTATGCCATAACGCTGAGCACATCCGTCTCCGCCGCGCTGCGCTCATCTTCAACACCATTGGCAACAGGAACAACTTTTACAATATATTCCCCCGCCGAAAGCCCCGGAATATCCGCCCTCATATGATCCGGATACTCACGGATAAGCTCAGGGTCAATTTGAGTATAATCACCCGAGCCGGATTTCTTCCAGTACACATTAGTGCTGCCAAGACCGCTGCCTGTCCATTCCACATATGCGCTTTCAAAGCTGCCGCCCGATTCGGTTATAGTCACCGCATCTTGGTTTGCAGCATAAATGATATTAGGCAGAGCCGCCGCTGCAATCAAAACTGCCAAAACTATGCTTAGCACTTTATTCTTAGACTTTGACATATTCTTCTTCCTTTCCCGTTTTTTTATAACTGATAAATCAATTATATCAACAGAAAATTTAAGATTCAAGTAGCAATTTATCAATATTTTAATAGGTGCAGATTGGAATTTTATCGTATTATAATTTGATTCACGCATCACTCTCTTTTTGTGCGGCAGTGATTATCTGCAGCACATTGGCGAGCATGGCTTCAATGAACGGTATATATTTCTCATCTGTGTTCTCGATAAGCTCGTGCACACGTCCTCCATGCTCCGCACCTGTTCTGCCAAAAA
>DXIJ01000138.1 GCA_019112945.1 Candidatus Monoglobus merdigallinarum | reverse complement strand
AGTTTTAATGCGGATGAGAATATAAAGTCGGCGCGGCTCTATGTAACAGGCAAGGGCGTGTTTGATGTATGGATTAACGGTCAGCGCGTCGGTGAGCGCCAAAATGACGGATCGGTTGTATACGATGAGCTCAAACCCGGATTTACGCATACGGGAACAAGAGTGAATTCGTTTGCATATGATGTAACCGAAATGCTTCAAGCCGGTGACAACGCTGTTTCGGCTCTGCTGACCCCGGGATGGTGGTCCGGGGATATTGTCGGAAGAGTGAGAGAGCTCGGGTTCCGTGCAAAATTGCTGATCACTTACGAAAGCGGCGAAACGGATACGATAGGCACCGACTCATCGTGGAAATATTCATACGACAGTCCCGTAGTCATGGCTGATATGTATGCGGGAGAAACGTTGAACGGCAACATCAAAACGCCGTGGAAAGACAGCGGATACGATGACAGCAGTTGGAAGGCAGCGGAAATAGACAGCTCGTCATCTCTTGAGATAACGGCTATAACAGGTCCGAGAGTCAGAGTACGCGAGGATCTTGAGCGCACACCGCAGTCGATGACCGTATATGACGGAGCGACAGGCGCGACATCTGACAAATACGGAAAAATAAACGTGACGGGAACATATGAAGCCGGTGAGACTTTTACAATAAAGCCGGGTGAGAAGGCGGTCATTGATTTCGGTCAGAACTTTGTGGGCTGGCCGGAGATACAGGCAGAGGGTGCTAAGGACACCGTTATAACAATACGTCACGGAGAAATGGCGAACGATAACGAAGGACTGATAAGCAGAGGCAACGACGGTCCTGAGGGAAGTGTATATACGGCAAATCTGCGCACGGCAAGGGCGATCGGGCAGTATATAATGAACGGTGAAGGAGTTGAAACTTATCACTCAACATATACGTTCTACGGCTTCAGATATGCGGAGATTTCAGCAACGTCGGAGATAACTGTTCACAATGTCAGAGGACTGGTTGTAACTTCTGTGGAGACGGATACGGGAAGCCTGACGACTTCGGATGCCGATGTGAATCAGCTTTTAAGCAATATAAGATGGGGAATGTACTCGAATTATCTGAGTATTCCGACCGATTGTCCGCAGCGTGACGAGCGACAGGGTTGGACGGCGGACACTCAGGTGTTTGCCGTAACAGGCGCATATAACGCCGATGTCAAAGGCTTTTTCACAAAGTGGATGCAGGATGTGCGCGATTCTCAAAATGCCAAGGATGGTGTGTTCACCGACACGGCTCCGATTGCTACGTCAACAAGAGCCGGAAACGTAGGCTGGGCGGACGCCGGAATAATCGTACCGTACAATATGTACAAGATGTATGGCGATAAGAGCTTTATCTCGGAGAACTGGCAGGCAATGACCACGTATATGGACTTTTTGGAGACGAACAACGGTCCTAACGCACACTGGGGAGATTGGCTCGCACCGGAGGGCAACGACGACGAATTAAGGAGCCTGCTCATAATCGCCTACTATGCATGGGATGCCCAAATGATGGCAGACATGGCGGAGGTTATCGGGCTTACCGATGAGGTCGAAAAGTACAGAGCAATCTATGAGAGCCAGAAGCAGAGGTTTGCGGATAGTTTTGTGAATGCGGACGGAACGCTGAGCTGCACAAAGCAAACAGCTTGTATTATGGCGCTGAACGCGGATCTGCTGCCGAGTGAAGAATCTCGCGAAAAAGTTAAACAGCAGTTGATTCAAAACATCAGCGGAAAAGGTGACAGACTGCAAACAGGATTCCTTGGAACTTCTGTAATTATGAAAACATTGTCGGATATCGGAGCGTCAGACACTGCGTATAAGCTGCTGCTCCAGCATGACAATCCGTCATGGCTGTATTCCGTGGATCAAGGTGCGACCACGTGTTGGGAACGCTGGGATTCATACACAAAGGATAAGGGCTTCGGCAGCGTAAACATGAATTCTTTTAACCACTATGCTTACGGAGCTGTCGGCGAATGGATGTATTCTTATATGGCCGGAATAATGTACGACTTTGACCAACCGGGATTTAAGCATATTATACTTAAACCTACTTTCGGAAACGGAATAGACTCGGTGGACAGTTCATATGATTCCGAATACGGAAAGATAGTAAGCAATTGGGATTACAAAAATGGAAGCTACGTTTATGATACACAAATACCGGCAAACACCACGGCAACAGTATACTTGCCGCTTGATGATGAACTTGTGATTACAGTCGACGGAAAGAAGACGGAAACATTGACCATGGAAGCTGACGGCGTTGAATTTGCGGGAACGGAAAACGAATATGCCGTATTTAACATGGCGGCAAATTCGGCGCATAGTTTCAAGAGCGGCTATGTCGAGGGTAAAGCGTATAAAATATCCGGAGTTACAAACCTAAAAGACGGAAAGGTTTCGGTTCAAGCTGAGTTAAGAGACGAGACTGTTACAGAGGCAAAGCTTGCTGCGGCAAAATATTCCGATGATGTTCTTACAGGATTTGAGGTAAAGGACATCTCCGGCAGTTTGGAAATCACTTTGGACGAAGTTTTTGAAAACGATGATGTGATAAAACTCTTTGTTTGGAACAACCTTGATGAAATGCAGCCGCTTGCCGGGGCTTATACACACCGCTATGAAGAGCCAAAAGAAAAAACAGTGGTAGTTTACAGCCCGACATATGATGAGTACTCAAATATGTTTACCGAGACAAGCGGTGAAAAATTGGCTGAAGTGAACGGTCTTGGCGGTTACGGCGAGCTTACTGCAGCCAACGGCAGCGTCAGCTATACATATAACGATAAAGAGTATGTATTCACAAAAGGCTGGAAGCAAGCCGGAGCGGGCGGTACGGAGTCAAAGTGTCTGTATTTTACGCCGACGGCTCCGTGTACGGTCACGGTCATCTTTGACGGCAACGGCTCAGCCGGCAGAGACCAGTATATAGTTCAAAACGGAACGATAATGGGCGCGGCAAAGTCGGTCGATTCCGGAGCGGCTGCCGTAAGCTGCAGAATTACCGACACAAGCGCTCCGGTGTACACATACGGCGGCGGTGCAAATAAAAACGTTTATGCTGTAATTGTAGAATATGACGCATAAGGTGTTTTAGGGTAAAGAGCGTGAGGATCTGTAAACGCTGATTTATTTAAAACCGACGTTTGAAAACAGCAGACAACAATTTGCATAAGTTTTAAGAGGACGAGATATATTCAGCCGCTTAAACTTAAATAAATATTAAGATTTCTTCCCAATTATGTAAGTCTATCAATCAACTTTGGTAGTATGCAAAAGCAACACAGACCGCCGCACTCCGCGGCGGTCTGTGCATGTCGAAAATGTTTGAACAGTCATTTAAATCATATTATCTGCTGCAATCACAATCCCGGCTCGGGCGCTATCAACACTTTTTGCATTTCAATAAATACGTTGCTGAGAACAAACCCGCCTGCGTCCTAATATCTATTCTCCAATGCTTAATCCCTACGTTGGCAAAACCCTTAAAACTACTTCTTCTACAGTCCGGCGGGACGGATCAACCGCCCCGTAAATTTATTATCCCCAAATATCTGAAGCGTTATATATTCTAAGCGACATAAGTATTGCCTGTTCCCGTGTTGCGGTTGCATAACCTATAGCTTCCTGCCATGCGTTTGTATTTTTGGGTGCAAAATGTGTATCGTCAACACCTTTTACTATTCCGTATTTTGCCATATAGTATACTGATGGCTTTGCATAGTCCGATATATCGTCGTCATCTGCAAACTTTTTTACTCCGCTTGTGTCAAGATAGTATTCGGAATCATTTTCAAGAGACCAATTCGGGTCACTGTATTTTTTAATCGTTCTGCATAGCATGGTGGCAAGATCCTCGCGCGTTATGTTTGCGTGCGGATCAAAAGTGGATGCGGTTACACCGTTGGTTATATTTAAATCATATGCCTTGCAGATGGAAACATAATTATCATTGCGCGCTATATCGGTAAAAGGCGTACCGCCTGTGTATACATATGAGCCTGTCAACTCTTCGTAAAGCTGAACTGCTATTGCAGCAAATTCGGCGCGGTCGATATTTTGTGTCAGGTCATCACCTATAATAGTTTCAGGTATCAAGTTGTTGTCATAAGCCGTCTCAACTTCTTCCTTGGCCCAATCCGAGACGCTTGAGCCGAATGAGGTTTCGTTATCATCGCTGCTTGCCGGTCTTGGCGTGTTTGTCGGTCTTGGTGTACTTGTCGGCGGCTGAGTGCTTGTTTCAAACTCATTATTATTGTTCGAATTATCGGAAACGGTGCTTGGCGAGGCGTTCGATAAAGTAAAGCTGTAAGATCCATAGCCGCTGCTTTCTGCAACCATAAAGTAATATGTACCGTCTGTCAATTCTATATCTTCGTTAAACGAGATTTGCTTTGAGTTAGAATCCCAATAAGGCAAATCGCTCCAAATTTCCTGTCCGGTGCTGTCATATAATTTTAATCTTGAATAGCTCATGTTTTCAGCGTTATATTGTACGGTTATTCTTCCCGAGGAATTTAAAGTGAACCGGTAGGCACTTTCAGGATTTGTTTCTGTAATAGAACCGGATTGAGTGCTGCCTATGCTGTAGCTGCTTGCACTGTCTAAGCTTTCCGAAAAAGCGGGGACGCTTA
>DXIJ01000137.1 GCA_019112945.1 Candidatus Monoglobus merdigallinarum | reverse complement strand
AATTATGTTTTGACGCTTTGCGCAAAGCGTTATATGCTATACCAACGTTTAAGATGACAGTAAATATTTAATTTAGAATAGACCCGTCACGTCCTAATCCCTGCGTCAAAGCAAGCTCCGCTTGTTCGTTTCCGTGCAAAGCACGAAAAGCTCACCCGCTCCGCTGCTTTTCCTTTTCGCAAAAAGGCACGCTGCGCTACCACCTTTTTGCGATTGTTCCGCTGCTGTGATAAAAAGATAGGCAGAAATATGCCCGCAACAGTCCTATTCTCTATTCCCTAATCCCTAATCTCTACGTTGGGGAGCAAGGGAGCAGGCGAAAGACTTATTTTGTATAAAAATAAGTCGGAGCAAAGCGAACTTTGCTCCGACGTGGTGGTGGAGACAACAGGAATTGAACCTGTGACCTCTTGCATGTCAAGCAAGCACTCTAACCAGCTGAGCTATGCCTCCGTTTAATAATTGGGTATCTGTTTAACAATAGGGCTGTTCCACGTTCAATAGTTGGGATGTGCTTTCGTTCAATAAGGGACGCAGCTCCGTCATAGTGCGTTTGCAGCAGGGAACCCATCCCCATGCTGTAAAAATTAAGCGGAACCCGCCGCTGAAAATGGCGGGACATCTTAATTCAGTTAAAATTAATTGTAATTATCCCAAATGTTGGCGTATAAGTGTAAAAAATGTATGCCAAAACATGACGATATAATCAAAAACTGATAATACCAGACTGCGGATTATCAGTTAAAATCAGTGGTGCGGATAAGAGGACTTGAACCTCCATGAGATTGCTCTCACATGGACCTGAACCATGCGCGTCTGCCAATTCCGCCATATCCGCACGACTTATTTATTTTACAACAATTTTGTTCCTTTGTCAATACCCAATTTAAAAATTTTCCGAATTTTTAGCTTGAAAAGTATAATTAATCTGTCTGTTTATTGTCTCCGCTGTATCAATTTTATTTTGCTCTGTCTGTATTATGATATTTGCATAAGCCTACACCCGCACGAGGTATCTATTATAGCCAATATTTTGCCGGGTTATATACAAATTCGCATTTTGTCGGCTCATAAAAGGCGTCAGAGCCCATACTGTACGCACTGTACGGATGACCCCAGAACCACAGCGAGCCGTCATTATAAATCACATATACCGCTCCGTAGGAAAATTCATAATCTTTAACGTTTTCGGCAAGTTTTACAGGAGATAAGATATATTCATCGCCGCCTTTTACAATCTGTCCGTATTCATTTGAACCCCAGCCCCAGAGGCTGCCGTCGGATTTGAGCCCGAGCACGGTATCGCCTGCCTTGACCGAGACAAAATCCTCTCCGAGCTTCACCGGACTGACGTAATTCTCAAGAGATTTTTCATAGTCGTAGAGGTCAAAATCATAAACGTCAATATACGAAAGTCCGCCGCTGTAGCTCATACCAAAGCCCCAGAGCGTTCCGCTGCTGTCAATATACAGGCAGATATTGCCGTCGGTCGAAACATACCGCGCATTTTCGCCTCTTTGCACCGGCTGGGAATGATCCTCGCCGTCTATCCAGCTGCCGCCGGTGTTGCTTGAGCGGTAAGTCCAAACGCTGCCGTCATCTTTGAGATACATGACATATCCGCTGCCCGAGACCTGACGCACGCCCGAATCGATAAGCTCCCATTCCCCCGAGGGTGTGAGCTCGTACATACCGCCGCCATTGTCTACATATATACCGCTTGAGGCAGACGCGACATTCTCAGCCGTAAGGACGTCGTTTTGCTCATTTTCATCATTAATCAGATAAAGTTTGTTGTCCCGTGCCAGAACCCAGCCGTCGCGGTAGTTGCCGTCCAGGGCATTCCTGCGGCGGTAAACCGCGTTTGCATAGCTCTCGTCGGCGCCGGGCGCCGTGTATAAATTTCCGTCTGTGTCTATCACAGACAGCGAGGAGTATTCACTCGTCCCGAACCGCTCAAAGCGCGGAGCCTCACCGCGCAGCTCAATATTGAGGTCGCCGCCGGTGTAGGTGGTGTAATGCGTCACAAGCATTCCGTAGAGGTACTCGTAATCTACATTGGCACGGCGGTAGAAGCCGCTTGCCGCACCCGAGGTCAGATACTCGTCTGTATAATATTTCATTCCGTGATAGTCCGAATATTCGTGCATAAATCCCGGAGTGTATTCGGTTGACTGAACTCCTCCCGAGGTCGCAGTTTTGTTGCCGAATTTTGAGCTGTAGTATGTTCCGCGGTCGCTGCCAATCGTATAGGTGTAATATCCCTCATCGATAAAATATCCTGTCTTTTCGCCGTTTCGGAATGTACCGGTGTACTCCTTGTCATTCACGGTTCCCGGGAATACGCTTAGCGTGCTCTTGTCGTATATTTTACCGATACCGTTCGGAACGCCGCCCTCGGTCTGTCCGGTATATGTTATTCCATCCCCGAGGCTCAGTTCTTGTACATCACTCAGCCCGCTGTATGCGCTCTCGAGCCCGTGTCTAATCACATTGAGTTTTGCAAGGCGGTGTTCTTCATCAAACACCACTTCTCCGAACTGACCTAAATCCGAAAGTTTTATCAGAGTGCGTCCGTCTATGTTGCAGGCTGCTATCTCCCGGCCGTGAATATATGTTTTTATATCTGTTTCATAAACGTCAAACAGCTTTGTCCACAGCGGTATGTCCGACTTTTTTATATTGATCTGCTCCGGAGTGAGCGATGTTCTCACCATATCGGCGTTTTGTGTGATCATCAGTGTTCTCGTCCCGGCGTCCCACTCGACGTTAAATCCGTAGCCGCGCAAGTCCTCGGCAACCACATACGTGTATCCCTGAAAGTTATATGAGCTTATCGGCTGCTCGTCAATCAGCGCGCCTATATCGGTCGTATACACCTCGCCTATCACTCCGTTTGCGCTGACGCATGGTGATATAAGCAGCAGCGCAAACAGAGCCCCGAAAAACTTTTTTAAATTCTTTATTATAAGCATAATACCCCGCCTTTTTATTTAACACTTGGTTGATATGACGCTGAGCCGACTGTGATTGTTGCGGAATTTTAAAAAATATCAAAATATCTTTACAACATGTCATAAAAGCTGTTTTTTGGCGCGCATATATGTTGACAAAGCGGAATGCGTGTGATAAAATAAGGTAAAATCAAACAACAGCTTCGAGGCAGGGTGAAATTCCCTACCGGCGGTAAAGCCCGCAAGCCCTGATTTTGGGCAGATTTGGTGAAATTCCAAAGCCGACAGTACAGTCTGGATAGGAGAACGCGGTTGAATTTAAAGCGCATATATTCTGTTTGCCTCGGGAATAATATTTTTCCGGGGCTTCATTATTGCTGCACATAAATACACCACAACACCCATGCCCGAGGCTTAGGCCATCGGGCTTTTTTTAGGAGGTGACAAACATGACCGACGCCGATTATATGAGGCACGCTCTGAAACTTGCGGAAAAAGGCTGCGGACGGGTCTCGCCCAATCCTATGGTGGGAGCGGTGATAGTCAAGGACGGCAGGATTATCGGAGAGGGTTATCATGAAAAATACGGCGGACCGCACGCCGAGCGCAACGCTCTTAAAAACTGTACAGAGGATCCGCGCGGTTCAACTGTCTATGTTACGCTTGAACCGTGCTGCCATTTCGGAAAGACGCCCCCCTGTACCGATGCGATAATAGAGCGCGGGATTGCGCGTGTTGTTATCGGCTCTTCAGACCCGAACCCGAAAGTGTCGGGCGGCGGGATAAGGAAGCTGAAGGAACACGGGATATCGGTCGAAACAGGAGTTTTAAAGGGAGAGTGCGACAGGCTCAACCGGGTGTTTTTTCATTATATTACAGAAAGAACGCCGTATGTTATCATGAAGTACGCAATGACAACAGACGGAAAGACCGCAACATACACCGGGGCTTCGCGGTGGATATCCGGCGAGGCTTCAAGAGAGCGCGTGCACCGCGACAGAGGCAGGTATTCCGCTGTCATGGCCGGCTCAGGAACAGTTATAAAGGACGATCCCATGCTAAACTGCCGCGCTTTGGGCGGCAGAGATCCCGTGCGCATCATCTGCGACACAAGGCTTAGAACTCCGCTTTCATCAAGGCTTTTGGCAACTGCGCACGACATTCGTACAATTATCGCGACAGCGTGTACGGACAGCGGGCTTACAGAAAAATATACCGCGTGCGGGGCTGAAATATTAAACGTGCTCACAAAAAACGGACATATAGACCTCTCAGAGCTGATGAAGCTGCTCGGCGGACTGGGCATCGACAGCGTTATTTTAGAGGGCGGAGGAACACTTAACTGGTCTGCGCTGCGCAGCGGTATCGTAAAGCTGGTGCAGTGCTATATATCGCCGAAGCTGTTTGGCGGAGCCGAGGCTCCGTCGCCTGTCGGCGGCATGGGAGTTGAGCTGCCGCGCGATGCTTTCAGACTGACTGCGCCGGAGATAACAAGGCTGGGCGATGATATATTGCTTGAAAGCGAGGTGATTCCCAATTGTTCACGGGAATAGTTGAGGAGACGGGCGCTGTATCCGCGATAAGCTCAGGGACACTGTCGGTTAGCGCGGATATTGTACTCGAAGATTTAAAGATAGGCGACAGCGTGGCGGTAAACGGCGTGTGCCTGACCGTGACGGCGCTTGACGCGGACGGCTTTGGCGCCGACGTTATGCACGAGACGCTTAACCGTTCGGCTCTGGGCGGACTGAGGCCGGGCAGCGCTGTGAACCTTGAACGGGCAATGCCCGCATCGGGACGCTTTGGCGGGCATATTGTGACCGGGCATATTGACGGCCTCGGCAGGATAATCAAGACCCGCCGCGACGGCAACGCGGTCTGGTTCCGTATCAAGGCGGAGCCCGGCATCATGCGGTATGTTGTGGAAAAGGGCTCTGTTGCAGTGGACGGCATAAGCCTGACGGTTGCCGAGGTCAAGGACGGCGCATTTTCCGTATCGGTAATACCGCATACAATGGGTGCGACCGCGCTTGCGCAGAAAGGAGAGGGCGCATACGTCAATCTTGAAAACGATATTTTGGCAAAGTATGTAGAAAAGCTGTGCGGCTCTGCGCCGGGCGCAGGCACCGGCATAACGCGGGAGCTGCTGGAGCGGTATGGATTTTAGGAGGCTTGATATTATGTTTGAATACAGCACAGTCACTGAGGCGCTTTTGGCGCTTAAAAACGGAGAAGTAATAATGGTCTCGGATGATGAGGAACGCGAAAACGAGGGCGACCTTATATGTGCGGCACAGTTCGCAACGCCGGAGAACATAAATTTTATGGCAAAGTACGGCAGAGGGCTGATTTGTATGCCAATGAGCTCCGAGATAGTTGAGCGGCTGAAGCTCCCGCAGATGACGGAGAGCAACACCGACAACCACGAGACGGCATTTACTGTTTCGATAGACCATGAGAGCACGGGAACGGGGATCTCTGCGTATGAGCGCAGCGTTACGGCAATGCGCTGCGCCGAGGACGATGCGAAAGCTGAAGAGTTCAGGCGGCCGGGGCATATGTTCCCGCTGCTGGCCGATAAAAACGGTGTTCTGGGGCGCAGCGGCCACACCGAGGTCACGGTTGACCTTATGCGGCTTGCCGGACTTAAAGAGTGCGGTTTATGCTGCGAGATCATGAGCGACAGCGGACAGATGATGCGCAAAGACGAACTCGCTTTGCTTGCGCAGAAATTTAAGCTGAAGTTTATCACTATAAAGGCTGTGCAGGAATACCGCAAAAAGCACGATACGCTTGTTGAGCGTATGGCGGTCACAAAGCTGCCGACTGTGTACGGCGATTTTACAGCCTGCGGCTATGTAAACAAGTTAAACGGCGAACACCATGTTGCGCTGGTAAAGGGCGATATCGGAGACGGACAAAATCTGCTGTGCCGTGTGCACTCCGAGTGCCTGACCGGCGATGCGTTCGGCTCGCTCAGATGCGACTGCGGTCAGCAGCTTGCCTCCGCAATGAGGGCTATAGAAGCCGAGGGGCGGGGTATCCTGCTCTATATGCGGCAGGAGGGGCGCGGTATCGGGCTCATAAACAAGCTGCGCGCATATGAGCTGCAAGACAGCGGCATGGACACGCTTGAAGCCAACCTTGCGCTTGGGTTTAAGGGCGATTTGAGGGAGTACTTCATCGGTGCGCAGATCCTTAGGGATCTTGGCGCAAAGACGCTGAGGCTGCTTACCAACAATCCCGACAAGATATACCAGCTTGAGGATTTCGGAATGGAGATAAAAGAACGGGTGCCGATCAAAACAGAGGCAAACCCGCACGACATATTTTATCTTAAAACAAAACAAAATAGGATGGGACATATTTTAGATTTATAACCAAAAGGAGAGTAAAGAAAATGACAAACACAAGCAAAACACATATACTTGAGGGCAAGCTCGTATCAAACGGCCTTAGGATTGGTATCGTAGTATCGAGATTTAATGAATTTATAACGTCAAAACTTTTAAGCGGCGCGCTTGACGGCCTCAGGCGGCACGAGACGGAAGAGAGCAATATTGACATAGCATGGGTGCCGGGCGCGTTCGAGATCCCTCTTATCGCGTCAAAAATGGCTTCGAGCGGCAAGTATGACGCGGTCATAGCCTTGGGCGCGGTCATCAGGGGAAACACCGACCACTACGAATATGTATGCAGCGAGGTATCTAAGGGTATTGCCTCCGTTTCGCTGAGCACCGGCGTACCGGTCATGTTCGGAGTGCTCACGACCGACACTATCGAGCAGGCAATAGAGCGCGCCGGAACAAAGGCCGGCAACAAGGGCTATGACTGCGCTCTCTCTGCCATAGAAATGGTCGGCCTTATAAACGAACTGGACAGCGAAATCTAAACCCCTATCTTAGGGCAGTATTCGGCGATAGGACACTCTCCGCAGCGCGCTCTGCGGGCGGAGCAGTATTCGCGGCCGTGATAGACCAGACAGTGGCAGAATCCTGTCTGACGCTCGGGCGGGATGAGCTTTTCAAGGTCGGCTTCTATCCGTGCCGGGTCGGTCTCTTTTGTAAAGCCCATGCGTCTTGAAAGCCGGGACGCATGGGTGTCAACAACTACTCCGGGCAGACCGAACCAGTCGCCGCGCACGAGATTGGCCGTCTTTCTGCCCACTCCGGGCAGGCGCAGCAGATCCTCCATATCCTGCGGCACTTCACCGCCGTATTCGTCAATAAGCATTCTGCAGCAGGCGATTATATTTTTCGCCTTGTTTCTGAAAAAGCCGGTCGGCTTTATATCCTCGCGCAGCTCCGGCTCGTCCGCCCCCGCGAACGCGTATACGTCAGGATATTTTTTATACAGCGTTTTGGCAACGATATTCACACGCTTATCGGTGCACTGAGCCGCAAGCTGCGTCGAGATGAGCAGCTGCAGCGGATCGTCATATTCGAGCGTGCAGTCCGCGTCCTTGTATATCTCGTCAAAAACCTCTGCAATTTTCAGCAGGCGTTCCTTTTTATCGGCAATTTTTTCTCTCATAAATCAAAATACCTCTTGCAAATTTTCTTGTTTACTATTATAATAAAACCGTATACCTTTTTCAACATATTTTTGAAAATTATTAATTAATATATTTTGGAGGATTTTATTTAAGATGTTCGAATTTGAGAATTTGCATAAGGTTGACCCCGAGGTTCAAGCCGCAATTGAAAAAGAGATAAACAGACAGCGCAATAAAATTGAGCTTATCGCGTCCGAGAACTTTGTTTCAAAGGCGGTCATGGAGGCTATGGGCACGCCGCTTACAAACAAGTATGCCGAAGGATACCCCGGTAAAAGGTATTACGGCGGCTGTGAGTTTGTTGATGTTGTTGAGGATTTGGCAAGAGACCGCGCCAAAGAGCTCTTCGGCGCTGAATTTGCGAATGTCCAGCCGCACTCCGGCGCGTCCGCTAACCTTGCGGTGTTCTTTGCCGCTATGGAGCCCGGCGACACATATCTCGGAATGAGCCTTGCGGAGGGCGGCCATTTGAGCCATGGTTCGCCTGTCAATATTTCCGGAAAGTATTTTAACGTTGTGCCCTACGGCGTTGACCCTGAAACACATAGGATAGATTACGACAATGTAAGAGAATTGGCTCTTGAGAACAAGCCTAAACTTATCCTTGCGGGAGCGAGCGCATATGCGAGAGAGATCGACTTTGCACGCTTCCGTGAGATAGCCGATGAGGTAGGCGCATACCTTATGGTCGATATGGCGCATATTGCCGGACTTGTCGCAGCAGGTCTGCACCCAAGCCCGGTTCCCTATGCTGATTTTGTAACCACTACTACCCACAAGACGCTGAGAGGCCCGCGCGGCGGCCTTATCATGTGCAAGGAGGAATACGGCCCGATGATAAACAAGGCGGTGTTCCCCGGCAACCAGGGCGGTCCGCTCATGCACGTTATCGCCGCTAAGGCCGTATGCTTCAAGGAGGCGCTTTCGGACGAGTTTAAGGCATACCAGCTTCAGGTCAAAAAGAATGCCGCGGCGCTCGCGCAGGCGCTTCAGGAAAAGGGCATTGAGATCGTATCGGGCGGAACCGATAACCACCTGATGCTCGTAAGTCTGCTCAAGCAGGACAAGACCGGCAAGGAGGTCGAAAAGCTGCTCGATGAGGTAGGTATTACCTGTAACAAGAACACTATCCCCAACGACCCCAAGAGCCCGTTTGTTACAAGCGGTATAAGGCTCGGTACTCCCGCAGTCACAACACGCGGCTTTGTTGAGGAGGATATGAAAGAGGTCGCAGAGCTGATTTCCATGGTTATATACGACTTTGAGGCAAACCGTGATGAAGCCGCAAAGCGCGTTAAGGCGCTCTGTGACAAGTACCCGCTCTATGAATAACGAAAACAAGCCATTGGCGGACAGACTTCGGCCCACAACCATTGACGAGGTTGTGGGTCAGCAGCATATTTTGGGAAAAAATCGTATTTTGCGGAATATTATCGAAAGCGGAAATATTCCGAACATGATATTCTACGGCCTGTCGGGAACAGGAAAGACCACGGTCGCAAACATTGCCGCCAAGGCCTCAAACAAAACGCTGTACCGCCTGAACGCCACCAATGCGTCGGTTGCGGATATAAAGAGCATTGTTAAGGAAAGCGATGGGATATTCGGTCAAAACGGGATACTCCTGTATCTTGACGAGATCCAGAACTTTAACAAAAAACAGCAGCAGTCGCTGCTTGAGTACACCGAAAACGGTAAAATAACGCTGATCGCGAGCACGACCGAAAACCCGTATTTTTATATATACAACGCGATACTCAGCCGCTGTGTGGTGTTTGAGTTCAGGCCGCTTACGGCAGAGGATATTGTTTCGGCGCTCAGGCGCGGCATTCGGATCCTCGCGCAGGAAGATTTTAAAGGCACAAATATAATCTGTGAGGACGATGCCCTTTTTCACATAGCAGAAAAAGCTTCCGGAGATGTGCGAAAGGCGATAAACGCACTTGAGCTTGCCGTTATGTATACGCCTGTCAGTGCAGAGGGCGAGCTTAAGATAACGCTTGAACTCGCCGAGCAGTGCACCCAGAAAAAAGCGTTTCAGTTTGACAAAAAGGGCGACAACCAATACGATGTGATGAGCGCGCTCCAAAAGTCTATCCGCGGCAGCGATCCGGATGCGGCTGTTCACTATCTTGCCCGGCTTATCGCGGCGGACGATATTCAGTCCATATGCAGGCGGCTTATGGTCATAGCCTGCGAGGATATCGGGCTGGCCTATCCCCAGGCGATAAGCATAGTTAAGTCCTGCGTAGACAGCGCGCTTATGCTTGGGTTCCCGGAGGCGAGGATACCGCTGGCTCAGGCTGCGATCCTGCTTGCCACAGCGCCAAAGTCGAACTCTGCATATATGGCGGTAAACGCCGCGCTTCATGATATCGAAAGCATGGATACCGGCACAATACCGCGCAGGCTGCAGAACAAGCATTATGACGGAGAGGGCGATATCGATAAGGGGCAGGACTATCTTTACCCTCACGATTTTCCGAACCACTATGTCAGGCAGCAGTATCTGCCGGACGCTGTAAGCGGCAGAAAATACTATGAGTACGGTGCAAACAAAGCCGAGCAGGCCGCAAAGGAATATTGGGATAAAATCAAGGGCGGAGAACAAACAGGACAGCGCTGAGTCGGTTTTCAGCTCCTGATTATTTAAACCTGTAAAAGTTTGCGCGCTTGCAGGTTATATAAATTACAGAAAAACTAAAAATTAAAAAAATACTTGCAATTTGTTTTGTTATGGTGTATAATATAATGCAGTATAATTTTGGTGTTAAAATTATCAGTTAGAAATTTGATGTCGGAGAATAAAAATGAGTAGTTTGCAGCAGAATTTGATAAGCAAAGCGTCACAGTTTTTCTTTTATTTTAGCCAGAGCTTTTACTTTAGCTTTGGTTATTTTTGCTGCGGAGATTTATACAGAGCCCATTTTTGTTCTTGCGGATAAAGTTGGTTATCTTTGAAAATTAATCAAAGGTGGGCTCGCAGAGTTCACCTTTTTTATTTTATCTTTTTATAAATTGGAGGAAGAAAAATGGTTGTAATCATGAAACCGAAAACCAGTGAGGAAGATATCGGCAAGATGATATCTTATATCAAGGATATGGGGCTTGATGTAATGACGAACCGCGGCGTTGACTGCACGGTTCTCGGCTTGCTGGGCGATACCAGCAAGATAGACCCGGATACGCTTATGCTGAACAAGCATGTTGACAGGGTTATGCGTATTGCGGAGCCGTTCAAAAAGGCGAGCCGCAAGTTCCACCCGGAGCCGACGATCGTAAAGGTCGGAGAAACCGAGGTCGGAAAGGAAGGAGATTTCACTGTGATAGCGGGCCCGTGCAGCGTGGAGACGGAGGAGCAGATAATTGACGTTGCCGAGAGTGTGAAAAGCAGCGGAGCGAAACTTTTAAGGGGCGGAGCGTTTAAGCCCAGAACGTCTCCGTATTCCTTTCAGGGGCTGGAGCTTAAAGGTCTTGAGCTTTTAAAAGCTGCAAGGGAAAAGACCGGGCTGCCCATAGTGACGGAGATAATGTCGCCCGCTCTTGTGGAGCGTTTTGTGGAAGATGTGGACGTTATCCAGGTCGGAGCAAGAAATATGCAGAACTTTGATCTTTTAAAGGAGCTCGGAAAGACGAGAAAGCCGATCCTTTTAAAGCGCGGTCTGTCGGCTACAATAGAGGAGTGGCTCATGTCGGCCGAATATATTCTTGCCGAGGGAAATCCCAATGTTATCCTATGCGAAAGAGGAATAAGGACCTTTGAGACATATACAAGAAATACGCTTGACCTGAGCGCGGTGCCGGCAGTAAAGAGGCTGAGCCACCTGCCGGTGATAGTTGATCCGTCCCATTCGGCCGGAATGAGCTGGATGGTCGAGCCGCTGTCGCTTGCGGCAATGGTTGTCGGAGCGGACGGTCTTATTGTTGAGGTTCACAACTGCCCGGAAAAAGCGTGGTGCGACGGCGCGCAGTCGCTTAATGAGGAGCAGTTTAAATCCATGATGGATAAAATGAAAGCTATCGGCAAGCACGTTGAAAAGAATCTGTAGTACGGGGAGATTGAAAATGAACGATGGTTTTAGAATTGCAGTCATAGGTCTGGGGCTTATAGGCGGTTCTATGGCTTATGCGCTGAAAGGCTTTAGGAAAGCGGAGATCGCGGGCTGTGATATCAATCCCAAGACCCGTGCTTTGGCGGTCAAAAACAAGGCGGTTGACAAAATTTATGAGGATGCGGGCGACGCCATTGAGGGCTCTGACGCAGTGATTTTTTGCATATATCCCGAAAGCATCAGCGGGATCATAGCCGAAAATGCCGGCAGATTCAAAAAAAATTCCGTCATTACCGACGTCTGCGGCGTCAAGACTGAGGTGGCGGAGAAAATATGCGGTGTTCTCCCGAGCGGCGTTGACTATGTCGGCGGGCACCCGATGGCGGGCAAGGAGGTTGACGGCTTTGAAAACGCCTCGTCCGAGCTGTTCTGGATGAGCGGATATATCATAACTCCCGTAAAGAACACAAAGGACAGCAGCATCAGGCTGCTGCGGGAGATAGCCAAATATATAGGCTCTACAAGAATTGCGGTTGCCGCTCCGGAGGAGCACGACAGCGTAATAGCGTATACGAGCGACCTTATGCATGTTTCAGCCTCTGCTCTTTGTTTGACTTATCCGGAGGAGATGAACCGTGCGTACACTGCCGGAGCTTTCCGCGACTGTACGCGGGTGGCGCGCATTAATCCGCAGCTGTGGAGCGAGCTTTTGATATCAAACCGAAAAAATGTTGTAAAAGAGATAGACAGGCTTAGCGCAAACCTGTTGAAAATACGTTCGAGTATCGAGAGCGCGGACAGGGACGGGCTGTATAAACTTTTGGAAACGGTCTTGAGCAACAAAATAGTTATGCAGGGAAAGGAGCCGGAATGATATGAATACACTTAGGGTCAACACCCCGGGCAGAGAATATAATATATATATTGACAGGGGTATTTTAAAGGATACGGCGGATTTTATAAAAAATGTTTTTTCGGGCGAAAAAATAGCCGTCGTGACGGATACAAACGTAGAGCCGCTGTACTCGGGCGAGGTGCTGAAAAGTCTTGATAAAAGCGGGTACAAAACTAAGCTGATAACTGTGCCTGCCGGAGAGAAAAGCAAATCTGTCGATATGCTTAATATGCTTTATAATGATATGCTTGATTTCGGCCTTACAAGAACCGATTTGATAATCGCGCTCGGAGGCGGAGTGGTCGGC
Organism: Candidatus Monoglobus merdigallinarum; assembly: GCA_019112945.1. Lineage (GTDB taxonomy): Bacteria > Bacillota > Clostridia > Monoglobales > Monoglobaceae > Monoglobus > Monoglobus merdigallinarum. Next base: position 15,661 of record DXIJ01000137.1, on the reverse strand, counting down.
GACCTTACGGGATACTGTGCCGCAAGTCTTTTGAGGGGTATCCCTTATGTGCAGATGCCTACCACGCTGCTTGCACAGGTCGATTCCAGCGTCGGCGGAAAGGTAGCGGTAAATCTTGAAAAGGGCAAAAATTTGGTCGGAGCGTTCAATCAGCCAAAGGCGGTTATCATAGATGTTGATTGTTTAAAGACGCTGAGCCGCCGTATCTTATGTGATGGAATGGCTGAGGTTATCAAATATGGGGCGATAAAGGATGAAAATTTATTTAAGTTGCTTGAAATTATAAAAAATGATCAAGAATTGTTTGCAAATATCGATAAAATAATATATAATTGTTGTGATATAAAAAGACAGGTCGTTGAAGAAGATGAATTTGACACGGGCGGAAGAATGGTGCTGAACTTCGGGCACACCTTCGGACATGCGATCGAGAAGAAATTCCGTTATGAAAAGTATACCCACGGAGAGGCTGTTGCTGTCGGTATGCGTATGGCGTGCGAGTTAGGCGAAAGGATAGGGCTGACAGAGCAGGGCACCGCCGCGAGAATGCTCAATATCCTTAAGCAGTATGACCTGCCTGTTTCGGCGGAGCTCAGCCACGCGGAGCTTGCAGAAGCTGTTTCGGTCGATAAGAAAGGCGATGGGAGCCATATAAACCTTATCCTTTTGAATAAGATCGGAGACGTCGTTATTAAAAAGCTGAAAAAGCAGGAATTTTTGGATATAACAATTTAAGCAGCGGAACAGACTGAAATCGGAGGCAGAAAAATGGAAGATATCAAAAGAATTAAACCGGCGATGCTGAAAGGGACGGTCTCGATCCCGCCGTCCAAGAGCATAGCTCACAGGGCGGTGATCGCGGCCGCTTTGTCGGGAGAGGACTGCACTATAGAAAATGTTGCAATGTCCGAGGATATATTGGCAACAGTCAGGTGTATGCGCGAGCTCGGAGCTAAGTGCCGGGTAAATTCAAAGAGCATGACAATAAAAATTTCCGGCAAAAAGACATACAGGCCAAAGGATATGATAACTCTTGACTGCGGGGAGAGCGGCTCGACTTTAAGGTTTTTGATACCTGTTGCGCTGAGCCGCGGGGTTCCGGTCAAGTTTGTGGGACACGGACGGCTTATGCAGAGACCGCTTACGCCGTACTTAAATATTTTCAAGGAAAGAGGGATAAGTTTTGCCGCGGGAGATAACTGCATAATCTTAAACGGCAGTCTTAAAAGCGGCAGCTACAGCATAGCGGGAAACGTCAGCTCACAGTTTATAACCGGGCTGCTGTTTGCTCTGCCGGCGCTCCGTGGCGACAGCGAGATCCTGGTCTCCGGCGAGCTTGAATCCAAAGGCTATGTTGACCTGACAATAGATGTTCTTTCGAAATTTGGGATAAAAATTGATAATTATAAGTATAAATTGTTTAGAATAAGGGGCGGACAGAAATACAAAAGCTGCGGAGAGATAAAGATCGAGGCCGATTATTCGCAGGCTGCGTTTTTCCTTGTGGCGGACGCTATCGGATGCAGCGTAGAGTGTATGAATCTTAATCCTGACAGCCTCCAGGGAGACAAGGCCATCATCGATATAATCAAATCCTCCGGGGCGCGTATAGTCAAGGGCCCAAACGGCGGCCTGATGGCTAAAAAGACAGCGGTAATGCACGGGATCACGGTTGACGCCAGGGATATACCGGATCTTGTGCCGATAACTGCGGTTCTGTGCTCATTTTTAAGCGGCCAAAGCAGAATAATTAATGCCGGAAGACTCAGACTAAAGGAGAGCGACAGACTGAAATCCACGGCCTCGGAACTGTCAAGGCTTGGAGTTGATATAAAGGCCGAGCGTGACGGGCTTGTTATAAACGGACGTGAGCTGCTTGAAGCGAATGTTTGCTCATCGTGGAACGACCACAGGATTGCGATGGCAGTGGCTATCGCGGCCTGCCGCGCAGAGGGTGATGTGGAAATAACCGGCGCAGGCAAGGCTGTTAAGAAATCATATCCGGATTTTTTCGAGGTGCATGACAGACTGTCGGGACAGCTTTAAATAAGGGGGATTTTGTTTTGAATACATGGGGAAGCAATATTAAGGTCAGTATATTCGGAGAGTCTCACGGCAGAGGTATCGGTATAGTGATCGACGGACTGCCGGGCGGCATAGAGCTTGATACGGAGCAGATAAAGAGAGAAATGCAGCGCCGTGCTCCGGGACGCAGCAGTATTTCAACCTCGCGGACGGAGGCTGACGAGGTTGAAATACTGTCGGGCTTTTTTGACGGAAAAACTACCGGCACGCCGCTGGCGGGAATAATCAGAAACACCAATACTATTTCAAAGCATTACGATAAGGATCTGATAAGACCCGGACACGCAGATTATACCGGCTTTACAAAATACGGCCCGGCTCACGATTACAGAGGCGGAGGGCATTTTTCCGGAAGAATAACGGCTCCGCTGGTGTTTGCGGGCGCAATTGCAAAGCAGCTTTTAAATATGCACGGTATATGTATAGGCGCGCATATTCTCAGGATCAAAAATATTTCTGACGACAGCTTTGACCCGATAGGCGTCACAGAGCAGCAGCTGCGTGAGATATCGGGCAAGGATTTTCCCGTAATCGACGATTATAAGGCGGATATGATGAAAAACCGCATCTGGGAGGCAAAAACGGAAAAGGATTCGGTCGGCGGCATTGTTGAGTGCGCCGTTTTGGGAATGCCTGCGGGAAAGGGATCGCCGTTTTTCGGCTCGGTCGAGAGCCGTCTGTCGTCCATGCTGTATTCGGTCCCGGCTGTCAAGGCCGTACTGTTCGGCGCGGGTATGGATTTTGCCGGTATGCTCGGCAGCGAGGCCAATGACGAGTTTTATACAGAAAACGGAGTTATAAAGACTTATACCAACAATAACGGAGGCATAAACGGCGGGATAAGCAACGGAATGCCGATAATATTCAAAACCGTTATAAAGCCGACGCCTTCCATTTCGAAGCCGCAGAGAACCGTTGATATTTCAAAGAATGAGAACACGGAGATCGAAATACACGGACGACACGACCCGTGTATTGTGCACCGCGGTGCGGTTGTAATAGAAAATGCGGCGGCAATTGCCATTCTGGATATACTATTTGATAAATAAGAGGAACTGATATGAATAGTGAGAAAAATAAACTTGACGAACTGAGACAGGGGATAGATAAACTTGACAAACAAATTCTCGAGTTGTTCTTAAAACGCATGGAATTCAGCAGCGAGGTCGCGGAATACAAGCGTAAAACCGGGATGCCTGTCCTTGACTCCAAAAGAGAAAAGCAGGTGCTTGAGAACAAAATGGGACTGGTCAGCGGCGAAGCGCAAAAGTATGAGGTGTATCAGCTGTTTACCGCTATAATGTCTATAAGCCGTGACAGACAGACCCGCAGGCTCAGCAGCGGCAGAGGAAAGAAAATTGAAGATATATTAAAGCCGAGAGAGCATATTAAAAACCCAAGCATTGTGTTCTATGGTGCGTACGGCTCGTACTCGGAGCAGGCGGCTGTGAAATATTTCGGGAGCAATGCAGAAAGATTTTGCAGGCAGTCGTTTGAGGATGTGTTCCTGGCGCTTGAGGCTGAGGAGGCGGATTATGCAGTACTGCCGATCGAAAACTCAAACACTGGAACGATAGTCGATGTAATGGATCTGCTGGGCAGATATAATTATTTTATTGTTGGAGAGGTTGACATACCGATAGTTCATTGTTTGATGGGCGTAAAAGGCGCTGCCGTTTCTGATATTAAGAGGGTTTTCTCTCATGAGCAGGGAATAATCCAAAGCCGTGAGTTTTTAAAAACACTGGGTGATGTTGAGTGCCACGAATACTACAGTACCTCCCGGAGTGCGCGCAAGGTTGCGGAGGATAAAGACAAAACTCAGGCTGCGATAGCCGGCAGGCAGAATGCAGAGCTGTACGGGCTGGAGATTTTGGCTGAGGGGATAAACAACAGCGAAAAGAATACCACGAGGTTTATAGTCGTTTCAAAGGAAGCGGAGATAAGCGGGGAATGCGATAAAATAAGCGCAGCGTTCACCCTGCCTCACGAGAGCGGCGAGCTTTACAGGATACTTGCGTGCTTTGCATACGGCAGCCTGAATTTGCTCAAACTTGAATCAAGACCGCTCTATGATAAGAATTTTGAATACATATTTTATGTGGATTATACAGGAAATCTCCTTGATGAAAATGTGCGCAGGATTACAAACAATGTTATCGAGGGAACGGGAGATTTTAAGCTGCTCGGCAACTACAGGCTGATCAAATAGGCAGGCGCTTTGGCTTGCCGAAAGCGCGGCGGCTGAGCTTTTACAATGGAGGAGATGTATGAATATTTTGCTTATCGGAATGCCGGGCTGCGGCAAAACTGCATTCGGCAGGGTTCTGGCGGAAAAGCTGAACTTTGGTTTTGTTGATATTGATGACGAGATAACCGCGCGGGAAAATAAGTCTATCAATTGCATTTTTAAGGAAAGCGGCGAGGAATATTTCAGAACGGTCGAATCGCAGACGCTGAGCGACATTTTAGACGGAGATGATCAGGTTATCTCATCAGGAGGCGGGATCGTAGAGGTGTTTTCCAATATCAAAGAGGCTAAGAACAAAAAAGCCTTTATCATATTTATAGACCGTCCGCTTGATTTGATAATGGGCGATATAGATACATCGGAGCGGCCGCTGCTTAAGGACGGGGCAGACAGGCTTCACAGCCTCTATGCCAGCCGCTATGATAAATACAGCCTTGCCGCCGATACGATAATTAAAAATGATAAGTCTTTCGGCTCAGTGCTTGGTTCTATGCTTGCGGCCGTAAACAAACAAATGGGAAAAGTGTAAATATTTAAAGAGGTGCTTTTTTATGAAAATTATGGTAATAAACGGTCCCAATATAAATATGCTGGGCGTAAGAGAGCCTGATGTATACGGCGCAGCCACGTATCAGGACTTGGAAAAAATGATAGAGGACTATGCCGCAAGCCTCGGAGCGGAGGCTATCGTTCTTCAGAGTAACAGCGAGGGCGAGATCGTCGATTTTATTCATCATGCTCTTGGCAGCTGTGACGCCATTATCATAAATCCCGGAGCGTATACGCATTACAGCTATGCGGTCCTTGATGCGCTGAAGTCCGTCAATCTTCCGGCGGTCGAGGTCCATATAAGCAATATACATAAGCGCGAGGAATTCAGGAGAAAATCCGTCACTGCCGCAGGCTGCACAGGCCAGATATGCGGGCTTGGGCTTAAAGGTTATCTGCTTGCGGTCGATTATCTGCTGGGCGAGGTGAAGAGCGGTGAATAAGATTAAGCTCGGCGTTATAGGCGATCCCATTGAGCACAGCAGGTCGCCTGAGGTGCATGGTATGGTTCTAAACCTGCTCGGAGTATCATATGATTATAAAAAAATTCGTGTGAAAAAAGGCGCGCTTAAATCATTTATTGCCGAGGCAAAGGCTGAGGGGCTGACGGGCTTTAATCTGACAATGCCGCATAAAAAGGATATTATTCCGCTGCTTGATGAAATCAGTCCTGAGGCTCAGCTTTATAAATCGGTCAACACGGTCAGAATAAAGGACGGACGGCTCTGCGGATATAATACTGATGCGGAGGGATTTGTGCTTGCGCTGAAGCAAAACGGCTTTACGCTTACAGATAAAAAAACAGTTATCTTAGGCGCAGGCGGAGTGGTCTCTACTCTGGCGCTTAAATTCGCGCTTATGGGCGCGGCGGAAATAACCGTGCTTAACAGAACCGCGGTTAAAGCCGCTGAGATATGTGATATGATAGCTAAGGCGCAGCAGCGCGGAATATTGAGCAGAGCGGTAAAAGCCGCTCATGGGGCGCTTGATACCGAAAACATAGTCAAAAGCTCAAAGGACTGCGACCTGCTTATCAATGCTACGCCTCTTGGCATGAGCGGAATTGAGCAGGATTTTGAGGACTTATCATTTTTTGACGGTATAAAAAAGGACGCAATGGCCGCAGATTTGATCTATAATCCCCAAAAGACGCGTTTTTTAAGATATGCTGAGGATAAAGGCCTGAAAATTATGAACGGACTTGGAATGCTGATAGGTCAGGCGATTTTTGCGGATGAGATCTACCTTGGGAGAAGTTTAGATGTTAGTGAGATATTCACAAAATTAATGCAGAAACATTATACAAAATAACTAAATAATTTCGGAGATTTTGATTTTTTAAGTTGAAAAGGTAAAATAACATTGTGTTTATAAAAAATTAATATTTTGTTTATGACGTGTTTATAATTTAAGAATACATTATTGATTAGCAAATGAATAATAAAATTGTATTGTAATTTAGCGGGGGGATTCGGCATGAATTATGTGCCGGATTCTTTGGGGGAATACTCCGGAGCACATTTTTGTATAGGCTCCGGATGCGCTGAGGCTCTGATTATTTTTACTGCGCTGCCGGAGCCTGTTATTCCCGGACTTGCCGGTGCGCAGCGGCGGAATGGAGATTTTATGAAAGCAGTTTTGATTTTCAATGCGCTGATTTCAATTATGTTTACGCTGTGCTTTGCCTATCAGTTTTTTTATCTGTTCGTTGGATTGTTTAAGGGCGACAAGAATTTTAAGGCAAGCAAAAAGCATAAGTTTGCGGCGGTGATTTCCGCGCGCAATGAGCGTGATGTTATAGGGCAGCTGATTTCCAGTATAAAGAAACAAAATTATCCAAAGGATAAGCTTGACGTCTTTGTGATAGCTGATAACTGCACCGACGATACGGCAGAGGTTGCTCGAGAGGCCGGAGCTATCGTTTACGAACGCTTTAATAAGGAGCAGGTCGGAAAGGGTTATGCTCTGGACTGGCTGTTCAAAATAATCAAAAAGGATTACAAAGACGCCGGATATGAGGGCTTTATGATATTTGACGCCGATAATATCCTCGACCCGAACTATGTTGCCGAGATGAACAAGGTGTTTGATAACGGCTATGATATTTTAACGAGTTACCGCAATTCCAAGAACTTTGACAGCAACTGGCTTTCGGCGGCATATTCACTTTGGTTTTTAAGAGAGGCAAGATATCTCAACAATGCGAGAATGAATCTTGGAACAAGCTGTGCTATATCCGGTACGGGCTTTTTGGTCGGAGCTAACGTGATCGAGCAGAACGGCGGCTGGATACACCACCTCTTGACCGAGGATATCGAGTTCACCTGCGATATGGTTTCAAGGGGTTACAAGATCGGTTACGCCGGAAAAGCGGTATTGTATGACGAGCAGCCGACAAAGTTCAGTCAGTCGTATACACAGCGTCTGCGCTGGGCGAAAGGCTTTTACCAGGTCTTTACGCATTACGGGTTAAAGCTGTTTAAGGGTATACTTAAGGGCAGTTTCTCGTGCTTTGATATGCTGATGACGATAATGCCCGCAATGTTCCTGACGCTGCTGAGCGTCCTGCTCAATGCTGTGGCGATCCCGGTGGCAGCTGTTATGGGCGCGCCCGAGCTGTCCGCACTGATCAACGCCCTGGCTCAGACCTTAGTCAATTTTTACGGTTTGTTCTTTGTGCTTGGTGTAATGACGCTCACAACAGAGTGGAAGCAAATACATTGTGTATGGTATAAAAAAATTACATACGTATTCACTTTTCCGCTGTATATGTTCTCATATGTGCCTATCGCTATTATCGCCTTGTTCAAAAAGGTTGAGTGGAAGCCTATCAAACACAGCGTTGTCAGAACGCTTGAGGACGTTAAGAGCGAGGCTGCGTAAGCATTATAAGATTTTAGGAGAGACAGTTTTAACGCTGTCTCTTTTTTTGTGCGTGTATATACGCTGTTTAGCGGCCGCAGATAATTTAAATGCCATAGAAATTTTGCACACTTTAACTGTAATTTTGCTATTTTGTGTTTTTTTGCCCAAAAAGTGTTTCAATTTTCGGGAAAGTTTGTTATAATAGGACAATAGAGAGCGGTATGCAAAATCTTAATTATTGTATTATACAGAATTTGGATTTGCGGTTTCTAAATAACGAAAAATTAACAGGAGTGGTATTAATGAGAAAAGTATTCAGGAATTTGTGCTGTATGACGATTGTCCTTTCACTGTGTCTGTCATTGTGTATAGTGCCGGGAGTATCCGCTGCCGGTGAATATATCGTAAGCGCGAATTATGATTCGAGCCTTGGCAGCGTGCAGCTTACAAATCTGACAGCAGAGACTGCAGCCCTTTCCGCAGACGAGATGTGGTATGCGGAAAACACTTTGGCAGCTAATGAGCGTGTTGAGATCATCGATGGTATTTTTGTGACGCCGGTCGAGGATTTTAATTCCGGAAGTTTAAGTAATGCTGTAAATATCGACGGTTATAGCTTCAGAAACTATGTTGCGGGCTCGAATAACGGAGAAGTATCGGCGGACTCGGTTACGGGAGCTGTGTTTAAGGTTGACGCGGAGAGAAGCGGAACGCTGGCGTTTGCTCTGACTTTGGGCGACGGTAAAGGCGCGCGTGCGTGCCGCGCAGAAACGCCGGATGATTTGATATTGGATTATAAAAACAATACCGGCGCATCTGTTAATGACTTTTTTGAGTTTGATGTTGCTGAGGGACAGTCGTATTACTTCTGGGGTGTTGGAACAAGAGCCAGGACTTTCGGAGCTGTTTTCAGCGAAAAGACAACAGTCACAGCCTCTGCGGGAGATGTGATAAAAATCACAAGTACTCCGGATTCGTCCGCACTGCTCGGCAATGTAAGCCTGAGTGATGCGTCTCTTGAACTTGTAAAAAATGAGGATATGACAGAGTGTACGTTCACTATGCCCGCGCACGACGTCGGTGTTGACGTCGCATTTGTAAGCAGTAGCTTTGAGGATGAAATCCGGCAGATTTCATTTGATGAAATTAAGGGCGCTAATGTTTCGGAAAGCGAGGTGGATTCTGACCTTGCGCTGTTTGACGGCTGGGTGACCGCGATAGGATATGCCGATGTTTCATGGATGAGCTCCGATGAGAGTGCAATAACCGCAAGCGGTATAGTAAACTCATCAAGCGAAGCCAAGAGCGTTACTTTGACGGCTGTGTTCACATATCAGGATTATCCAAATATCACCGCGTACAGGGAGTTTAATCTGACTGTTTCCGCAGATACGGATGACGCTGCGGCAGTCGCTGCGGCAAAGGAATCGCTGACGCTGGGCGACACAAGTGCGGTCAGAGACAATATTACGCTGCCGGCCTCAGGGCGAAAGAATACAACTATCACCTGGGAGAGCAGCGATGAAACAGTTGTTGCAAATGACGGAACAGTCACCCGATATCCTGAGGCGGACAGAGACGTTGTCCTGACAGCGACTATCTCAAGAGGCGCGGTCTCGGATACAAAGGAGTTCAGGGTAACGGTCATTGGCTATCTTGCGGTAGAGATAAGCCGGGTTGCGGTTTCAAATGCCGATGGAGATGTTGTGCTCAGTCCTGTAGACGGCGGATATGTAAGCCATATTGTGTACACAAGCCATATTCCAAATCCGACCGGAAGCGAAAGGCTGATCGTTGCGGTATATGATGAGGAGGACAGCGGCAGGCTTATTTCAAGCGGTATCTACAGCCTCTCGGAGAATACCGATGAAGAGACTGTTTTAAGACTCGGCAGCGGTGAGGTGCAGACCACCGGTTCGTGCACGATCAAGGTCTTTGCATTTGACGGCACCGACACTATATCTCCGATGATGAGCGAGCCGTACATCTATACAAATACAATAGCTGATTCCATGACTGTTTATGTCGCCGGAGATTCAACAGCATGTACTTATCCGGCCACGGGAAGAAACAACAGATTCCCGCAGACAGGATGGGCGGCTGTGCTTCAGGATTATTTCAGCAGTGATGTGACTGTAAGTGATTTGGCTCGGAGCGGCAGGAGCTCGCTGAGCTTCAGGTCGGAGAACAATTATCAGACGATTGTGAACAATATAAAGGCAGGAGATTACTTTATTATACAGTTTGGACACAATGATGATAAGCCGGGTGAGACTGACAGATATACAAATCCTGTCGGCGACAGATTTACCGAGGGCACATTTAAGAACTCGCTTATGAATTATATAAATGCTGCGCTTGACAAGGGTGCGCAGCCGATTTTGACAACTCCTATTTGCAGACGGCGTGATAATAACAGCAGCCTGGAGGCATATGCAGCCGCTATGCGTGAGCTCGGCCGGGAGCTGGGTCTGCCGGTAATGGATTTGTTCGAAAAGACCGGTGAATATATAAGCTCGGTCGGGCTTGAAAAGGCAAAGGATATCTATCTGCACACATATCCGGGTGATTCAAGATTTACCGGTCTTAGCGCCGGTGACTATGAACTGTCACAGAATTACAGTTCCGCAATGGCTGACGATACGCATATTAACTACTACGGCGCGCAGATGATCGCTCAGTGGTTCTGTGATGAGCTTCAGAGACTTGGTCATCCTTTGACTGAGAAGCGTTCAAGCCATACAACAACTTTAGACGATATCCCGTCATATGCAGAGGCCGTATCAACAATTTAAACTTAATAAAAAGCGGGGCTGCCGCATTTTCGGCAGCCCCGTTTTATTATACGATATCCACTGCATACTCCTTGAGCCAGACGTCTATCATGTATATATATGCCAGTATTTGCGGGTAGTTCATCAGCTGGCCGTACCATGGCTTTGAAAACATGCCGGCCTTGGTTTCAAGCAGCTCGCTGAGTTTGTCATACCTGACGATTTCCAAGACGGGCGAATTTTTGTCGGACAGTATGGCTGATATTTTGTTTTCAACATTTTTGGTATATATAGGGTTGTGGCTCTTGGGATACGGGCTTTTTTTGCGGCTGATAATCTCATCGGGCAGAATGCCCTCAAAGGTTTTTCTGAGCAGGCCTTTTTCGCGCCCGGCATAGCTCTTTATGCTCCACGGTATATTGTAAACGTATTCCATAAGCCTGAGGTCACAGAACGGCACCCTGACTTCAAGTCCGCTGTACATCGAGGAATGGTCTTTTCTTGACAAAAGCGTCTGCATAAACCAGCTTATGTTAAGCATGGTAATTTCTTTGATGCGTGAATCCTCCGGGGTTTCAAACCCGGTTTTCGGCGCGGCGTTTACAGTGCTGATATAACGCTGATATACATAGTCCTCCGGGTCGAGCTTGAGGTAATCCCCGCGGATAAGCCCGGCCTTTATTTTTGTGTTGCCGCTCCAGGGGAAGTCCGCACGGCTGAGCATCTCTTTGTTGGTGAACCACGGATATCCGCCGAATATTTCGTCGGCGCATTCGCCCGACAGGACGACCGTGTGAGTTTTCTTGACCTCGCGGCACAGCAGCAGCAGTGATGATTCAATATCTGCCATTCCCGGCAGATCGCGTGCGCGCACGGATTCGATCAGAGCGTCTCCTACCATATCGTTGTCCAGCACGACTTCTTTGTGGTTTGAGTTTATAAAGCCGCTCATTAGGTCGATATAATATTTGTCATCTGTCGGCTGATAGAATGACTTTTGAAAATACTTATCATTGTCCGTGTAGTTGACGGAGTAGGTAGTAAGTCTGCCGCGGCCGGACTTCCTGAATTCTTCTGCGGCGGCATATGAAATTATACTGGAGTCAAGTCCGCCCGATAAAAACGTACACAGCGGAACATCGGACACAAGCTGGCGGTTTATGGCGTCAAGCAGCAGGCTTCTCACGGTATATATCGTGTCTGAGAGACTGTCTGTGTGCTCGCGGGCAGCAAGCGACCAGAACCGGCGTATCTTCAGGCCGTGCTCATTCGAGAACAGACCGCAGTGCCCGGGCTTTAACTCTTTTATGTCCCTGAACGCCGTTGTGCCGGGAGTTTTGCCGGGGCCTATAAGGAATATTTCGCTTATACCAAATTTATCAACGGCAGGCTGCACCGACGGGTGTGCCAGCAGCGCCTTGATTTCGGAACCGAAAATAAAAGTATCGTTTTTAAGGCTGTAAAAGAACGGTTTTACGCCGCCGCCGTCGCGCGCAAAGAAAACCTGTTCGGTAAGTTTATCAAAAATAGCAAAGGAAAATATTCCGTTAAGTTTCTGTACGCAGTCGGTTCCCCAGGCTATGTACGAGGTCAGCAGAACTTCCGTGTCCGAATGACCGCAGAATTCATATCCGAGGAGCTTGAGCGTGTCTTTCAGTTCATCTGTGTTGTACAGCTCTCCGTTGTAGCATATTGTGTAAGTATTCCCGCCGATGAGCTTTGTCATAGGCTGGCTGCCGTTTTCAGGGTCTATTACTGTTAAACGCCTGTGGGCCATGCCGATCGAGTCCGAAACATATTCGCCTTTCTCGTCGGGGCCTCTTCTGTTTAAGGTCTCGGCCATTTGAAAAAGAGTTTCCCTGTCGCTCTCGGAAAAGCGCTTTTTGTAATTAACAAAGCCGGTAATTCCGCACATATTATCACCTCAAAATATTATATGAGCATGGCGAAAATATGTTAATCGAATTTTATGCGGCGGCGGAGCTTTGAGCGGTGCGAAATTATTTAGGTGAGCGCCGTGCCGGGCGGGGTAACATTATTGTAATATAAAAGTAACCGGTATGTCTTGACACAAAAACGGTTTTCATTTATACTAAAACCATATATGTTTATCTTTTTGAGATATAAATCAATATAAAGATTAAATTGCGGATATAGATTGTTAATATTAAAATCACATTTTCAAAATTCAGAAGGGATGATTGGGTTGTCAAAAAATAAAAAACTTGTTGAAGAAATTACGTCCATGAGCGAGGATTTTGCGCAGTGGTATACAGATATAATCAAAAAGGCTGAGCTTTGCAGTTATTCCGGAGTAAGAGGCTGCATGGTGATACAGCCTTACGGCTATGCTATATGGGAAAACATTCAAAAGGTGATGGATAAAAAGTTTAAGGAGACCGGTGTTGAAAATGTTTCAATGCCCATGTTTATACCGGAAAGTCTCCTGCAGCGCGAAAAAGACCATGTAGAGGGCTTTGCGCCTGAGGTTGCCTGGGTCACGCACGGCGGCAACGAAAAGCTGCCGGAGAGGCTTTGCGTCCGTCCGACGTCGGAAACATTGTTTTGTGACCACTATGCAAATGTAATACGCTCATACAGGGATTTGCCAAAGCTGTATAATCAATGGTGCAGTGTTGTAAGATGGGAAAAGACGACTCGCCCGTTTCTGAGAAGCACGGAGTTTTTGTGGCAGGAGGGGCATACCGCCCACGCAACGCAGGAGGAAGCAGAGGAGCGTACAAGACTTATGCTGAATGTGTACGCCGATGTTTGCGAAAAGGAACTGGCGATTCCGGTTATAAAGGGCAAGAAAACGGACAGAGAGAAGTTTGCCGGGGCAACAGAGACCTTTACTATAGAGAGCATGATGCATGACGGCAAGGCTCTGCAGTCCGGAACAAGCCATAACTTCGGAGACGGCTTCGCAAAGGCCTTTGGTATTCAGTATCTGGACGAGAATAATAAGCAGCAGTATGTACATCAGACGTCGTGGGGAGTTTCGACCAGGATAATAGGCGCTATAATCATGGTGCACGGTGATGACGCAGGCCTTAAGCTGCCGCCCCGCATAGCTCCCGTGCAGGCTGTTATCGTCCCTGTTGCAATGCACAAGGAGGGCGTGCTTGAAAAAGCTAAGGAGCTTGAGGCGCGTCTTAAAGATAAGTTCAGGGTAAAGCTCGACGACAGCGACAAGTCTCCCGGCTGGAAGTTCAGCGAGTATGAAATGCGCGGAGTGCCGGTCAGGATCGAGCTGGGACCGAAAGATATCGCCGAAAATAAGGCTGTGCTTGTCAGCCGTGTTGACAGAGAAAAAACCTTTGTTTCACTTGACAATATTGAAGCGGAGCTTGAAAAATTACTGGATAATATTCAGCAGCAGATGTTTGATGCCGCACTTGAAAACCGCAGGAGCAAGACGTACTCTGCTGCCGATTACGACGAATTTAAGAAGATAATCTCAGAAAAAGGCGGATTTGTTAAGGCTATGTGGTGCGGTGATGAGGCGTGTGAGCTCAAGATAAAAGAGGATACGACCGCAACCTCACGCTGTATGCCGTTTGAGCAGGAGCAAATCAGCGATAAATGCGTGTGCTGCGGAAAGCCCGCTAAGCATATGGTATATTGGGGAAAGGCGTACTAAGCGGTTTTTTGGGTGATTGGCATATTAATGCCGCTGATACAGTCTGAGCGTAAAAGCAAAACGAAATGAGGATATTTTATGATTACAAACTTTATTAATTCAGCTATAGATCAAATTTCATTGCTTAGGCTGGCGGACGCCGTGGACATATGTATAGTTGCTGTTTTAGTATATTTTGTTTTAAAATTTATCCGAGACAGCCGCACGGCACGGCTCTTAAAGGGCGTAATAATGATTATCATTGCCGTGCAGATAGTGTATCTGTTTAATCTCCATGTTACATCGTATATATTGAGCAAGTGTGCGCAGATAGGCGTGATTGCGCTTGTTGTCATATTCCAGCCGGAGCTTCGGCGCGCGCTTGACCAAGTGGGAAAAACATCGCTCAGCGGATGGATATCAAACGAGACCGAAACAGATACCAAAACAATGGAGATGATTATAGAGGTCTCACATGCTGCGCAGGCTATGTCCAATACAAAGACGGGCGCGCTTATTGTGATTGAGCAGGGCGCTGATATCGGACCGCTGATAAGCGCCGGGATAAAAATTGACGGCGAGGTTTCTTCTGAATTGCTGATAAATATTTTTATTCCCAACACGCCTCTGCACGATGGTGCGGTTATTATCAGAGATAACCGAATAACTATGGCGGCGTGCGTTTTGCCGCTTTCGCAGAACCCGCATATAACAACAGAGCTGGGAACAAGACACCGCGCGGGACTTGGTATTTCCGAAGAGTCAAATGTCGCCGTGGTCATTGTCTCGGAGGAGACCGGAACCATATCCGTTGCTCACAAGGGGCTGCTTACGAGAGATCTTACTGAGGATACGGTCAAATCAACCCTGAAAGAGCTTTTGATAAGCAAGGCGGACAGAAAGCAGCCGGGCCGCGCTTTTAATATATTTGGCAGAAGGGGGCATTAGTCTTGCAGAAAATATTATCAAGCAATACTCTTCTGAAAATACTTTCGGTCGTGATTGCCGTAGTCAGCTGGGCTTATATAATTATTATAATCGATGCGCCTACGGAAAAAACTTTCAGGGACGTTCCGATAACAACTGTCAACGACCAGCTTTTAAGCAATAACGGCTATTGCATTGAGCGGCTCTCGGTTCAGACTGCGTCTGTCAGGATTGAGGGCAGCCGAAAGGTTATTGCCAACTTCAGCAGCAGCAATATATCGGCTGTGCTGGATTTTTCAGACATAAACACGTCAAGGCTCGCAAGCGAGGGCGTTATCACGGTAAACCTTAGCGTGGATTCGGAATTTGGAGAGATCGTAAGTTTCACGCCGTCGGCGGTGGACGTTTATGTTGAGGATACAAAGTATAAGGATATCGATATAAGATATACAACAGTCGGAGAGGCTCAAAGCGGCTATGTGTTTGGAGACATTGCACTGTCTCAGGATAAGATACGTATATTCGGGGCACAGTCGCATATTGATAATGTCTCGTACGCAAGCGTTAATGTCGACCTCATAAATACGG
>DXIJ01000136.1 GCA_019112945.1 Candidatus Monoglobus merdigallinarum | reverse complement strand
TTTTATGCTACGCATTCATTTTATTCGTTTGAAGATTTTGCAAAACAATTAAAGGTGCATAACTATAAATACAACAAGTTTCCTATGCGGCCGCTTAACTGGAAAGCTCCTATTGATTATATCAAGGCTTTCATCATTGATGGCGAAGTTTTCTAATATATTTTTGTAACACATCATTGACAAACCTACAATTTTTGTAGTTTGACGCTTTTTAAAAGCGTTTAAGCAAATTTACCGTTTATCAGATAACTCTGTGTGTGCTCCGCCGAGGTTTTCTCCAACAAAATTGTTACTTGGATTTATAACTTAGCGGATTATGTAGTCAATAGTTTCTGCCTTATTCCACGCCTGCGCGCCTAACGTGTTCGCCCTGCGGGCTCACCTACCGCAGCTTGCAGCAATCCCAAAGATTTCGGATTACGAATAAATCTTAATTATAAAGCGTGACGGACTTATTCTCGGCAAAGTATTTTTCTACGCCTTAAAAAATCAAGGCGTACCGCAAACTACGGTAGGCTTGCGTTAGCAAGCTCGGAGGTGCGCAGTCGCGGAATAAGGCAGTAATTTAAAATTTCGATAATCCGCATAGTTTCAAGCACTCCCACGCCTGCGCGCCTAACGTGTTCGCCCTGCGGGCTCACCTACCGCAGCTTGCATAACGCTTTGCGCAAAGCGTTAAAACATAAATTTAGGCAGGAATAAGCCCGCCTAAATCCTATTCTCTATTCTCTAATCCCTACGTCGACTCCGCACCTAACGTGTTCGCTGACGCTCACCTACCGCAGTTTGGATCAGCACCTTTTACTAAGTGCTGAGCGACATCCCCAAAGATTTCGGATTATGAATAAATTTTACTTATAATAAAGCGTTACAGGCTTACTCTCGGTAAAATATTTTTGTCACCTTAAATTTAAAGGTGAAGTGCAAGCTGCGGCAGGCGTTAAAAGGTATTTTATTTAGGTATCTTTATGGTGTACTCGATATAATCATCGTTTTCGCGCCTCTTGGTGGTTGCCTTAACGCCGCTTCGGTTCATGAGCTCGACCGCCTTTTTTATTGTGTTTGAGAAAATCCTGATATCCTTAAAGGTGCGAGGCAGATGCCCCGGCTTTTTTGCGCTTTCTTCCTCAGCCTTTGACTTTTTCAGCATTCGCTCGATAAGCGCCTCGGTGCGCTCTACATTGAGTCCCTTTTTTACTATTTCTCCAAGAGCCGTGAGCTGCTGCTGTTCGTTCTTGAGCTTCAGGAGCGCGCGGGCGTGGCGTTCGGTGAGCCCAAATTCGCAGAGTGTTGCCCGAACCTTTAAAGGCAGCTTTAATATCCTTATTTTATTGGCTATCGTTGACTGACTTTTGCCAAGTTTTGAGGCAAGCTCCTCCTGGGTCAGGCCGTGCTCGGACAGCAATGCGAGATACGCCTCGGCCTCCTCCATATAGCTTAGATTCTCGCGCTGGATATTCTCGACCAATGCCATGACCGCGCTGTCGGTCACCCCGACTTTTAGAACAATTGCCGGTATGTAGTCCATGCCAAGCAGCTTGCAGGCCGCCAGCCGTCTGTGCCCGGCAACCAGTTCGTATTCAAACGGGATAACCTGCCTGACGGTTATCGGCTGCATAAGGCCGTAATTCTCTATCGACGCAGCCAGCTCCGAAAGCGCGTTCTCATCGATTTCCAGCCGCGGCTGGTTGGGATTGGGCTTTATGCAGTTTATCGGTATGGATTGCGAATTGCCGTGCGCGGTCACCCTCTTTGCCTTTTTGATGCTATCTATATCTACTGCCAGCTCGGCTCTGTCCAGCTCATGGACCTCACTGTCATGCTCCTCGACCGCTCCGCGGCTATTCTTCAAATAGTCAAATAACATTTATGTCACCCTTTCTTTTCATTTGTAATATCACAATAAAAATTATAGCTTAAAATATACGCTATTGCAAAAAGTTTAGTGACAAAAGTTTCGACATTATCGGCGGTCAATGCTTGTTGATGATTATTAAATCATCGCCTATTTTTTCTATCTTGTCCCACGGGACGACCACATCGTCCTCCCGCCCGAGCAGTCCCAAAAAATGATACGACCCCGGCACAAGCAGGGATTTTATATCGCCGCTTATCTCGTCAAATTCTATATCGTACACAAACCCAAGCCTCTCGCCGTCGCTGACACAGATAACTTCCTTTGATTTGAGCTCACTGAACTTCATTTTATATCACCAGCCTAATAAAAAAATCACTCCATAGATTATATGAAGTGATTTTTAAAGTTATTCTTGTGTGTCGGGCGAAGGCTCCTCGGGCGACGGCTCCTCGGGCGACGGCTCCTCGGGCTGCTGCTCCTCGGGCGACGGCTCATCGGGCGAAGGCTCCTCGGCTGTGCCTAAGCCGAAAAGTTTTTTAAGCCTTTCCATTGCCTCAACAGTGTTATCCTTATCTCCGAAAGCGGTCAGGCGGAAGTATCCCTCACCGTTTTCGCCAAAGCCTGCGCCCGGAGTTCCGACAACGTTTATATTCTCAAGCAAATAGTCAAAGAACTCCCATGACTTCATGCCGTTGGGGCACTCGAGCCAGATATACGGCGAGTTTATGCCGCCGAAATATTTGATGCCTATCTCGTCCATCGTCTCGGCAATAACCTTGGCGTTTTCTCTGTAATAGTTGATGTTCTCCATTATCTGCTTCTGTCCCTCGGGAGTGAAAACAGCTTCCGCACCCCTTTGGACTATATACGGAACGCCGTTAAACTTGGTTGTCTGACGTCTGAGCCAGAGCTTGTTAAGCTCTATTACATCACTGTCTATCTTTAAAAGCTTCAGCTTGCTGACCTTGACCTTGAGGTCTTTCGGAACGATAGTATATCCGCAGCGTGTTCCGGTAAAGCCTGCGGTCTTTGACAGCGAGCAGAACTCTATAGCGCATCTCTTTGCGCCGTCAATCTCATAAATGCTTCTGGGCAGATTCTCGTCA
Organism: Candidatus Monoglobus merdigallinarum; assembly: GCA_019112945.1. Classification (GTDB taxonomy): domain Bacteria; phylum Bacillota; class Clostridia; order Monoglobales; family Monoglobaceae; genus Monoglobus; species Monoglobus merdigallinarum. Next base: position 2,478 of record DXIJ01000136.1, on the reverse strand, counting down.
CTTATAAATACCTCATACGCAGCGTCAAACAATATTACGGCATCGCTGCGCAGTGCGAAATCGACCCATGCTTTGAGCTGCTCCTTGGTATAGACAGCGCCGGTCGGGTTGTTCGGAGAGCAGAGATATATTATATCCGCTTTCATGCCGCTCTCGGGCAGCGGACAAAAACCGTTAGAAGCATTTGCCTGCAGATATTCTATCTTGCGTCCGTTCATGATATTGGTATCGACATACACCGGGTACACCGGGTCGGGGATAAGCACAACATTGTCCTTGTCGAACAAATCGGTGATATTTCCGACGTCGCTCTTGGCGCCGTCGCTGATGAACACTTCGTCAAGCTCAATTCTGATAGTATTATCCTTATAGTAGCCGACAATCTTCTCACGCAGGAAGTCATAGCCCTGCTCCGGGCCGTAGCCCCTGAACGTCTCTTTCACGCCCATCTCATCGACCGCGCTGTGCAGCGCCTTGATGACCGCAGGAGCAAGCGGCAGGGTAACATCGCCGATACCCAGTCTTATTATCTTCTTATCCGGATTCTGAGCCGAGTATTCGTTCACCTTTCTCGCTATCTCAGAAAACAAATAGCTCTCCTTGACGTTTAAATAATTTTCGTTAAGTCTCACAATAAACACACTCCTTTTTACCTTGCAATCGGCGGAACCTCGACCTCGCCCTCACAGACGAATGTCGCGGGGCCTTTTTTGATAACAGTTCCGTCGTCTAAATATATTATTTTCAAGGCGCCGCCTCTGAGCTTCACCTTAATTTCTCTGTTACGCTTGCAGTAACCGCTCAGCACAGCCGCGACAACCGCCGCGCATGCACCCGTACCGCACGCCCATGTCTCACCGCTGCCGCGCTCCCATACGCGCATTTTCAGCGTATCCCCGTCTATGACCTCAATGAACTCAGTATTTATCCGCTCCGGGAACAGCTCATGGTTTTCGAACTTTGGACCCAGCTTTTCAAGGTCAAGGGAGTCAGTACTGTCCACAAAAACGACCGCATGGGGGTTGCCCATCGACACGCCGGTTATCTCGTACGCCTCGCCGCCGACGTCTATCCTGCGGCCGACTACGGATTCCCCGTCCAAACTGATAGGGATTTTTTTAGGGTCAAGCTCCGCCTTGCCCATGCTGACCGTAACGGATACGACCTCATGGTTTATAACATCAAGCTCCAGCTCCTTAATCCCGGACAGAGTCTCGACCGTGATATCAGTCTTATCGGTGAGCTTGTTGTCATATACATACTTGCCGACGCATCTTACGGCGTTTCCGCACATCTCTGCCTCGGAGCCGTCGGCGTTAAAGATACGCATTTTGAAATCGGCTTTGTCGGACGGCATTATCAAGACCAGCCCGTCACTGCCGATACCAAAATGTACGTCCGACACAAACTCTGCCATTTTTGAAGGATTAAAGACCTCCTCCTCAAAACAGTTGACATATATATAGCAATTTCCGATTCCATGCATTTTTGTAAATTTTATCATTAAATATCCCTCCGCTCTTATTCCCGGATATCGGTATTTTACCACAAACTCTCAATAATTACAATACTATTAATCCAATATTTTTTATTTGTTCACACAAAGTTTATTGAATTTTCCGCAAAAATATGATAAAGTTGTGTTGAGGTGAAACAAAATGGAAAAGCTTCGGGAATTTATGGAGGGAAGATACGGGTTTGACAAGCTCGGCCTTGCGCTTATCGTGAGCTCATTTGCCCTGTCGCTGCTGTCACGCCTGTTTCGTCTTTTCTTTTTGCAATATGTGTGTATCGTTCTTGATATTATATTTATATACAGATTTCTCTCACGCAAGGAGTTCGCACGCTCGCGGGAAAACAGGATATTCCTTGAACTTTTTGATAAAGCCGCAGACTTCTTCTCAAAGGACAGAGCAAACTACCGCTACTGCAAATGCCCGGTGTGCAAGACCCGCTTTTCGACGCCGAAAAACCATGCGCAGGGATTTCGAATAGTCTGCCCTAAATGCGGAAATGAGTTTAAGTAATTCTTTTCACGGCAGGAGCGGTTATTTTTTGATTATGATATCATAGGAGATGATTATATGGCTGTTATACGAACACAGTTTACACTGAGGCCCCACACGATAAATCATGCTAAGATAAAAAAGATTGCAGCTTCGGAATCGCGGACAATGACAAATATGATAGAATTTCTGATAAAAAAAGAAATTGCACGATATGAATCTGAAAACGGTGAAATACCGGTGACTGATGACGATATTTATCTTGAATAGATATACAACAAAACAAGCAGCGGCGTATCGCTTATGACTTGCGATACATCGCTGCTTTTGTTATGCAAAACTTATCTTGCAAGATAGTTATATATCATTATTGCGGCGTCTGCCCGCGTCAGCTCTGATTGCGGCTCAAACAAATTGCCCGGGCTTCCGTTCACTATCCCAAAGCCCTTAGCGATAGCGACATAGCCCTCAT
>DXIJ01000135.1 GCA_019112945.1 Candidatus Monoglobus merdigallinarum | reverse complement strand
TATTTTTGCGGGCTGCTCGGAAAGCGGCGAACCGTTTGAGAAAAGAAGCTATACGCCGGATATACAGATCAAAGAAATCGATCTTGATGTACAGGACAGAGAAATTGAAGTGTCGGTATCGGAGGACGATCAAATTCACATTGATTATTTTGAGAACAGCAAAGAAACTTATGAGATTACAGTTTCGGACGACAATGTATTAACGATGACAAGTGCAGACAGCAAGACTTGGACAGATTATATCGGAGGGAAGCCATCTGCTGAAAACCGAAAAATATTTTTGCATATACCGGACGCGCTTTTAGACACAGTTTCGCTGTCAACAACAAACGAAAATATATCGCTTGTGCCGCTGAATGTAGCCGGAAGCGTAAGCGTTTCCTCGAACGGAGGGGATATTGCCTTTGACGGCTTAGGTGCAGGAAAGGCCATAAATTTAACTGTCAAGAACGGGGATATTTCAGGCACGATTGCCGGAGGCTATGATGATTTTGCCATAAAATCGGAAATCAAAAAAGGTGAGAGCAACTTGCCGAAAAACAAAGACGGCGGAGAAAAAACGCTGAACGTATCTGCCAATAACGGAGATATTAATGTTGAGCTTAAAGCCGAATGATTTGATTTATATAAAGCACTACACAGCCGCCTTTTTTCAAAACACCGGAATGCGGGAAGTATTAGTTAATCAGCTTCGCCGGGCGCAGAAAAAGCGGATGGGAAGCATATAAACTTCCGGTCCGCTTTTGCCTGTTTTATGGCAGTTAAGTGTTGGTTCGTGCTTAACCAGAACCGGTCTTTCAGCTGCCGTTAATTCCTAAGGCTGTGTATCGGAGCAGGTATGCGTCCGCCGCGGTTTATGAACTCTTCGCTGCTGCAGCTGTGCACAGGCATAACGGGAGCCGCGCCCAGCAGTCCGCCGAACTCAAGCGTATCGCCGACCGACTTCCCGCTCGCCGGGATAATCCTGACGGCAGTAGTCTTTTGGTTGATAACGCCGATAGCCATTTCGTCAGCTATTATCGCCGATATGGTCGAGGCCGGGACGTCGCCCGGGACGGCGATCATGTCAAGCCCGACAGAGCATACGCAGGTCATAGCCTCAAGTTTGTCAAGCGTGAGAGTGCCGCTCTTTGCAGCCGATATCATTCCTGCGTCCTCACTCACCGGTATGAACGCGCCGCTCAGTCCGCCTACATAGCTCGAGGCCATAACGCCGCCCTTTTTGACAGCGTCATTCAGCAGTGCGAGAGCAGCGGTGGTTCCGTGGCAGCCGCATTTTTCAAGACCCATTTCCTCCAGGATATAGGCTACGCTGTCGCCTATCTCGGGTGTGGGAGCAAGGGACAGATCGACTATTCCGTAGGGTACGTCAAGCATTTTTGAGGCTTCTTTAGCCACAAGCTGCCCCATTCTGGTTATCTTGAAAGCGGTTTTCTTTATCGTCTCTGCCAGGGTGCCGAAGTCTGCGCCCTTTATCTGCTCTATCGCTTTTTTCACAACTCCGGGGCCGCTCACGCCCACGTTGATGACCGCGTTCCCCTCGCCAACGCCGTGGAACGCCCCTGCCATAAACGGATTATCCTCCACAGGGTTTGCGAACACAACAAATTTAGCGCAGCCGAGTGAATCCTCATCCTTTGACATATCCGCCATTTTCTTGATTATCTCGCCGCATTCCTTTACCGCATCCATGTTGATGCCTGCCTTTGTGGTAGCAACGCCGACCGATGAGCATACGCAGCTTGTGGTGGACAGAGCCTCGGGTATAGAGGATATAAGTTTTTTGTCCGATTCGGTGTAGCCCTTGTAGACAAGTGCCGAGTACCCTCCGATAAAGTTGACTCCCAGCTCACAGGCAGCTTTGTCAAGCGTTTTTGCAAACTGTACATAGTCGTCAGTCTTGCTTGCCGCCGCAACTAATGATATTGGTGTGACAGATATTCTCTTATGTATGATCGGAATACCGTATCGCTTGCTTATCGTCTCGCCTGTCTTTACAAGGTCTTTGGCGCAGGAGGTTATCTTGTTATATATCTTGCGGCATGCGGCCTTTGGATCCTCGTCAGCGCAGTCAAGGAGTGAGATACCCATTGTGATAGTGCGGATATCCAGGTGCTCGTCACGAATCATTTTAATTGTCTCGGTGATTTCTTTTGTGTTTATATTGATCATTGTACTTTCCTTTCCGTATCAGCTGTTGAGTTTCAAGGTTTAAACCCTGTGCATAGAGTTAAAAATATCCTCGTGCTGGATCCTTATCTCAACGCCGAGCTCTTCCCCGAGCTTTGCGAGCTCCTCGGCAAGCCTGCCAAATTCAAGGGCGGAGCCGCTCAGGTCAACCAGCATGACCATTGTAAAGAGGTTTTGCATTATCGTCTGGTTAATATCGAGAATATTAACGTTGTTTTCGTACAGCAGCGTACTTGTCTTTGCAATAATTCCCGTTTTGTCGATTCCCATAACTGTTAGAACTGCGTTCATAATTGTTCTCCTTTTTTCTTAAAGTATATTGTTTTTTAATTCAAGACGGCGGCGCCGATGTTTAAATACAAAGCAAAAAGACACCATATCAGATAGGGCAGCAGCATAATCCCGGGCGCTTTTTTTATCCTGCAGAACGCAAATATATTCAGCGCGATGAGTAAAATCAATACTCCGAGCCAGACGGCCGAAAAATTCAGCAGCCCGAATCTGAAAAACAGAATCGGCCAGAAAAGATTAAACAGCAGCCCCGTGCCGAATACGATATACGAAAACGACTTTTTTTGCTGCGGTGCCCGGGATATCGATATGATATACAGCGAAAGCCCCATCAGCAGGTAAAGGATCGCCCATACGACAGGAAACACCAATGCGGGCGGCGAGCCGGGCGGTTGATTTAATGATTGATAAACACTCTTAATATCTCCGCTCAGCGTTTGAGCCAGGAGTGCCGCAAGAAACGGTATAAGCAGGGATATCAAAAGTTTTTTAAGATTTACGGCCTTAAACATACAATCACCTCTTAAAACAGGATTTTTGTATATTTTATGCCGCACCTCCCGCCTGTATTCGTTATACCGTGAAAGCAAGGCTATATCAAGTCGAATTTTTTTAGTGCCAGAGTTACGCCCTCGTTTATTACGGTTTCGGTAATGTATGCAGGCAGGGCTTCAAGAGCCTTGGCGTGCCTGCCCATGACTATCCCGTTGCCGGCTGCGCTTATCATTTCGACATCGTTTTCTCCGTCGCCGAAAGCGTAGGTGTCGCTCAGGCTAAGGTCAAAGGCTTTAGCAACCGCGCGGATCCCCTGCGCCTTGTTGGTCTGCTTTTTTACAAGGTCGCCGGAGGGGTTTGAGCGGTGCCTTGTGATGTTGTACTTGTCTCCGAAACGCTCTTTCAGCTCGCAAAAGGACTTGTCGTCATTATATGTAAACATCATTTTGTTTGCGTTTATTCTGTCCGCCCTGCCGTCAAACGGCAAAAAGCAGTTCATGCTTATGTTGAAATTCTCCATCATTCTGATAAAGCTGTCCTGATTCGTTTTGCTGTAGTAGCATTCTGTATCGTTTTCGATTATGTACCCGTAATCGTTTTTATCAAAAAAATCAATGAGCTCGGACAGGTCGGCACTGTCCATGGTATCGTTTAGGATATACTCGCCGTCTACAGAGACGCATGCGCCGTTGGAGGTCACATAGCAGTCAAAATCAATGCCCGTTTTCGGAATGTAGCAGCGTGCGCGCCCGGTGGCTATGCAGGTCATATATCCGTTGCTTTTGAGCTTTTCGATCGACCTCTTTGTCTCGTCTGTAGGTATATAGATATGCTCTTTTTCGTCAACAAGAGTTCCGTCAAAATCAAAAAATACTGCGCCGTTATATTTTTTCATAAAACTGCTCTCCTATAGAAAAATTCGATTACTTAGCTTATTTTACAACAAATTAAAAATCTTTGCAATATGATTTGACATAACAAGATATACAATGTTATAATACTCTTATGGATAATTTTTTGCCTATTTCACAACATGATTTAAATAAACGCGGGATAAAGCAGCTTGATTTTGTGTATGTCATCGGCGATGCATACGTCGACCACCCGAGCTTTGGCCACGCGATAATATCACGGGTGCTGGAGCACAGCGGGTATACGGTCGGCATAATAGCGCAGCCGGATTGGCGGAGCTCCGGTGATTTTATGCGTCTGGGCAGGCCGAGGCTCGGGTTCTTGGTGATGTCCGGCAATATTGATCCGATGGTCAACCGTTACACCGCCGCCAAAAGGGTCAGGAACACAGACCTGTATTCCCCGGGCGGAAAGGCGGGAAAGCGTCCGGACAGAGCGTGTATAGTATACTGCAACAGGATACGCGAGGCGTACGGGGACGTGCCGATAATTATCGGAGGGATAGAGGCAAGCCTCAGGCGGTTTGCGCACTATGATTACTGGAGCGACCGGGTAAGGCGAAGCATACTTATAGACAGCGGGGCAGACCTGCTCATATACGGAATGGGTGAGCGTCAGGTAGCAGAGGCGGCCGAGCTGCTTGCGGCAGGGGTACCGGTCTCAGAGATAAAGGGCGTTCGCGGAACGGCGTATCTTGAGGGCGACAAGGCACTGCTGCCGTATGACGGCGTGCTGCTGCCGTCATACAGCGAAGTATGCGGAAGCCGCAGAAAGTATGCCGAGGCAACAAGGATGCAGTATGAGGAGCAGGACTATGTTAGAGGCAGGCCGCTTGTGCAGCTTGACAGAGACAGGTATCTTGTTCAAAACCCTCCGGCAAAGCCGCTGTCGCAGCAGGAGCTTGACGATGTATACGCCCTGCCGTATACGAGGACTTATCACCCCGTATATAAAAAACAGGGCGGAGTACCCGCGCTCAAGGAGGTCGAGTTTTCTATCACCTCATGCCGCGGCTGCTTTGGTGGCTGCAATTTCTGCGCACTGACGCTGCACCAGGGCAGGACTGTGACTTCAAGGAGCCATGAGTCTATCATCGCCGAAGCAAAGCTGCTGACAGGCCTTAAAAACTTCAAGGGCTATATCCATGACGTCGGAGGACCTACGGCAAACTTCCGGGCGCCGGCGTGCAGGGAGCAGGAGAAAAGGGGCGTATGCAGAGGTAAGCAGTGCCTGTTTCCGGAGCCTTGCAGAAACCTTATCGCCGACCACAGTGATTACATCGGGCTTTTAAGAAAGCTCAGGCAGCTCCCTAAGGTAAAGCGTGTGTTCGTCAGAAGCGGGATAAGATTTGATTACTGTATGGCGGACAAGGACGAGACCTTTTTGTATGAGCTTATAAAATACCATGTAAGCGGACAGCTCAAGGTCGCGCCGGAGCATGTTTCGGACAACACCCTAAAGTATATGGGAAAGCCAAAGCACAGTGTCTTTGAAGCTTTCCGCAAAAAGTATTATGATATAAACAAAAAGCTGGGTAAGGAGCAGTACCTTGTCCCGTACTTGATGTCATCGCACCCCGGGTGCACTTTAAAGGACGCGGTAAAGCTTGCGGAATATCTGAGGGACATCGGACACTGTCCCGAGCAGGTACAGGACTTTTACCCGACGCCGGGCAGCATATCGACCTGTATGTATTATACGGGTATAGACCCGCGGACAATGAAAGAGGTATATGTGCCCAAAAG
>DXIJ01000134.1 GCA_019112945.1 Candidatus Monoglobus merdigallinarum | reverse complement strand
CATACGCAATCATTTTATATGTCGGGCTTTTTTACAGCACCTTTTATTATATCAAATGCTCGGCAAGGTGGAAAATCATGCGCTCGGTAGCTTCCCAGCCGAGGCATGGGTCGGTTATCGACTTGCCATAGACTATGTCATCGCCTATCTTTTGGCTGCCGTCTTCAAGATAGCTCTCTACCATAAATCCTTTTATCATGCGGCGCAGCAGAGGTTCATAGTTCATGCTGTGCAGGACTTCTGAGGCGATACGCGGCTGCTGCTCATACTGCTTGCAGGAATTGTTGTGGTTTGTATCAATGATTATTGACGGGTTCATAAATCCGCGGTTGTGGTACTCTCCGGCGATGCGAAGCAGATCCTCATAATGGTAGTTTGGGATATTGCGTCCGCGTTCGTCGATCCCGCCGCGCAGTATTGCATGTGCGTACGGATTGCCGTCAGAGGCTACCTCGTGTGACTGATAAATAAAATCGTGCCCGTGCTGCGCAGCGTATATCGCGTTGAACATAACGCCGGTATCGCCGCCGGTACCGTTCTTCATACCAACGGGCATATCAAGCCCGCTTGCGACGAGGCGGTGCTGCTGGTTCTCGACCGAGCGCGCCCCGATGGCAACATATCCGAGAATATCATCAAGATACGGGTGGTTATCCGGATAGAGCATTTCGTCCGCAGCTGCAAAGCCGGACTCGCTCATAGCCCTTATGTGCATATGGCGTATTGCTTTTATGCCGTCAAAGGCGTTGGGCGCCTCGTGCGGGTCGGGCTGGTGCATCATTCCCTTATAGCCGTCGCCTGTCGTCCTGGGCTTGTTAGTGTAGATGCGCGGCATTATCATGATCTTATCCTTTACTTCCTCCTGGACACGTGCAAGCCGCGTGATATATTCACACACAGAATCCTCATTATCTGCAGAGCACGGCCCGATGATAAGCAGCAGACGTTCGTCTCTGCCGGCGAGTATGTCTTCAAGCTCTTTTATCCTACGCAGCCTGTTTTCGGCGCAGCACTCGGGTACTGGCAGCATCTCTTTTAAGCGTTCCGCCGATGGCATTTGCTTTCTGTAAATAAATCCCATTTTATCACTCCTGTTAAAAACTTAATGTTATTATACGCCTACCGATATCTTAAAATAATCAAAATCGGCAGGGATCCTGATATCCCGGTCGGCAAGCGCAAATATGCCGGTCATTGTTCCGGTATGCCGCTTTCTGTCGCCGGGTACACCCTCATCGCACAGAAAGGTGCAGGGGCTTATCTCTGAGAGCTCTGTGTAATCACATCCGTCCGTGCTGTATAAAAACCTGCGCGATTGTCCGCGAACCGAAACTTTAAGGTACAGCTGGTCAAAGCTCAGAGCCCGCTCGGCTTCACAGGTCTCTCCGCCGCCCCTGTTGGTCACCAGCTCAATAACATTTTTACCGTTTCTCTTTGTCACATCAAAGCGAATGTAGGTGTTAGTGCTGTAATAGCAGGTCAGGCCTGCATATGTGCCCTCAGCCGGAGAGAAGCGCAGCTTGGTCTCTGCGCAGCAGCTCAGCTCAGCCTCGCGGTGAACTAAAATATTTTTTGCCGCCAGCTTATTCATTTGCCCGTGCACAGTGTACAGCCTGAGGTGGTTCGGGCTTTCGCCGTTTAATGATATGGCCGAATAATCGGGGTTTCTGACAAATTGCCATTCCGGATGGAATTTGCTGCCGGTAAAGCCGTCAAAAAAATTACCGTCCTCTCCGCCGCAGGGGTCAAGCTCCGGGGCGGTCTGTGTCTCGCTGGGGCCGTGCCCCTCATTTATCAGGAACCAGCCGTCCTCCGTCCACCTGACGGGGTCAAGAGCAGTTTCTCTGCCGAGTGTGGTAAAGTTGCCGCCGTTGCGCCGTCCGCAGAGGTAATACGCCCACCATTTGCCGTTTTGGTCTTTGATAAGCTTGCCGTGCCCTGCTCTCTGTATCGGCTTTTCGGGGTCTTTTTGGCGCATTACGGGATTATAGGGGCACTCCTCATACTGACCGAACAGCGTTTTTGAGCGTGCGGCGTTTATTCCGTGCCCGTAGCCTGTACCGCCCTCTGCAACATAGGCATAATAGTAACCGCCGTGCTTTAAAATATGCGGTCCCTCGGAGCATCTTTCGCCGGTGCCCGCCCATACGGTTCTGGGCTCGCCGATCAGCTTTGTGCAGTCTTTATTCAGCTCGTGGGCTATTGCACCCTTTGCCGTTATCATATATTTTTTCCCGTCACTGTCGAAGAATAATGACGGATCTATTGCGTTTATCGGGAGCTTGACAGGTTTTGAATACGGCCCCTCCGGTTTGCGTGATTTCATAAGCAGCTGACAGCGTGCCGGAAAATTCTCGCCCGGACGGTCGTTCAGTCTCAGAGTAGCTGTAATATAAAACAGCTGCTCTGTCTCGTCATAGTGTATATCCGGAGCCCAAATGCCATGGGAGTCTTTTATGTCCGACAGGTCTAAAAAGCTTGGATCAGATATTGCGTGTCCTATGGTAGTCCAGTTGATCATATCCTTAGAGTGTGAGATCGGGATACAGGGGAAATACTGAAACGATGAATTAACCATGTAGTAGTCGTCTCCGACGCGGATAACCGATGGATCAGGATAAAAGCCGCGCCGAACCGGATTTTTATATATCATTTTTAATACCTTTCTGAATTGTGTTTTTGCTGCATAAAGACGGCGCAGCATTCCTGCTGCGCCGCAAATTATCATCTTTGATTACTGCGCCGGCTGCGAATCGATCGTGACTGTCTGAGTTGCCTCATCCCAGCCAACAACATAGCCGAAAGCTTCAGCCAAGAACCTTATCGGTATGTACATACGGCCGCCGACATCGTACTGCTTGATAAAAGCCGATGTGTCCATAGGTGTAACGGCGGTTGATCCCGTATCGCTTATTTTGTAAATATTGGTAGAACCCTCTTGGATAATGTACATATCAGCTCCGTCCAGGATAAGAGCCGCACTAAGGTTATCGTCATATTTTACGGTCTTGTTCATAGCTTCAGAGACGAATCTGATCGGGACAAAGGTTCTGTCGTCCTGCTCGATAATTTCGCCCATGTCTGCGGGGATCTCCGCCGCAGTACCGTTTATAACGATGCTCTGAGCCGCCGCAAATGCGGTTTGCGTTATACAAAGCCCAAGGCATAAGACAACCAGCACAGCTGTCAGCTTTTTCATATTATGATCCTCCAAACTGTAGAATTTTATTAATTATATCATATAAGAAATAAAATTTCAAGAGGAATTTACGGATTGCCCAAAGCTATGTGTAGGTTTACAATAGATATGTTACACACGGACATATTTTGTTGAAATAGAAGCCGAAAACAAAATATGTAAGAAAAAAAGTAGCGAATAGAAACTTTTTGTGTTAAAGTTTAAGTACCAAAAAAAACCAC
>DXIJ01000133.1 GCA_019112945.1 Candidatus Monoglobus merdigallinarum | reverse complement strand
CATCGTAAGATATATTGAAACGGCATATTAAGCCAAACCAAATCAGAAATATAGGAGGATATATTATGAGTAATAAAAACGATTGCCGCAGACAGCGCGGCAATGAAAGCTGCGGCTGCACGGCTGAAGACGTAAACGCACAAGGCAACGCTCTTGACGCTGCATTCGAAAACACCATAGGTGCCGAGAGGCGTGCCGAGGACTTTTCAGACCCTATATGTATAAGTGTAGATAAGGTATATGACGCATGCAGAGAGCGTAACTGTATTGTTGACGCAAGAGTATACTTTACTCCGTGCAATCAGGAGATAATTGAAAACTCAATAAACGTAAAGCTTAAAAAGGCTGAGATAATCTGGGTCTATACTGATATCGAGCCGGTACTTTACAACTCAGGCTACTATTCAATAGATATAAAATACTTTATTGACGTAACTATCGAGGCCTTTGCAGGCATGTGCGATCCTGAAGAAATCCATGGTCTTGTAACATATGATAAGCGCATTATTCTTTACGGAAGCGAAGGTCAGACAAAGAGCTTCAAGTCAACGCTTGACCCCGGCGAGGAGATTGAGCACGTTTGGAAGACGACCAATCTGCCTAAAGTAACGGTTGAGGTGGTTGACCCGATCGCTCTCACTGCCAGACTTGCAGAGAGCGACTGCTGCTGCAACGAAAGCGCTGTTGCTATACCTTCAAATATTTGTTCATGCTACGGCGAGGAGCTCGTTGTATCGGATAATGTTAAAAAGGTACTTGTCAGCCTCGGTATCTTCTCTATAGTAAGGATAGAGAGAAACGTACAGATATTGGTCGATGCGGTCGATTTCTGTATCCCCGAAAAGCACTGCACATCTTCAACAGACCAGGAGCCATGTGAATTGTTTAACAGCATAAGGTTCCCGATCGATGAATTTTTCCCGCCCTCGGGAGCAAGCAATTTATCATCAGATGATAACGGCTCATGCTGCTCATGCGGCTGCTCAAGATAACAGCAGCGTCTGCTGATTATGTATAAGCCTTAAAGCTTACAAAGCCTGCCGCCGGTCCTTGTCCGTGCGGCAGGCTTTTTTTATTGTTTACGCCTCTTTTGTTCTGAATCGCGACAGGATCTCATCTCTGAAAAAGAATGTTATGCTCCAAAGCGCGCCGAGGCCAACCAGGGTATATATAATGCGGCTTATCATGCTGAACTCCCCGAACAAAAAGTTCACGAGATTAAAGTCGAATATTCCGACAAGACCCCAGTTGATTCCGCCGATAATCACCAAAATCAGTGCGATTATATCCATATACAAATCCCCTTGCCTTTCTGCCCGCAAAGTTTGATTGGATCTTTGCGCCTCCCTGCGGGCTGACAGAGCGCAAAACCGCGCCGCTTGTCAGCACGCGGTCCTGATCCGATCTTATTTAAAAATTACATAAATATTATTGCCCTTAAATTAAAAAATATTCACAAAGGTTTAAATATAAGAACAAATATATTTCCTGATTTTTCCAAAAAACGGACTGCCGGGATGTACCCGGCAATCCGTCTTAACTATCTATTCCGTTATTTCTCTGTGGAAGTCCTGCAGGGATTTTACTCCGAACTTCTGCTGCTGCATTGCTTTTATACCGGAAACGGCAGCCTTTGCCTCCGCCATTGTTGTCATATACGGCACACGACCCTTTATCACACCCTTGCGGATATAGCTGTCATCTGCCGAACCCTTTTTATCATTCGGAGTATTTATCACAATACTGACCTCGCCGTTTGTTATCACATCAAGCACATTCGGCCTGCCCTCGTTGAGCTTTGCCACCGTGCTGGCTTCAATACCATTCTCCTTTAAAAGCCTGCCGCAGCCCTCGGTCGTAATAATTCCAAAGCCGCAGTCCACAAAGCCCCGTGCCACATCCAAAAGCTCCGCCTTATCCCTGTCATTAACGCTTATCAGCACAGTTCCGCTAAGCGGCAGACGGGTTTGTGTTGCCTCCTGAGCCTTTGCAAATGCTTCACCAAAACTTGAAGCCATGCCAAGTACTTCACCGGTCGATCTCATTTCAGGCCCCAACACCGGGTCAACCTCCTGGAACATATTAAACGGGAATACTGCCTCTTTTACACCGTAGTGCGGTATTTTCTTCTCTTTTAATGCCGGAACGGGCGACTCTGCACCTGTTATAGACGAGGTTATTATCTCGGTCGCAAGCTGTACCATGCGGATATTGCAAACTTTTGATACCAGCGGCACTGTCCTTGAGGCTCTCGGATTGGCCTCCAGAACATAGACCTTGCCGTCCTCTATTGCATACTGCATATTCATCAGACCGCGTACATTCATTTCCTTTGCAATCTTGCGCGTGTACTCCTTTATTGTCTCAACATTCTCCTCAGAAATGTTCATTGACGGTAAAATACAAGCGGAATCACCCGAATGTACACCGGCGAGCTCAATATGTTCCATTACAGCAGGAACAAACACATTCTCACCGTCGCTTATCGCGTCAGCCTCGCATTCAAGCGCGTTGTGCAAAAATCTGTCTATCAGGATTGGCCTGTCCGGAGTTACCCCGACAGCTGCCTCCATATAAACGCGCAAGCTCTCCTCATCATGCACGACCTCCATACCGCGGCCGCCGAGCACATACGACGGACGTACCATAACGGGATATCCTATCTTTTGAGCGATCTCCGCCGCCTCCGCAAAATCAACAGCCATTCCGGACTGCGGCATAGGTATTCCAAGCTTATCCATCATCTCGCGGAACAGGTCTCTGTCCTCTGCAAGGTCTATCGTCTCCGGGGTAGTACCTAAGATATTAACACCGTTTCGCTTGAGCTCCGCAGCAAGGTTCAGCGGCGTCTGTCCGCCGAACTGAGCAATAACGCCGACAGGCTTTTCATGTTCATGAATACTCAGTACCTCCTCCAGCGTCAGAGGTTCAAAATACAGCTTGTCCGAAGTGTCATAGTCGGTCGAGACAGTCTCCGGGTTACAGTTGACAATGATAGTTTCAAAGCCCAGCTTTTTAAGCGCCATAGCCGCATGAACACAACAGTAATCAAACTCGATTCCCTGACCAATCCTGTTAGGACCGCCGCCTAGGATCATTATCTTGTCCTTGCCGCTATTTGACGGAGCTTGTTTGTCAATTGAATATGAAGAATAGTAATAAGCAGCATCCTGTGTTCCGCTTACATGTACGCCCTCCCATGCCTCAACTATACCGGCATTCAGTCTCGCCTTTCTGATATCGCTCTCGTCAACGCCGAGGAGACCGCTTAAATATCTGTCTGAAAAACCATCCTGCTTTGCGGTTTTAAGTACATCTGCCGGCAGCATACTTCCTTTAAAGCTCTTGAGCGCCTCTTCCTCCTCAACAAGCTCTTTCATCTGCTCGATGAAATAATGCTTGATCTTGGTTATATTGTAAAGATCTTCGACATCTGCGCCCTTGCGCAGTGCCTCATACATTATAAACTGACGCTCACTGCTCGGGGTTTTCAAGAGATTTAGCAGCTCGCTAAGCGGCATTTGTGCAAACTTATCAACCCCCAGACCGTAGCGTCCGATCTCAAGGCTGCGGATAGCCTTTTGGAACGCTTCCTTATATGTCTTTCCAATGCTCATTACCTCGCCGACAGCACGCATTTGTGTGCCCAGCTTATCCTCTGCACCTCTGAACTTCTCAAAAGCCCAGCGTGCAAACTTGATAACTATATAATCACCGCTCGGATAGTACTTGTCAAGCGTGCCGTACTTTCCGCACGGTATATCACTGAGGTTTAATCCGGAGGCAAGCATTGCGGAGACTAATGCAATCGGAAAACCGGTCGCCTTTGAAGCAAGCGCGGAAGACCTCGATGTACGCGGGTTTATTTCTATAACTATTATTCTGCCGTCCTCCGGGTTACGGGCAAACTGTACATTTGTTCCGCCTATTACCTTTATCGCCTCAACAATCTTATATGCCTGGCGCTGAAGTTCCTGCTGAACATCTTCAGGAATAGTCAGCATAGGAGCTGAGCAGAATGAATCTCCTGTATGGACACCAAGCGGATCAATGTTCTCAATAAAGCATACTGTTATCATGTCGCCCTTAGAGTCTCTGACGACCTCAAGCTCAAGCTCCTCCCAGCCCAAGACCGACTCTTCGACCAGAACCTGTCCGACCAGGCTTGCCTGAAGGCCCCTTTCGCAAACGACCTTCAGCTCCTCGGTGTTATAGACCAGACCGCCGCCTGCGCCGCCCATAGTGTATGCAGGACGCAGCACTACAGGATAACCAAGTTCATCCGCTATCTTCAGCGCGTCATCCACACTATACGCGACCTCGCTGCGCGCCATCTCTATACCGAGGCTATTCATAGTATTTTTAAATTCTATCCTGTCCTCACCGCGGTCTATCGCGTCAACCTGAACGCCTATAACCTCAACACCGTACTTATCAAGCACACCGGTTTTGGCAAGCTCTGAACACAAATTAAGACCCGACTGTCCGCCAAGGTTAGGCAGCAGCGCGTCCGGACGCTCTTTTTCAATAATCTGTGTAAGTCTTTCGACATTCAGAGGCTCAATGTATGTCACATCAGCCGTCTCAGGATCCGTCATTATAGTCGCAGGGTTTGAATTGACCAACACGATCTCGTAGCCAAGTTTTCTCAGCGCCTTGCACGCCTGTGTTCCCGAATAGTCAAACTCACAGGCTTGACCTATAATTATCGGACCGGAGCCGATTATTAAAACCTTATGGATATCATCACGCTTCTTCATAAACTTCTCCTTTATCAATTTATTCTATATAATAGTATCCTACATTATTAAGACCATGTCAAGTACAAATTTATATATAACGACAATTATTGCTGTTAAAACCTATATTATACAATACAATTATATCCTTTTTGCGCCGCAATGTCAATGAAATTCAT
>DXIJ01000132.1 GCA_019112945.1 Candidatus Monoglobus merdigallinarum | reverse complement strand
TACTTACTCTTTTCCGGCTATAATGTTTTCACAATATGCTTTCAGTTCAGGAATATCACTTGTAACTGTTTCCCACAGTACCTCAATATCCAGTTCGCCATAGTTATGTGCGGCAATGTTCCGCATGGATTTAATATCCCGCCATGGCATTTTGTGATACTGTGTCTTGAAATCATCGGTCAATTTTCCGACCAGTTCCCCGATTTGCAGAACACACATAGCAATCGCATTTTTTGCAATAAAATCTGTTTCAAACTTTTCAAAATCCAAGTCCAGTTTTTCTACTGTCATTGCAATTTCATCTGCATACTGTATCATCTTTTTTAATATAATCACATCTCTATCGTTCATATAAAACTACCTCGTCATTGACTATATCTTTTATCATAGACTTTTCCAATGCGTTATAGGTAATAACGTCAACATGTTTTCCAAACCGTTCCTCTAAAGCATTGACAAAACCGCAAAATGCAAAATAGCCTTTTATGTTTCCTTTTTTGATAATTAAATCAATGTCACTGGTTTCTTTCTGCTCTCCTTTTGCATAGGAACCAAACAAAGCAACCCTTTCTACGCCGTACTGCTGCGCTACAGGAACGGCAATATTTTTTATTTCATCTATTGTATAGGTCTTTGCCATAACAACCACCCACATTTTTTGTAAATATTCTTATCTGTTTATATTATACCAAAGAATACACCGAAAAGCAAAGTCTTTTTATTTAAAGTAAAAATAAAAAGACCGCCCATACGATTGTATACGCATAAATAGTTTGAAGCGCCGTTGGGCAGTCCGTATTTTGAGATAATTTTCAAAAAAAGCCTGTAACCGCTATGGCTACAGGCTTTTAATGTGACTAAACTGTCCTCAAATGATACGGGAATGCTCGGTCTACGCCGTGGCTCCCAAAAATCTTGGATTTTTTGGCAAAAGGAGGAGCAAGGGAGCGGGCGGATGTTTTTTTGTATAGAAAAACGGAGCAAAGCGAACTTTACTCAGACGTGGTACGAGTGTTCTTACAGGACTTATCCGTAAACGCAGTAGCGGCAGGGGATTTTGGTTGCGCCGAAGGCGCCATATCGTGAAAAGTTGGTAGCGATTGTGAGCCTGCGCGAGTGCGTTTACAAACGAACAGGCGAACTGAGCGTGACTTTTCACGAAAGAGGAGGAACGACGGCGCGCGTGACTGATTTTTCTGCAAAGAAAAATCGGAACGGAGCAAAGTCCGTTCCGACGATGGTTGCGGGGGCCGGATTTGAACCAACGACCTTCGGGTTATGAGCCCGACGAGCTACCAGACTGCTCCACCCCGCGATATATATTTGGTGCCGGAGACCGGAATCGAACCGGTACGGGAAATTAATCCCACGGGATTTTAAGTCCCGGGCGTCTGCCAGTTCCGCCACTCCGGCTTAATCAACTCACACAGCTTAATTATTATAGCATTTATTATATAATTTGTCAAGTGTTTTATTTTTATATTTTTGGCATAAATTTTTACAAAATAATTTTGTTAATTCATTGACAATTTGGAGTATTTCTTATATAATCAAGGAGAATAGATATATTATTTTTCTGCGGCTGTAATTATATACACCGGGGAATAAGGAGCGGCGGATTATGGCTAAAAACTGTATTCAGTTAAAGGAGTCAAACTGCAAAAATTGCTATAAATGCGTTCGGTACTGCCCTATGAAATCTATCAGGGTAGTAAACGGTCATGCCGAGATCATACCGGAGGAATGTATCCTCTGCGGCAGATGCTATGTGTACTGCCCTCAGAATGCAAAACGTCTGAGAGATGATCTGCAAATTGCCAGGGAACTGATATCGGGCGGCGGGGATGTTTATGCTTCGGTTGCTCCGTCTTACATAGCAAATTATAAAAATCTTAATATTGAAATTATGCGCTCCGCTCTTAAAAAACTCGGCTTTAAGGATGCTGAAGAAACCGCTGTCGGTGCGACAGTCGTCAAGCGTGAATATGAGCGCATTATCAGAGAGAAAAATCAGAGTGTTATAATATCCTCCTGCTGTCACAGTGTGAATACCCTGATACAAAAGCAGTATCCGGATGTTCTTCCATACCTTGCGCCGGTGCTCTCCCCTATGCAGGCACACGGCAAGCTGCTCCGTGAAAAGCATAAGAACTGCCGCGTTGTATTTATCGGCCCTTGTATTTCCAAAAAAGACGAAGTCGATAAATATCCGGAATATATTGACTGTGCTCTGACGTTTGAGGAACTCAACCGCTGGATGTCGAGCGAGGGCGTTGAATTTGACTATACCATAAAGCCCGGCGGCAGCGGCGGACGTGCAAGATGGTTCCCGACCCGCGGAGGAATAATAGAGAGCATGGATTTACAGAAAGATTTTTCTTATTTCAGTGTGGACGGTGTTGAAAATTGCCTCAACGCACTGGAAGATATACGAGACGGTAATATAGAGAACTGTTTTGTAGAGATGAGCGCGTGCAGCAGCAGCTGTATAGGCGGCCCCGTTATGATGCATGACAACGTATTTCATGTCAGCAGCTGTCTGACTATCGGAAAGACTGCCGGAGAGACAGATTTTGATGTAGCTCAGCCTGAGGATATGAAAAAGCGTTTTGATTCCGAATACAGACGGCGCAGTATGCCCGGCAGCGCCGCCGTTGATGAGATTTTAAGGCAGATGGGCAAAAAGACAAAGGAGCAGGAACTCAACTGCGGCAGCTGCGGATATCCGACCTGCCGTGAAAAGGCAGTTGCTGTTATAAACGGCAAGGCGGATATGACGATGTGTCTCCCGTTCCTCAAAGAAAAGGCCGAGTCTTTTTCGGACACGATTATAAACAATACTCCAAACGGTATTATGGTTCTGAATGATAAATTGGAAATTCAGCAGATAAACAAGTCAGCAAGGCAGATAATGAATATCGAGCATCTGTCTGATGTTATAAACAGGCCTGTGGTTGATATACTGAACCCAACAGACTATATGCTGGCAATGATGAATGAGAAAAATCACAGCCGCGAAGCTACCAGAAAATATTTAAAGAAGTATAACAAATATATAGACGAGATAATCATATATGACGCGGAATATAATATAATCATCAGCATAATGAAAGACGTGACATATGAAGAGATTATGCGTGAACAAAAGGCAGAGCAGAGCAAAAGTGCAGTAGAAATAACCGACAGGGTCGTTAAGAAGCAGATGCGCGTTGTTCAGGAAATAGCTTCTCTCTTAGGCGAGACCACTGCCGAAACAAAAATTGCTCTGACAAAGCTAAAGGAGACGCTCAGCAGTGATGAATGATTTGTTTACCGATGTTGGATACGTCAGCCTTAATCATGTCGGTGAGGAACTCTGCGGTGACAATGTCGAAATTGTCCGCAAAAATGACGAGCTTGTCACGGTGCTTGCCGACGGTCTCGGCAGCGGCGTTAAGGCCTGTATTCTGTCAACGCTGACCTCTAAAATCATCTCAACAATGATATCTGAGGAGATGAGCATTGACGAGTGTGTGGAGACGATAGCGGCAACGCTCCCGGTTTGCCGTGACCGCGGTGTTGCGTATTCGACGTTTACCATAATGCGTTTTACCTCAGGTTCGGAGACAGAGATCATTCAGTTTGATAATCCAATGGTAATTCTTCTGAGGGACGGCAAAAATTTTGAGTATCCGGTGAGCGAGCGTGAGATTGGCGGCAAGAAAATTTTTGAGACGCGTATAAGTCTTAAAAATGACGATGTGTTTATCGCAATGAGTGACGGTGCAGTGTACGCCGGTGCAGAGCGCGTTTTAAACTACGGCTGGCAGCGCGAGAATATTATTGCCTATGCGGAGGGCGCTTATGACTACAGGAACACAGCTAAGATAATAGCTTCCAATCTTGCCGATGAATGCAACAGGCTGTATGATATGAAGCCGACAGATGATACCACCGTACTTGCTGTTCAGATAAGAAAGCGCAAGTATTGCAGCGTGGCATTCGGACCGCCGGAGGATCCGGCTGATGACGAAAAAATAATGTCGGAATTTTTAGCATCTCCGGGACGGCATATTGTATGCGGCGGAACTACCTCCAAGATTGCCGCGAGGTATCTTAAAAAAGAGATTGTTCCAAAAAACCAAAACGACGACCCGTCAATACCTCCGGCTTCATTTATAGACGGAATCGACCTCGTTACCGAGGGGATAATCACAATGGCGAAAGTCCTGGATTATGCGAATGATTATATCGGCAGCAATTCTATGTTCAAGGTCTGGAACAGACAGAACGATGCTGCCAGTGAACTTGCGCGAATGCTGCTGCGTGAGGCCACAAATATAATCATATTCGCCGGCAGGGCAAAGAATACCGCTCATAAAAACGAGGCAATATCATTTAATATTAAATTAAAGGTTATAGAAGAGCTTAAAGCTGTACTCGAAAAGATGGATAAAACTGTTGTTGTTAATTATTATTAATTTTTCATATATGGAGGAACGTTATGAATAATGAAAATAAGCCAATTTTAAGAAAATTTGATACAAAGGTTCAGTATCTTAAATATAAGGTACTGCGCGAGGTTGCAAGGCATACATTTGATGATACTCTGCCGAGCAGCTTTAATGATATAGCAAAGACTATCGTAAAAGACAAGGCAACAATGCGCTGCTGTATTTACAAAGAGCGTGCTATTGTGGCCGAGCGTATCGGAATGGCAAGCGGCGGACACAAGAATATTGACAACATTATTGAGGTGCTTGATATAGCGTGTGACGAATGTCCTGTTGCAGGCTACGAGGTAACGCACACCTGCCGCGGCTGTCTGGCGCACAGATGCGAGGACGTCTGCCCGCGCGGCGCTATCACGTTCGACGAGAACCAAAAGGCTCATATCGACAAGGAGAAGTGTATTGAATGCGGAATGTGCGCTAAAGTCTGCCCGTACAGCGCTATTATCAACACCCAGCGTCCGTGCGTAAAAGCCTGCAAAGTCAAAGCTATCAGCATGAACGCCGACCATGCCGCTGAGATTGACGAAAGCAAGTGTATCAACTGCGGCGCCTGCGTTTACCAGTGTCCGTGGGGCGCTATTACTGATAAATCATACATAATAGAAGTTGTTAATATGATCAAGCAGTATGCAGGCGATGAGAAAGTAAACCTCTACGCTGTTATTGCTCCGTCTATATCGGGTCAGTTCAATTATACCAATATAAGCCTCGGGCAGGTCGTCACCGGTATTAAAAAGCTCGGTTTTGACCAGGTCGTTGAGGCAGCACTGGGTGCAGATATTGTGGCATACAATGAGGCTAAGGAGCTTGCCGAAAAGGGATTTCTGACAAGTTCGTGCTGTCCTGCTTTTATCGATTTTATTAAGAAGAACTTCCCGACGCTGAAAGATAATATTTCACATAATCCATCTCCTATGGCTGCTATTTCCAAGGTCATCAAGGAGAAAGATCCGCACTCAAAAGTAGTGTTTATAGGCCCGTGCACGGCTAAGAAAGCTGAGATAAGAAAAGACGAGATAAAGGATTATGTTGACAGTGCGCTCACGTTTGAGGAGCTTCAGGCGCTGTTTGATTCGAGAGATATTGACCTTACCGGTCTTGAGGAAACAGATGTTGACAGCGCGTCATTCTATGGAAGTGCTTCGTACTTCGGCAGGATATTCGCACGCTGCGGCGGTCTTGCAGAAGCTGTTCAGGAGGCGCTCAAAGAGCAGGGCAACTCTGATTTTGAACTGAATGCGGTCTCGTGCGACGGTATTGATGAGTGCAGGACCGCACTGCTCAAGGCGTCAAGAGGCATAGGAAAGGTTAACTTTATAGAGGGTATGGCATGTGTCGGCGGCTGCGTCGGCGGCGCAGGCTGTTTGACCCACGGTCCAAAGAACAAGATAGAGGTCGATAAGTTCAGCAAGACTGCGGGCAAGAGCATTAAGGACGCGATCGACAGACTTTAATATTTAAGCAAGCAGCGGCCGCCGTTTTGGGCGGCCGTAAATGTTATGATCGGAAATTATACACTTTATATATAAAGTTTTGTAAAAAGCATTAAATAAAATCATGTAATAGATTTAACAGAGTTTATCTACAAAAAACTTGACAATTATGAAATTTTGAATTATAATGAAATCGCAAAAATAATTATTAATATTTAAGTAGAGAGGTGAATACAATGGCTTATCAGATCAGTGACGATTGCATTAAGTGTGGTGTTTGCGCAAGCGAATGTCCGGTTTCTTGTATCAGTGAGGGAGACGCAAAGTATGAGATTAACGCTGACGAGTGCATAGATTGCGGTAACTGCGCAAACGTATGTCCCGTTGACGCTCCTTCGGCTCAGTAATCCGGAATTAGTGTAATTTATATTTTAGTTTACATCAAAAAACCGCCGCGGCTCTGCGGCGGTTTTTCATTGCTTGCTATCGTGTTATCATAGTGCCTATACCCTTGTCGGTGAATATCTCCAGCAGCAGGCAGTGAGGTATCCTGCCGTCTATTATGTGAACGCTGTTGACGCCGCCGCGTATCGCTTCAAGACCGCCTTTGACCTTTGGTATCATGCCGCCGACTATTTTTTCGTTTTCTATCATATCATATATTTCTTTTTGGTTTATCTCATAAATTATATCATCTGCGTCAGGGGAGCTTTTAATACCCGGGGTGTCGGTCAGCAGTATCAGTTTTTCGGCCTTTAAGGCTACTGCAAGAGCGCCGGCTACCGTGTCGGCATTTATGTTGTAGCTGTTGCCGTCTTTGTCTGTGCCGATAGGCGCTACGACCGGGATATAGTCGTCGTTTGAGAGAAACTTCACAACATTGCTGTTGATATTGGTTATCTTGCCTACAAAGCCTATATCAACGTTGTTTCCGTCAACCTCGGCATACTGCTTTTCACACTCCATAAGCGAATCGTCTATTCCCGATATACCTATAGCTTTTCCGCCCTTTTGGTTCAGCAGCGATACTATCTCCTTGTTGGTCTTGCCGATCAGCACCATTTGAGCTATGCGCATGGTTTCTTCATCGGTCACGCGCAGCCCGTTTATAAATTCGCTCTTTATTCCGAAGCGGCTGAGCGCGCCCGAGATATCGGGGCCGCCGCCGTGCACCAGTATCGGGTGAATACCGATATATTTAAAGAGGGTTATGTCCTCCATGACCTTGTTTTTCAGCTTATCGCTTACCATGGCGTTGCCGCCGTACTTTATAACAACTGTCTTTCCGTTGAACTTTTGTATATAAGGCAGAGCCTCAATGAGCGTGCTTGCCTTGTTTATCAATTCCTGCAAAACAATTCCTCCTATAAATACATTCCGGCGGCCCTCAGTCCCAGACCCTCGTCAAGTCCGCATATAAGATTCATATTCTGTACGGCCTGTCCTGCTGCGCCCTTAATGAGATTATCTATACACGAAACGATGACTGCGCGGTTCAGACGTTCATCGATCACTATGCCGACAGCGGCGTAATTTGAGCCGGAAACATGCTTGATCTCCGGCAGTGTTCCCGCGTCATATATACGTACAAACTCACTGCCGCTATAAAACTTTCTGTATAGCCCGACCGCTTCTTCGGCTGTGAGTTTTTGGGTAAGGTTTATATAGCAGGTTGCAAATATGCCGCGCTGCATGGGCACAAGGTGCGGCGTGAACGATAGCTGTATATCCTCTCCGGCCAGGATAGAAAGCTCCTGTTCGATCTCGGAGGTGTGTCTGTGCGCTGCGACCTTGTAGGCCTTGAGCGATTCGTTGACTTCGCAGAACAGGTTCGGCAGCGCAGCGCTTCTTCCCGCTCCGGTAACGCCGGATTTTGCGTCGATTATTATGCTGCGGCTGTCTGCCTTGCCCGATGCAACAATCGGCGCAAGCGCCAGGATAGAACAGGTAGTGTAGCAGCCGGGATTTCCGATAAGTCTAAAACGTTTTATTTCTTCTCTGTGCAGTTCGCACAGTCCATAGACCGACTTTTTTAAAAGCTCAGGTGCGGAGTGCTTTTCGCCGTACCACTTTTCATAGACTTCGGGGTCGTTGTATCTGAAATCACCGCTTAAGTCGATTATTTTCAGACCCTTTTCAAAAAGCTCGGGAATAACGCTCTTTGAAGCGCCGTGGGGCAGTGCGGTAAAAACCAGGTCACAGCTCTCTGCGACGTCGTCAATATCAAGCTCCTCACATGTTATATCACAAATGCCTTTGAGGTTCTGATACACGTCCGAAATTTTCTGTCCCGCAAAACTTCGGGAAATCAGCTTTTTTATATTCACTTCGGGATGAGCTGCGAGCAGTCTTACTGTTTCAATACCGGCATAGCCTGTTGCGCCGAGCACGCCAACATTTATCATTTGATCAACCCCCATTAAGTCAAGAATAAATTTATGCAGATATCATTATACTATCAAAGACAAAATATATCAAGTCAATAGATAAAATTTGTGTATATTTACCCTAAATATTAAAGTAAAAAAAATTTGCTATGCAAATTAACTAAAATCTTAAATCTAATTTTGGTCAATTAAACTCTTTTTTTCTTTATGAAATTATGTTAAAATATACATAAAGTTGATTTAGTAATTCTAAAAGCTAAAATACAAAATCAGGAGGTCACATACGAATGGCAAATTTAAGTCTTAGAGGAATTTACAAAACATACACCGGCGGCTTTACGGCTGTTAAAGATTTTAACCTTGAAATTGAAGATAAAGAGTTTATAATCTTCGTTGGTCCCTCAGGATGCGGTAAGTCTACAACACTCAGAATGATCGCCGGCTTGGAAGAGATCACAGAGGGTGAACTCTACATAGGCGATAAGCTTATGAATGATGTTGTCCCCAAGGACAGAGATATCGCTATGGTTTTCCAGAACTATGCACTCTATCCGCATATGACCGTTTTTGAAAACATGGCATTTGGTCTCAAGCTCAGAAAGGTTCCTAAGGACGAAATAAAGAAAAAGGTAATTGAAGCTGCTCAGATTCTTGGTATCGAGCATTTGCTTGACAGAAAGCCTAAGGCTCTGTCGGGCGGTCAGAGACAGCGTGTTGCTCTCGGTCGTGCTATCGTGCGTACACCGAAAGTATTCTTGATGGATGAGCCGCTTTCTAACCTGGATGCAAAGCTCAGAGTTC
>DXIJ01000016.1 GCA_019112945.1 Candidatus Monoglobus merdigallinarum | reverse complement strand
AAGATATTTTTACTTGTATCATTCTGTTTCGGTGAAGCTTTGGACGCTATTCAAAACAGAACAACACCAAAGATGTACTGCGGTGTCAACAATAAATAATCTAATATCAAGGTCTGACCCGAATGATTTCGGGTCAGATATGTTTTTATTATGGATACTGTTTAGGTCTTATCAATTATCTTGTTCAGGGAGCTGAACGCGGCTTTCGATAGTAGAAAATTTGCGGTTCTTTTCGTTGTCAATATAACTCCTTATGGCGTCCTGCGCAGCTTTGATCTCATCTTTAAGTTCTCGTGCACTAATTCTGAATGAGCCGTCACCAAGTATAATCATCTGAGTGGCAAAATCCGATGTTGCGACGCGCACATAGTTGTCACGGCTGAGCTTATGCGCTGTCTTTTCAATATAAGTGTCGGCAGTTTCACTCTCTTTTGTATATACAATTTTAATATTTCGGTATTGCTCTACCTCCCCGGGATTGTTTTTGACCTTATAGGCGTCAAACACCAAAATGACCTCGCATTCTTTAAAACCTTGATAGTTGCACAAGACATCAGCCAGTGCTGTTCTCGCCATTTCAAGATTTGACTCTGCCAGATCCCTGAGCTCATCCCAGGCAAATATAATATTATAACCGTCCACAAGCAGAAATTCTTCACCGTTATTTTTGCGTTTTTTAGGCCTGTACCTTTTATCGCTGTCCGATACGGTTTTTGCGGTTTTAAGCGGATTGTGCATTTCACGTCTGACAGCGCCGTATGTTCTCTCGAAAATTTCCAGCAGCTCTTTGTCGGTCGCTGCAGAAATTGTTCTGCGCTTTGCATTAGGATTGACCGGCGCCAAATCCTCGTTCTTTTTCAATTCACTTTCAAGGTGCATATACTCGTAGACCTCGTCCCACTTTACATTAAATCCCGCGCCATGTTTACAGAACACAGAATCGGCGGTGTTTTCGACATCGGCATCACAGTCGTATCCTATCTCTTCAATGACTTCAGCCTGATTAACACACGGCTTGTAGCCGCACGGAATACAGGTCAGGCTGCCTCTTCCGCCCGTATAAGCCAAAACCTCACTCTGGTAATCTATAATTTGCGAAACCGGCACTGTGCCGCTAAGTATCGTGAAATTCGGGCCCGGCATAGGCGGGTCGATTTCGCCGTTCATATTTTGAAGGTCTGTCATTGCTCTGCCGGTACACTCTGCCGGAACCTTAAGCTTCACATCATACCACGGTTCAAGCAGCACGCTTTCAGCCATTCTAAGCCCCTGTCTCACCGCTCTGTAGGTTGCCTGCCGGAAATCGCCGCCCTCGGTGTGCTTCTTGTGCGCGCGTCCTGAAACGAGCGTAATTTTTATATCGGTAACAGGCGAGCCGGTCAGGACGCCCAAATGCTGCTTCTCGGCCAAATGCGTCATTATCAGTCTCTGCCAGTTCTTGTCTAATTTATCCTCGCTGCACCTTGAAAAAATTTGTACTCCGCTGCCCGGCTTTCCGGGCTCTATCAGCAAATGCACTTCTGCATAATGCCGCAGCGGCTCATAATGTCCAACGCCCTCAACTGTATTTTTAACAGTCTCCTTATATGCAACACCGCTGCTTACAAACTCAATATCGATATCGTACCTATCTAAAACTATCTGTTTTAAAACCTCCAGCTGAATCTCACCCATTAGCCGAACATGAATTTCCTGCAGCTGCTCATTCCAGACGACATTCAGCTGCGGCTCCTCTTCCTCCAGCTCTCTCAGGCACTGTACCACCGTATGGATATCGACCCGGCTCAAAACCCTGACCGTGTATGACAACAGCGGATTCAAATTCATCTTTGATGAATCGGCCTCAGCCCCGAGCCCTTCTCCGGGATAGGTATTACTCAGCCCGGTTACCGCGCACACAACTCCGGCAGCGGCTTCCGGGACAGTTTTGAACTTTCCGCCGGAATATATGCGTATTTGATTGACCTTTTCTGTCCAGGCTTCGCGGGTCTTACTCGTGCCGGAAATAGTATCCTTGACCCTTAAAGTCCCTCCGGTCACCTTTAATTGCGTTAAACGGCTGCCCTGCCCGTCGTCTGCAATCTTATAAACCTTTGCACCGAACTCATCACTGTAATGTGGCATTAATGTGTATTTTGCCAGTGCTTCAAGAAGCTCATCGATCCCTTCAAGCCTCAGCGCAGACCCGAAAAAGCACGGGAAAACCGCACGCTTTGAGATAACCTCTCTCAAATCCCCGTCGCTTATACTCATGGCTTCTATATATTTGTTGAGCAAACTCTCGTCACACATAGCCACAGCCTCAAAAAAGCTGTCGCTATCCTGAACGAAATCAACGCAGTTCTCGCTCAGCGATTGCTTCAGCTCACTCATCAGGCTCTCTCTATCCACACCTGTCAAATCCATTTTATTGACAAAAATAAACACCGGAACCTTGTATTTACGGAGCAGATTCCATATGGTCTCTGTATGGCTCTGCACCCCGTCAGAGCCACTAATAACCAACACGGCATAATCAAGAACCTGCAGCGCACGTTCGGCCTCGAGCGAAAAGTCAACATGCCCCGGAGTATCAAGCAGGGTAAAGACCGTATCGCCGTACTCAAAAACCGCCTGCTTGGAGAAAATAGTGATGCCGCGGTCTCGTTCTATTGAATGATTATCCAAAAAGGCATCCTTGTGGTCTACACGTCCCAGCTTCCTCAAACAGCCGGTTTTATATAACACAGCTTCAGACAATGTGGTCTTTCCGGAATCCACATGCGCCAATATCCCAAGGACAATGTTTTTCATACTAAAGCACCTATTCAAACCTTTCTCCCCATAAATCCTCTGTGAATTCTGTTATACTCCTTGCCGCAGTCACAAATAATATGAAAACCAAAGTTTACTATCTTGCTTTCGTCAATATAAAACAAATCCTTTCCGCAGCGCCTGCATTTGACGGTACCGTCTTTAATATCAACGTACAAATCATCTTTGGTTTTATGATCCCTTTTGTCGGATTGAAAAATGACCTCTTTCCCGCAATTGCAGAGAAAAACAAAAAATACATACTTATAATCCTTGTTTAGAATTATACCCAGACGCTTGCTGCAGTGTTCACAAAACAACGTACCGTAGCTTCCGCGGCCCAAACGTACATTCAGTTTATAACTTTTATTTCTGCCGGACATACTTGACCAAATCCATTTCTAATATAAAATTTACTAAATCAGCACGCTCCATGCGTCCTCCTTGAATCCGACAAGAACTCTCTCGCCGTCAACAATAATCGGCCGCTTGACGAGCATTCCGTCACTCGCCAGCAGCTCCAGCATTTCGTCCTCCGTCATAGCATTAAGCTTGTCCTTTAGCCCAAGAGAACGGTAAAGCATACCGCTGGTATTAAAAAATCTCTTAAGCGGCAGTCCGCTGTTTTTATACCAGGTTTTAAGCTCTGATGCCGTCGGTTTTTCACTCTTGATATCTCTCAGGATGTACTCGATACCGTTTTCATCAAGCCACTTCTGTGCCTTTTTGCAGGTTGAACAGTTTTTATAGCATACAAATTCCATTATAGATCAAGCCTCCTAATTTTAAATAATCACAGTTTATCCTCTTTAAACATCTTGATAATACCCTGGCAGCCCCTTAAGACGTCATCATATGTAACATCAAAATTTCCGGTATACCACGGGTCCGCAATATCGGAATCATCACCGGCAAACTGCAGAAGCTTTACAACCTTTCCCTCCGGGTCGCCGCCGAAAAGCCTGTTCATGTTTCTTATGTTGTATCCGTCCATGCCTGCAAAATAATCGAACTTTTGATAATCAGACGCGATAAGCTTTTGAGCAAGCTTGCCCTTTACGGATATGCCAACCTCGCTGAGCTTGCGTCTTGTTCCCGGATGCACCGGGTTGCCTATCTCTTCAAAGCTGGTCGCCGCAGATTCAATATAGAACAAATCTGATATGCCGTTCTTTTTTACAAGATCCTTTAAAACAAACTCTGCCATGGGCGACCTGCAAATATTGCCATGACAGACAAACATTATTCTTATCATAAACCTTCAAACTCCTTGCATTAAGACATTATAGCACATTATTTGTGCAATTGCAAACACAAAAACATTCGGCAGCGTAAACACTGTGCCGACTGTTTTTATTAATATTTGTAAACAAATCATTCTATCTCTGCCCGGCATA
Source organism: Candidatus Monoglobus merdigallinarum (assembly GCA_019112945.1). Classification (GTDB taxonomy): domain Bacteria; phylum Bacillota; class Clostridia; order Monoglobales; family Monoglobaceae; genus Monoglobus; species Monoglobus merdigallinarum. The sequence continues at coordinate 2,737 of DXIJ01000016.1, read as the reverse complement.
CTTTTCTCAGAGCTCAAGGAGCAGTTACGCTCGATGTTATAATATCATCACACTCAAACTCGGTTAAATCTGTGCAAACATCAAAATATCGGAAAATAAAAGAATATATTACGCACGGAAAACATAAAATTATCCAGGAGGTGTAACTATGAGGGTTTGGCTTGTTGACAAAAAAATCAGCATAATATTATTGGTTTTTATCTGTGCTTTTTTTACGCTGATACTTATGGGGCACGTAAACAAAAACAGTGAGGCGATGAGCGTACTGAATACACAGGAGAGAGATCTGCCGATATACTGTGTGGATACCGATGAGAAAAAAATTGCAATAAGCTTTGACGCCGCCTGGGGCTGTGAGGACACGGAAACCCTTATCGATATACTGGGCGAGCGGAATATCAAAACTACATTTTTTGTTGTGGGCGAATGGGTTGACAAATATCCCGATGCAGTGAAAAAGCTGTCGGATGCAGGGCACGAGGTAATGAACCACTCGGCCACACACCCGCACATGACCCAGATTTCGACCGAGAAAATGAAGCAGGAGCTTGATGAGTGCGGAAGCAAGATCGAGGCTGTAACTGGTGTCAGACCAAATCTGTTCAGACCCCCGTACGGCGATTATAACAATGATGTTGTCGGAGCTGCAAGGGAGTGCGGATATTACACCATACAATGGAGCGTTGACAGTCTTGACTGGAAAGATCTGTCGGCTGACGAGATTTATGACAGAGTCGTCTCCAAGGCGGAACCCGGGTCTATTGTACTGTTTCACAACGCGGCAAAGCATACCCCGGAGGCGCTGCCGAAGATACTCGACAAGCTGACCGGCGACGGGTACGAAATAGTACCGGTATCTGAGCTTATCATCAAAGACAACTATAAAATAGACGCAAACGGAATGCAATACAGCACAAATAATGATCAATCGGAGGGTAATAATGATTAACAGCTTTAGAGAAAGCAGCAATTACAATAACAACATAGTTACACTGCACGGGACTGTTACCGGTGAGCCTGAGATATCACACGAGCTTTACGGGGAAAAATATTACAACATCGAACTTAAAGTCAGACGGCTCAGCAGCAGAAAGGATTATATACCGATCACCATATCCGAAAAGCTTATCCGGGCTTTTTGGCCTGTGCCGGGAGATTTCGTAAAGATAACCGGGCAGTACCGTTCATACAACAACTACACAGGTGTGGGCAACAAATTGATACTCACGGTTTTTGCCAAAAGCATAAAGTATTTAAGCAAGGAGCAGTTTGATGAAACAGACATAAATCCCAACCAAATTTATTTAAACGGTTATTTATGCAAAAAGCCTACATACAGGACAACGCCGTCAAACCGAGAAATTTCGGATATACTGATAGCGGTAAACAGGTTTTACAATAAATCCGATTATATTCCCTGTATAGCCTGGGGGATAAATGCGCAGTTTGCAAAGGACTTGGAGGTGGGCACAAATATAATAATAAACGGCAGGATCCAGAGCAGAGAATATCAAAAAAAGCTGAACGAATTTGAGACACTGAACAAAACCGCATATGAAGTATCAATAACTACGTTGGAGCTTGGAACGTAGTGATTAGGATAGTGACAGGTATGTTTGCTGCACGGTATTGTCAGCTATCCTAAAATTGGGGATAAACACAAACTGCGGTAGGAGAACGTAGAGATTAGGGCTTAGGGAATAGAGATTAGAACTGCTGTATTGTAAAACCAGCGCTTAGTAAAAGGTGCTGACCCAAACCTCGGTAGGTTTGCGGCATATAACTTAACCAAACAAAAGTCCCGGCACAGCGGACTTTTGTTTGAAAGGAAAAGCAGCGAAGCGGGTGAGTTTTTTGCGAAGAGAGCAAAAACGAACGAGCGCAGCTTGCTTTGACGCAGGTGCGGAGTTGAGGGAGTGTCGCACAGAATAGTTTGCCATAGACTTTAAACTTTCAGCTTTCACTGCACCTGCGTACCTGCGTCGGAGCGAGCTTTGCTTGCTCCGTTTTTGTTAGAGTACAAAAACTGTCGCCTGCGCCGCTGCTCCACCTTTTCGCAAAAAGGCAAGCTACACTATCACCTTTTTGCGACTGTTCAACTGCTGTGATAAAGTGTAAGTTTTTATTTTGCGTTCGCCTACCGATGTTTGCACTAACCAAAATTGTTATTTGGTTAGCTAAACCGTGATTAGGCAATGCAGAAACTCAAGATTGGTCTGAGATGAGCTTATTTGCTGATAATCAAGCATTAAAAAGAGGGTAGCTTGAAGCCACCCTCTTTAATAGTCGTTTCACAAATATTTTTATAAGAAAACAATCATTCTTGGCAAATTCTAAATTACATTTCAAATCTTATCAAAGCCCTTACACTTGTTCAAGCAGAGAAAGATTAAATGGTTACTACTCGAGTTAAAGTACTCTATTCTTTCAAGAGATGCTTCTTAATCTAACTCGCATTTATCTACTGAGACAGATACGAGTGCAACTGAATGTGAATCAACTAAATCATGAGATATACACACATCGCATCACCTCCGTAACGGTGTTACCAGTCACCGTGCTTTGTGTTTATTCTCAACTGCGGTACAAAATCTTGTTTTATACCTTATAGATGCTCGAAAGAAACAAGTAAAATATCTCTATTTTATCTAAACTTTAAAACATTAGTTTCACTTCCTGCACCTTTGATTTCAATTTATAAATAAAACTCTTCTTCCATTACCATCAAAATTATAAA
>DXIJ01000131.1 GCA_019112945.1 Candidatus Monoglobus merdigallinarum | reverse complement strand
ATCACTCAAATGGACAGAAAAAGACGCGATCGAAAAAGCGCCGATATGGTGTAGTGTAGACCTACGCGACGGTAATCAGGCATTGGTGGTTCCGATGAGCCTTGATGAAAAGCTGGAGTTTTTTATGTACCTATGCAAGCTGGGCTTTAAGGAAATTGAAGTCGGCTTTCCGGCGGCATCGGAGACGGAGTACCTCTTTCTTCGCAGACTTATAGAAGATAAACTCATTCCGGACGATGTGACTATCCAGGTGCTGACCCAGGCAAGAGAGCATATAATCAAAAAGACGTTTGAAGCGCTGGACGGGGCGAAACAGGCGATAGTTCATGTGTATAACTCAACGTCGCTGGCACAGAGGGAGCAGGTGTTCGGAAAGTCAAAGGATGAGATAAAGCAGATAGCTGTTGACGGCGCAAAGCTCCTTAAAAAGCTGGCGGACGAGACGGACGGCAACTTCAGGTTCGAATACAGCCCGGAGAGCTTTACGGGCACAGAGCCCGAGTATGCTCTCGAGGTGTGCAATGCGGTTATCGATGTATGGCAGCCGACGCCGGAGAAGAAAGTTATCATCAATCTCCCGGTCACCGTGCAGATGTCACTGCCGCACGTTTATGCCAGCCAGATAGAGTATATGAGCGAGAACTTAAAATGCCGTGAGAATATAATCCTTTCACTGCATCCGCACAACGACAGAGGCACAGGCGTTGCCGATACCGAGCTGGGACTGCTTGCCGGAGCCGACAGGGTCGAGGGTACATTGTTCGGAAACGGCGAGAGGACAGGAAACGTTGACGTTGTCACCCTGGCGCTTAATATGTACTGCCACGGAGTTGATCCGGGACTTGACTTTTCGAATATGCCGGAGGTCGTGTCAACATATGAAAGACTTACGGGTATGAGCGTTGATCCTCGTCAGCCGTACGGCGGAAAGCTCGTGTTTGCGGCTTTCTCGGGCTCGCACCAGGACGCAATAGCCAAGGGTATGAAGTATCATCAGGACGGCAAGTCGGACACGTGGTCTGTGCCGTATCTGCCGCTTGACCCAAAAGACCTCGGCAGAGAGTACGAGGGCGATGTTATCCGCATAAACAGCCAGTCGGGCAAAGGCGGAATCGGATATCTGATGGAGCAGAGGTTTGGGTTTAACATCCCCAAGAAGATGCGTGAGGATTTCGGTTATTTGGTAAAGGGTGTGTCAGACCATCTGCATAAGGAGCTTCAGCCGGACGAGATCGTTAATATATTTAAAGATACATACGTCAATATTGAAAGTCCGATGCGTATGACAGAGGCTCATTTTGAGCAGAAAGACGGTATAATCGCGCATATTTCGATAGAGCGCGGAGGCAAGATAGACGTTCTGACAGGCTCGGGCAACGGCCGCCTTGACGCTGTTAACAACGCTTTCGGCGAGATGCTGATGGGCAAGTATACGATAGAGACTTATGAGGAGCACGCTATAGGAACGGGTTCTAACTCAAAGGCCTGCGCTTATATCGGGCTGTCCGACGCATACGGCAACGTCACATGGGGCGTTGGTATCCATGATGATATAATCAATGCGTCGATAATCGCTCTTATCAGTGCTATAAACCGTACTGTTACCAAGGGCGGAAGATAATACGCAATATTAAAACTTAAAAACTGAACATTTAGGAGTTGAGATGTATGAAGAGAATACTTTCGCTGTTTATGACGGCTATTGTGTTTGTTTTTGTCTCGGCTCCTGATTTTGTTTACGGCCAGAGCTTACGGGATATGCTTTATCAGCCTGCCGGACGGATTGTTGTGCAGGGAGAGAGCGCGGCGTATGAAACAGAGGAGCCTGATGAAGAAGCGCCGGTTTTGCTGCCGCTTGCAGACAGTGACTATGTGACGCGCGCTCAGGCTGTATATTTCCTTGTGAGTGCGCTCGGCAACGAGCTTAAAGCGGTGATGCCGGCAGACCTTAGTGTATTCGGAGATTATGACGAGATCGACCCGGAATTTTTAAACAGTCTGGGTATCGCCGTATCTCTCGGTGTGATAAACGGCTCCGATGACGCATATTTGCACCCGAATGATTATATTACCAGGGTCGAGGTATTTGCAATAATCAGCCGAATACTCGCGAACGATGATTTGCCCGCAGATAAAGATGACGGAAGTATGTTCAGCGACGTTCCGGACTGGGCGGCGGGCGATATTTTAAGGCTTAAAAACGCCGGATTTGTGCGCGGCTACGGTGACGGAACCATCGGGGCAGAGGATTATATGATATACGAACAGCTCGTTATTGTCAGGGACCGGCTTGTTGAGTATCAAAATTCACTGCCCGCCAATAACCTCTATAAGTCGGATTATTACGCCTATGTCAACGAGCAGTGGCTGTCGGAAACACAGCTGCCCGACGGCTATGCGAAGTGGTCAAATGCAGAGCAGATAGCTCAGAACAACGCCTACAGGATACAGAGTATAATCGGCGATATAATTACGGACTATTATGTAGGGAATATTCCGGAAAAGGGCAGCAACGAGCAGAAGATACTGGATATCTACCGTGCGGCGGCAAACGAAAAATACCGAGAGGAAGTCGGCCTTGAGCCGATAGAGCCGTACCTTGAGCTGATAGATAACGTAAACAGCATAGCCGAGCTCAGCTATGCTTTGGCGGAGCTTGAAAAAGCAGGGTTTCATTCCATACTGCCAATAAGTGTAAACAGCGATTTCAACGATTCCTCCAAGTACCGCATTACCTTTGAAGCGTGCTATACCGGCATAGAGACCGGAGTTATAAAAAGCGGGGACTATGAGGAGGTAGAAAACGCATACAGAAGCTATATTACTACTTTGTTTATCGCTGCCGGAGATTCGCCGCCCGGCGCCATGACAAAGGCCTGCGAGGTCACAAAGCTATGTATACGGCTGGCGGAGGCTTCAATGGACGAAGCCGACTGGGATAACCCTGTGGCTATAAACAATGTATATACGAAATCGGAGATAAACAATCTGTTCTCTAACATAAATCTTGAGAATTATCTGCGCGCGCTCGGCTACAGCCGGATTGACAGCGTTATCGTATATGACGAGGAGCTTGCGCATACGATAAACTCAGTGCTGACGATTGAGAACCTGGACGTTATCAAGGCTTATATTAAGGCTGCCGTGCTTGACTATTCGTCGCTGTACCTTAATTCGGAACTGTTTGATGCGCATCAGAATTATATAAATGAGATAAGCGGCGTTGAGTCAAAGGTCGCGCCCAGCGCCTATGCGGTGTCTATTACACAGTCCCTGATGGGTATGGAGCTTGGAGAGGAGTATGTGGAGCGTTATTTCTCTGCCCAGTCCAAAAAGGAGATCGAAGATTTGGCTGCGCTGATAATCGAGACCTTTAAAAAACGTATATCAGAGCTTGACTGGATGAGCGAACAGACAAAAGCGACGGCGGTGGAAAAGCTCCGGGCAATATCTGTCAGGATCGGGTACCCCGAGTATATAATAGGCTATAAAAACGATGCGTTTAATGTGCGGAGCATTGATGACGGCGGCAGCCTTATGCAGTATATAATCGACTATAACAGGCTCAGAAGCCGTGAGAACACAGAGCTTATAAACAGTAATGCGGCTGTTGACAAATCGAGCTGGAGCCTTTATCCGCAGTCGGTCAATGCGTATTACGACCGCGCCAACAACTGTATAGTGATACCGGCGGGTATCCTGCAGGCTCCGTACTACAGTCCTAACGCCGGCTTTGAAACAAACCTGGGCGGTATCGGCACTGTTATAGCTCATGAGATAACCCATGCCTTTGACAATGTAGGTTCTCAGTTTGATAAAAACGGTAATTTAAACGACTGGTGGACAGCAGAAGATTTCACAGCGTTTAACGAGATATGCAGAAAGTTTGTGTCTGAATACGACAAAATAGAGGTAATGGACGGTTATACGGTGGACGGAATGCTGACGCTCAGCGAGAATATAGCTGATATCGGGGCTATGGCATGTGTTCTTGAGATCGCCGGAGAGGGCAACCCGAACCTTGACGAGCTGTTCAAGGCGTACGCCAGAACATACCGGACAGTGTGCACCGATACCTATGCTAAAATGCTGCTGTCGACCGACGAGCACGCACCCAATAAGGTTAGGGTGAATATGGTGCTTTCAAACTTTGAGCAGTTTATCGAATTGTACCGTTTAAAGCCCGGCGACGGTATGTACCGCAGCGAAGAAGAGAGACTGAGCATTTGGTAAAAATTAAAACGGGTGGAGAAATAACTTGAAACACAATAAGACAAGAGGAATAATCTGCATTATCATATCTGCTTTTTGCTTTGCACTGATGAATGTTTTCGTGCGCCTTGCGGGAGATTTGCCGTCGGTGCAGAAAAGTTTTTTCAGAAATTTTATTGCGCTGATATTCTCTTCGGTAATGCTTATGCGCACTGAAGAAAAATTCAGATTTGAAAAGAAGAATCTGCCTTACCTGTTTTTAAGGGCGTTTTTCGGGACGGTGGGAATACTCGGAAATTATTATGCGATCGACCATTTGGTTCTGGCAGACGCTACGATGCTTAATAAGCTGTCGCCGTTTTTTGCCGTTATATTTTCGTATTTTATCCTAAAGGAGCGGGTAAGACCCTTGCAGGCGTTTTCTGTGGCCGCCGCGTTTTTGGGAGCCTTGTTTATCATCAAGCCGACGGGCATAAGTTTCAGCGCGGCAAGCCTGGTCGGTCTGCTCGGCGGAATGGGTGCGGGAATTGCCTACACATTTGTAAGGCTTCTCAGCAAGCGCGGCGAGCGCAGCGCGTTTATAGTGTTTGCGTTTTCGGCTTTCTCGTGCGCTGTGACGCTGCCGTTTTTGGTGTTTGACTATCACCCGATGGAGCTTTGGCAGGTCTTGAGCCTGATCGGAGCGGGCCTCGCCGCGACCGGCGGACAGTTTTCTGTCACAGCCGCGTATTCATACGCACCGGCAAGAGAGATATCGGTCTTTGATTATACCCAGATACTGTTTGCGGCAATGCTGGGCTTTTTGCTCTTTGGCGAGCTGCCCGATGTATTCAGCGTGCTTGGGTATGCAATAATAATAGCGGTTGCGGTCTTTATGTTTCTGTCGGGTAAAAAAAATTCTTGACAAATCGATTAACTTATACTATAATATTTAAGCAAGCTGAAAGCC